>NZ_AOPZ01000011.1 GCF_000414115.1 Streptomyces aurantiacus JA 4570
GCGCAGATCCGCGCAGCGCGGGCGGAGCCGAACCGGGTCACCGCGCCGGTCGCGCTGGATCCGGGCACGCAGACCAACGCGGACATGTCCGGAGCACTGCCGCGCATCGCCTCCGCGCTGGACCTGCCCGCATCGGCGGTGCGCTACCAGCCCGACCCGGACTCCAACCGGCGCGGTGACCTGGTCATCGTCCCCGAGGACATGCTGGCTGAGACCGTCGAGTGGGAGGGCCCCTCGAACTTGGGCGGCTCGATCGCGGACCCGCTGGTGATGGGCCGCTACGACGACGGCTCGCCGCTGCTGCTGTGGCTGCCCGGCGACCCGGAGACGGGCCGCAACAGCACGCACGTGCTGATCGCGGGCGGAACCGGGTCCGGCAAGGGCGATGCTGCCCTGAACCTGCAGACCGAGATCATGTCCCGCCGCGACGTCGTGCTGCTGATGTCCGACCCGAAGGCGTTCCAGGACTTCCGTCCGCTGCTGCCCGGCTACGACTGGGCAGTGGAGGGCGGCACCCCGTCCGAGGTCATGGTTGCGGCCGTCCAGGCGGCAATCCCGGCCCGCACGGCCTGGCTTGGCGCCCACAGCTACCGCCAGTGGGTGCCTGAGGCCGCGCGGGAGCAGCGCGACCCGGCCCACTCCTGCCGCCCGGGCGGGGCGTGCGGCTGCCCCGGCATGCCGTTCATGGTGGCCTGGTTCGAGGAGGCCGCGAACACCCTGCGGTTCATCGGCGATGACGCGTTCACCGGCATCGCGCAGGAGGCCCGCTCCGCGGGCGCCGCCCTGGTGGTCTCTCTGCAGCGCCCGTCCTACGACCAGATGTCGACGTCCACGCGGGCCTCGCTGCCGTCCGTGGTCGCGCTGGGCTGCGCTCCCGACGACGAAGGGTTCAGCCTGCCCGACGAGGTCCTGGCCGCGGGCGCGCACCCGGGGGCGTGGCGCAACCGGCGGCCGGGCTACTGCTACGTCGTCTCGCCCGGCATCGACGAGGACCGGTACGCCTCCCCGGGACGCACTCTGCGCTTCACGCCGCGCTCCGTGGACACCATGCAGCTGCTCGCGCTGTGGGCACAGCGCCACGGCGCCACCGCCGACCCCGTCACCGCGCGCGCCCTCAAGACCGTCGCCGGAACCGCGTACACCGGCCGCCCCGCACCCGACACGGGCAGCGCGACGGCCGTGCCGCCGGCGACACAGGTTCGCGCGGACGACGACCAGGCCGTCGACGACGACGGCCTGTTGGTCGACCCCGAGGACGAGGGCATCGACGAGGAAGCGGAGCTGCCCGAGTCTCAGCAGGGCGACGACGTCCCGTTGTTCGGGCAGGAGACGGGCCGCAAGCCCTCCCCGGAGGAATCCCGTCGCCTGTTCGCCCAGGCGCTCGATGAGTTCGAGGCCGCGGGGCTGATGGTCGTGGGCCCGAAGGACTTCATGGACTGGTGCGACCGCCACGGTCTGTCCCGCCCGTGGGTGTCCGCGCGGCTGAAGGAAGCCGCCATCGAGGGCCGCCTGGAGCCGACAAGCCAGACCGGTCGGTGGCGGATCGTCCCCCGCCCCGACGGCGGGACGCCCGCTGCCCTGACGGCGGCCTGACGCCTGACACCGTCACGGCCGCCTGACACCCAAACCCCTAGGCACACGCGGTGTCACGCGCCCTGACAGTGGGCCGCTGACACCGCCTGACACCCCTTGCTTGACACCCGGGCCCAAGACCCGCACGCCCCGCGCACGGGCGACGCGCGCGGGGTGTGCGAGCGCCCGGCCAGGCCGGAAGGGAGCACCGCATGTCCCACCCCGAGCGGCCCACCGCCGTCGAAGTCCATCACCCCATCCCGATCACGTCCGTTGAGCCGTACGCCGCGCCGCTGGTGCCCGCGCAGTCGGGCATCGAGCGTCAGCCGGTGGTGTGGGTGCCGGACGCCTACGGGCGCATGGTCCCCATGCCCAAGCACCTCGCCCCGCCGCCCGTCCCGGCCACCGAACCGCGTGACCTGTCCCCGCTGCCGCTGCTCGATCCCGTCGC
>NZ_AOPZ01000012.1 GCF_000414115.1 Streptomyces aurantiacus JA 4570
CCCGGCCCACTCCTGCCGCCAGGGCGCGGCGTGCGGCTGCCCCGGCATGCCGTTCATGGTCGCCTGGTTCGAGGAGGCCGCGAACACCCTGCGGTTCATCGGCGATGACGCGTTCACCGGCATCGCGCAGGAAGCCCGGTCCGCGGGCGCCGCCCTGGTGGTCTCCCTTCAGCGCCCGTCCTACGACCAGATGAGCACGAGCACGCGGGCCTCGCTGCCGTCCGTGGTCGCACTGGGCTGTGCCCCGGACGACGAAAATTTCTGCCTGCCCGACGAGGTCCTGGCCGCGGGCGCCCACCCGGGCGCGTGGCGCAACCGCAAGCCCGGCTACTGCTACGTCGTCTCGCCCGGCATCGACGAGGACCGCTACGCCTCCCCGGGACGCACCCTGCGCTTCACGCCGCGCTCCGTGGACACCATGCAGCTGCTCGCGCTGTGGGCGCAGCGCCACGGCGCCACCGCCGACTCCGTCACCGCGCGCGCCCTCAAGGGCGTGGCCGGAACCGCGTACACCGGCCGCGCCGCCCCCGACACGGGCAGCGCGCCGGCGGTACCGCGGGCCCGCACGGAGGAGGACCCGGGCGTGACGGAGGAGGGCTTGCTGGTCGACCCGGAGGACGCGGACATCGACGAGGAAGCCGAACTCCCCGAACCGCAGCAGGGCGACGACGTCCCGCTGTTCGGGCAGGAGACGGGCCGCAAGCCGACCCCGGCCGAGGCCCGCGAGCTCTTCGCCCAGGCGCTCGACGAGTTCGAGGCCGCGGGGCTGATGGTCGTGGGCCCGAAGGACTTCATGGACTGGTGCGACCGCCACGGTCTGTCCCGCCCGTGGGTGTCCGCGCGGCTCAAGGAAGCCGCCATCGAGGGCCGCCTGGAGCAGACGAACACCACCGGCCGGTGGCGGATCGTCCCCCGCCCCGACGACGGGACGCCCGCGGCCCTGACAGCAGCCTGACGCCTGACACCGTCACGGCCGCCTGACACCCAAACCCCTAGGCACACGCGGCGTCACGCGCCCTGACAGTGGGCCGCTGACACCGCCTGACACCCCCGCCTGACACCCGGGCCCAAGACCCGCACACCCCGCGCACAGGCGCCACGCGCGGGGTGTGCTGGTGCCCGGCCAGGCCAGAAGGGAGCACAGGATGCCCTACCCCGAGCGGCCCACCGCCGTCGAAGTCCATCACCCCATCCCGATCACGCCCGTTGAGCCGTACACGGCGCCGCTGGTGCCCGCGCAGTCGGGCATCGAGCGTGAGCCGGTGGTGTGGGTGCCGGACGCCTACGGGCGCATGGTCCCCATGCCCAAGCACCTCGCCCCGCCGCCCGTCTTGGCCTCCGAGCCACGTGACCTGTCGCCGATCCCGCTGCTCGATCCCGTCGC
>NZ_AOPZ01000013.1 GCF_000414115.1 Streptomyces aurantiacus JA 4570
CGGGCGCTCACGGCGAGCCGAACCGGTAGCCGACGCCGTGCACCGTGTGCACGAGCCGGGCCTCGCCGCCGGACTCCAGCTTGCGGCGCAGATAACCGACGTACACCGCGAGGGAGTTGGAGTCGGGGCCGAAGTCCCGCCCCCACACCGACTCGTGGATCAGCTCGCGCGGCAGGACCTGGCCCGCGTTGCGCAGGAGCAGTTCCAGGAGGGTGGCCTCGGTGCGGCTGAACTCGATGCGCCGCCCGCCGCGCCCCCCGGTGCGGGTGCGCACGTCGAGGGTCAGATCGCCGTACGCGAGCTCGTCGCCGTCGCGGCCGGGCTCCGCCGGGTCCGGGGCGGCGCGGCGCAGCAGCGCGCGGACCCGGGCCACCAGCTCGTCCAGGGCGAAGGGCTTGACGAGATAGTCGTCGGCTCCGGCGTCGAGCCCGTCGACGCGGTCGCTCACCGAGTCCAGGGCCGTAAGGACGAGCACCGGCGTGCGGTCGCCCGCCGCCCGCAGCCTGCGGCACACCGCCAGGCCGTCCATGACGGGCATCATCACGTCCAGGACAAGCAGGTCCGGCTCCCACCGGGCCACCGCGGTCAGCGCCCGGTGGCCGTCGGCGGCCCCGCGCACATGGTGCCCCTCGACGGTCAGCGCGTCCTCCACCGCGGCGCGCACCTCCGGGTCGTCGTCGACGACGAGGATCTTGGCGGCGGCGGCCGTCATGCGCCGCCGCCCGTGCCCGTGCCTGTGCTCGTGCCCACGCCCGTGCCTGTGCCCACGCGCGGAACCTCGGGCCTCGTACGCCTCATATGCCCCGTACGACCCGTGCGGCTCGTACGCCTCGTACCGCTCCTGAACCAGCTCATGAACCAAAGGTGCCAAATGCGGCTCTTAAAACCCTCTTAGGACGGCTCGCGAGGCTCCGGTGCCATGAGAACTCCCGTCACCTCCGCCACGGCCAGTCCCGCGGCGACCCACACGAACAGGCCGCTGTCCGTCGTGATCGGCGCGGGCGGCACCGGCGGCCACATCTATCCGGGCCTCGCCCTCGCCGACGCCCTGCGCCGGGCCGTGCCGGACGCGGTGATCTCCTTCGTGGGCACCGAGCGCGGCCTGGAGACCCGGCTCATCCCCGAGGCCGGCTACCGGCTGCACACCGTCGACATGATCCCCTTCGACCCGTCGCTCGGCGCCCGCCGCTATCTGCTGCCCGCGGCCCTGCTGAAGTCCGGCGCCCAGTGCCGGGCCATCCTGCGGGACCAGGGCGCGCAGGTCGCCGTCGGCATGGGCGGCTACCCGAGCGCGCCCGCGATCGTCGGCGCGCGCATGGCCGGACTGCCCAGCCTCATCCACGAGTCCAACGCCGTGCCCGGCCGCGCCAACCGCTTCGCCGCCCGGCTCACCCCGCACATCGCCGTCGCCTTCGACCGCAGCCGGGCCCATCTGCCGGGCGGCGACCGCGCCACCACCACCGGCATGCCCATCGCCGCCGCCCTCGCCTCCCTCGACCGGGACGCGCTGCGTGCCGACGCCCGGCGCGTCCTCGGCGTGCCCGACGGGGCGCGGCTCGTGCTCTTCAACGGCGGCAGCCTGGGCGCGGCCCGCCTCACTGAGGCGGCGCTCGGGCTCGCCGCCCGCTGGCGGTGGCGTGGCGACGTATTCCTGCTGATCAAGACCGGTCCCGCGGCGCTCGACGAGACGCGGCGGCGGCTCGCGTACGAAGGACATGAGGGAGCAGGCGCGGTCGCGCGGGCCGTGCCGTACCTGGACCGGATGGACCTCGCCTACGCCGCCGCCGACCTCGTCGTCTGCCGCGCGGGCTCCGCCACCGTCGCCGAACTCGCCGCGACCGGTGTGCCCGCCGTCCTCGTGCCCTACCCGCACGCCCCCGGCGACCACCAGACCCACAACGCGCGGGTCCTCTCCGACGCCGGCGCGGGGCTGCTGCTTCCCGACGCCGAGACCACCGCCGACCGGCTCGCGGGGCTTCTCGAACCGCTGCTCGCCGAACCGGCCCGGCTCGCCGCCATGAGCGGCGCCGCGGATCCCGGGCCGCACGCCCGGGCCGCCGACCTGCTCGCCGAGCGGGTCCTGCACCTCGCCCAACACCACACCGATCACCTGGAGTACGCGGCATGAACGACCTCTCGCCCTCTGCCCCTCTTTCCTGGCGCGACCGCACCGTCCTCGTCACCGGCGCCGAGGGTTTCATCGGCTCGACCCTCGTCGACCTGCTCCTGGAGCGGGGCGCGAAGGTCCGTGCCTTCGTGCACTACAAGCCGTACGGCGACAAGGGGCACCTGGCGCATCTCGCCGGGGACCCGCGGGTGGAGTTCCTCGCCGGTGACGTCCGCGACGCGGGGCGCGTGATGGACGCCGTCGCCGGGTGCGACACCGTCTTCCACCTCGCCGCGCTCATCGGGATCCCGTACTCGTACGACTCTCCCGGCGCGTACGTGCAGACCAACGTCGTCGGTACGGAGAACGTCGCCGAGGCGTGCCGCCGGCACTCCGTGCGCCGACTCGTCCACACCTCGACCAGTGAGGTGTACGGGACGGCGCTGACGGTGCCCATCAGCGAGCGGCACCCGCTGCAGCCGCAGTCGCCGTACTCCGCCTCGAAGATCGGCGCCGACATGACGGTGCTGTCGCACTGGCACGCCTTCGAGCTGCCGGTGGCCGTGGTGCGGCCCTTCAACACCTACGGCCCGCGGCAGTCCGCCCGTGCCGTGATCCCCACCATCCTCGCCCAACTGCACGCCGGGGCGCGGGAGATCAGGCTCGGGTCGCTGACGCCCACGCGGGACTTCACGTACGTGACGGACACGGCGCGCGGGTTCCTCGCGGTGGCCGAGGCCGACTCCGCCGTCGGGCAGGTCGTGAACCTCGGCGTGGGCCGGGAGATCTCCATCGGGGATCTGGCGGCGGAGTTGATCGCGGCCAGTGGGCGGGAGGCCGTGGTGGTGGCCGATCCCGCGCGGATGCGGCCTGCTGGGAGCGAAGTTGAGCGGCTCGTGTCGGACAACTCCCTTGCCCGGGAGCTGTCCGGCTGGGAGCCGGTCGTTCCGCTCCGCGAGGGGCTGGCTCTGACCTCGGCGTGGGTCGCCGAGAACCTGTCCCTCTTCGCGGCCCATACGTATCAGGTCTGACGGCCGTCGCTTCGAGCCCGCCGCTTCGCGGCGG
>NZ_AOPZ01000014.1 GCF_000414115.1 Streptomyces aurantiacus JA 4570
GCGCCGCCCGCCGCGCCCCCGGCCCGGCTGCGCGACGTGTTCCAGGCCCGCTACCGGCGCCGCACCACCATGCTGTGGCTCTTCTGCACCCTGTCGGTGGTCGGCTACTACGGCTTTGGCGCGCTCGCCCCGCAGATCCTGGCCGCCAAGGGATACGACGTGGTCACCAGCATCGGCTACACCGCGGTGTCCTTCCTCGGCTACCCCCTGGGCGCCCTGCTCTCGGTGCCGGTCATGGACCGCATGGAACGCAAACGGCTCGTCGCCGTCTCGGCCGCGGCGATGGCCCTGTCCGGACTGGGCTTCGCCTACGCGGGCTCGGCCCCGCTCATCATGGCCCTGGGCATCGCCTACACCCTGGTGAGCAACATCTTCTCCACCGCCAGCCACGTCTACCTGGCCGAGCAGTACCCCACCGCGATCCGCGCCCAGGCCACCGGCCTTGCCTACTCGCTGTCCAAACTCAGCGCCGCGGCCCTGCCCTTCGCCCTGCTGCCCGTCCTCGACGCCCACGGCCCGGGCCCGATGTTCGCCGTCATCGCCGGCGCCATGGCCACCCTGGTCGCCGTCGTCCTGCTGCTGGGCCCGCGCACCACCGGCGTCTGCGTCGACCGCGACTGACACCCCCCGGCCCCGGCCCGCACAGGCGGCGGGGCCGGACCCCCGAAAAGGGATCCGGCCCCGCCCCGCACCGGCCGGCCCTCCAGCACGCCCGGCCGGGCCTCTCAGCTGTGGACGACCTCTTTGTGCTCCGCGGCAAGGAAACCCGCCATCAGAGCCAGCGTCGAGTACTCCAGGGCAACGCTCGGGTCCAGGACGAGACCGAACTCCTCCTCGATGTCACCGAACAGGCCCAGGGCCGCCACCGAGTCAAGGCCGTACTCGACGTAGGGAACGTCGGGATTGATCCGCGAAGGGGGCAGGGACACCTGAGCGCCCAGCCTCTCCGTGAGCCAGCCGAGAATCTCGCTCTCGGACATGACCGGCTCCCTGTCTGCCATGAGCAACTCCTTACGTGTCCTGACGTGGTCCGTCGGCAAGTGCCTACGCCCATTGCCTACGAGAGCCATCCTGCTCCCCGCCACTCAACCCCCACTTGACCCGGGCCCGCCCCCCACCGCCCGCCCGGCACCGTCTCCAGCAGGTCTTGAGTGGTTCTTGGCATCGTCTCCAGCACCCCGCCCCACCCCCCTTCCGCACCCCCGTCCGGCACCCCGCCGCCCACCTCGCGAAGGAGCACCCGCCATGACCCCTGTCCAGGAGCAGACCCCGCCGGCCCAGGTCCGGCCCGGGGCCGGCGCCCAGGCGTTCAAGGACGCGATGGCCCTGCTGGCCGCCCCCGTCAGCGTGGTGACCGCCCGGGACGCGGCCGGCCGGCGCCGGGGATTCACTGCCAGCTCGGTCACCTCCGTCTCCCTGGACCCGCCGCTGGTGATGGTCGGCATCGCCCTCACCTCCAGCTGCCACGACGCCATGACCCAAAGCGGCGAGTTCGTCATCAACCTGCTGGGCGAACAGCACCGCCCCATCGCCCAGCGCTTCGCCACCCGCGGCGTCGACCGCTTCGCCCCCGGCGACTTCTGCGCCTGGGACGACACCACGGCCCTGCCCTGCCTCCCCGACGCCACGGTCCTGCTGCGCTGCACCACCGCGGACGTGATCCGCGCCGGCGACCACGACCTGCTGCTCGCCACCCCCCGCCAGATCCGCATCCGCGACCACGCGGTGCCGCCCCTGCTGTGGTACCGGCGCGGCTTTCACACCCCCGTCCCCGCCCCGGCCGCCGCCTGACCCCACCCGCCCCGTCAGGCACCAGTCAGCAGCACGTCAACGCCGCGCCCTACGGTCGGCCATCGACCGGCTACCCCCGACCGGCACCGCATCCAAGGACGTGTGACCATGGCGAACCCCACCTACCCCATGACCCGCCAGTGCCCGATGTCCCCACCCGCCCAGTACGCCGACCTGCGCGCGCACGGACCGGCCAGGGTGGACCTGCCCGACGGCGGCTGGGCCTGGCTGCTCACCGGCTACGACGATGTGCGCCAGGCCATGAACGACCCGCGCTTCAGCTCCGACGACACCAAGATGGGCCGGGCGCGCACCGAACTGCCCCCGAACGAGAACCTCAACTCCTTCTGGCGCATGGACGAGCCCGAGCACGGCCGCCAACGGCACATGATGATGAGCGAGTTCACCGCCAAACGCATCAAGGAATGGCGCCCGCGCATCCAAAAACTCGTCGACGAACTCCTGGACCGCCTCCAGAGCCTGCCGCGCCCGCTCGACCTGTACGCCGAGTTCGCCCTGGCCCTGCCCACCCAGGTCATCGCCCAGCTCCTCGGCGTGCCCCAGCAGGACTACCGCACCTTCGCCGAGCAGAGCCGCACCATCTTGAGCCTGGACAAGCCCGAGGAGTCCTGGGCCGCCTACTACAAGATGAACGACTACCTCAACCGGCTCATCGACGAGCGCGAACGCGAGCCCCAGGACGACCTGATCAGCCGCCTGATCACCGAGCGCGTACTGACCGGCGAACTGCCCCGCGAAGACCTGCTGCCGATGGTCCGCTTCATCCTCGTCTCCGGCTACGAGACCACCACCAGCCAGATCGCGCTGAGCGCCCTGACCCTGATGACCAACCCCGACGTCCGCGACCGGCTCATCGAGGACCCCGACCGCGTCACCGCCTTCGTCGAGGAGTCACTGCGCTTCTGGTCGGTCTCCCAGGACAACGTCCTGCGCGTCGTCGATCAGGACATGACCTTCTCCGGCGCCGCCATGACCACGGGCGACCTGGTGATCCTGGCCGTGCCCGGCGCCAACCACGACGCGAGCGCCTTCCCCGACCCCGAACGCTTCGACCTGGAGCGCGGCGAGAACCGGCACGTCGCCTTCGGCTTCGGCACCCACCTGTGCGCCGGCGCCTCCCTGGCCCGCCGCGAGGTCGAGATCGCCGTCACCTCGCTCCTTGCCCGCCTGCCCGGCATCCGCCTGGCCTGCGACATCGAAGACCTGACGTTCCGTCACAAGAGTCTGGTGTACGGCCTGGAGCGCCTCCCGGTCACCTGGTGAAGACCGCCTGGGCCGCCCGGCCCCGGTGCGGCGGGGCACAGGCCGGCCCCGGGACCCCCACGGGGCCCCGGGGCCGGCCTGTGCCCCTCTCTGCTCGCAGCGCCCCGGGCGCTCAGAGGGGGTTGACGCTGTACATCGGGAAGTACGAGCCGATCCTGCCGTTCGCGTAGTCGTCGGCCAGCTCGGGCACGGCCTCGAAGTCGTAGATCACATCCGAGCCCTTGGGCGCCATCCAGCCCTCGGCCTCCTGGAAGTCCCGGATGGCCGGCGAGTCCTGGATGCGCCACACGTGCGTGTTCACATGGATGTGCCGGCTGATGCACTCCGCGCCGCGCAGATGCGACAGGCGCATCCCCGCCTTCCAGCCGCACGTGGTGACGATGCCCTCGCGGGCCAGGGCGGCCAGGGTGACGTCGTACAGCGGCTCGCCGATGTTGTCCACGAAGATCGCGACACCGTGGCCGTCGCTGAGGTCGTTGACGAGGTCCTCGAAGGCCGCGACCGACGCCCGGCGCCGCTGGTGGCGCTCACGGTCGTTGCGTTCCGCGCGGGTGGGCAGCGACAGCGCGGGGAACTGGCGGCGGTCCACCGGGGTGATGCCGTTGTCCCGCAGGAAGGCGATCCGCTCGTCGGAGCCCGCCGTCATCGCCACCCGGAACCCGGCCCGCTTGGCCAGCATCAGCTCGGCGAAGGCCACCCCGCCGCCCCAGCCGAACACCAGGTGGTTGGCCGGGTCGTCGTCGACGACCTGGGTGCGCCAGCACCCGTACGCCTTGTTCCAGTTGTCCCAGGCGGTGAAGTACCGCCCGTAGGTGGCCCACTGGGGCAGCGAGTACACGGTGGAATCCGGAATGGGCAGCAGGATCCGCGCGTCCATCTTCGACCGCTTGGCCAGCAGGCCGATGGTGTCGGGACAGTCGTAGGCGTAGGCGAGTTCGGCGTAGCCGAAGCGGTCGAGCTTGCCGAAGGGCAGCAGCAGGCACAGATCGCCCTCGCGGACCTGGATGTCCCGGCGGCCGCCCGTGTTGACCTTCAGCACGCGCACCACGCCCAGATTGCCCAGGACCACCGCGTCCTCGCCGCGGCTGCTGCACACATCGATGGGGGAGCGGGCCAGCGCATGGTCGACGTTGGCCTCCCAGGAGCCGAGGATCGGCTCCACCAGCGCCTCACCCTCCTGCAGCGCCCCGAAGGTGAACCGGTCGCGTTGCAGCACACTGCCGAGTCCGCCGTCGTGCGCGCCGGCCACCGCACCGGAGCGCAGGACCCAGGCTTCTGGTGAGTAGATGACAACCTCCAGTGATCGAGTACGTTCCCGCGTTCCCGGCGCGGTCAGAAAGCGGCGACGGCCGGCACCCGGTAGTCCACCGAGACACCGCCCCACGCCTCACCGGCGCCGTAGGCCACGGCGCCGAGCCGGCCCTGGGCGGGCAGACTCCCGGCGTCCAGCTCCTCGGCGAACGCCAGCGGGATGGTGGCCGACGAGGTGTTCCCGGAGTTCTCGATCCGGTTCACGAAGGGCACGCCGAGATGGCCGGCGAAGGCGCTGACCTGGTCCAGGATGCGGCCGTTGGCCTGGTGGCCGACCATGACGGTCGGCGCGGGGCCGTGGTCGAAGAGGTACTGCGCCGACTCCGACATCCGGCGCACGGCCCGGTCGTACACCTGCATCCCGTCCAGGTGGATGCCGCCCGCGCCGGTCTCGCGCATCAGCGCCTCCTGGGAGCCGTCGCAGCCCGCGACCTGGCAGAAGCCCGCGAACTCCGGGCGGTCCTGGAGCAGCACGGCCGCGGAGCCGTCGGCGAAGATCGGCGCCGTCTGCCGGTCGGTGCGGTCCACCAGGCGGGACATGGCCTCCACCGAGCACACCAGGACCGAGCGCGCCTGCCCGGCCTCGCACAGCGAGAGCCCGGTGACCAGGCCGTAGACGAAGCCGCAGCAGGCCGCGTTCATGTCGAAGGCCAGCACCGAGGGCCCCAGGCCGATGAGCTGCGCCACCTTCTGCGCGATGCCCGGCACGCGCTGCTGCACCGAGGTGCTGACCACCACCAGGGCGCCGATCGAGGAGGGGTCCTCCATCCTTGTGACGATCGGCGCGCACGCCTCCGCCGCCACCTCCGCCAGCGGGGTCTCCTCCGGCAGCCAGGAGCGCGAGGCGATGCCGCTGCGGCGCCGGATCCACTCGTCGGTCAGACCGATCGACGCGAAGTGGTCGTTGTCGATGATCTGGCCCGGCTTCGCGGTGGCGATGTCGACTATGCCCGCGCTCATCCCCGGCTCGCCAACTTCACGAAATAGGTGCTGAACTCGTCCAGGAAGGCGAACCCCGCGGTCTCCCGCAAATCGCCCTTGACCTGGAGTTCCTGCTCCAGCTGCTGGTGCAGCTCCACCAGGTCCAGGGAGTCCAGGTCCAAGTCGGCGACCGGCCGGCCGAGGTCGTCGGGGCCCAACGAGGCGTCGCGCTCGCGCAGTTTGGCCAGCATGGTGTCCGCGATACGGCTTTCGATGTCGCTCATGTTCCTTCTCCGCTCAAGTGACTGGATCTCTGCCTCCCCGGGCGCCCGGGGGCAGGGTGGGCTAGCCGGCCGCCAACTGGTACAGCGCCTCACCGGACTTGAGGATCGTGCCGACCGCCGCGCAGTGGGCCGTGACCTGCCCGCCGCGCTCCGCCACGATCTCCGTGCTGGCCTTGTCGGTCTCCACGACCGCGATCACGTCGCCCCGCTCGACCCGGTCGCCGACCGCGGCGACCCACTCCACGAGCAGGGCCTCGGCCAGACCGTGCCCGAAGCTGGGAACGTGCATGTCCACAGGGGAGTCGCTCACTTCGTCATCACCAGCACCTCGTCCTTGATCTCCTGCACACCGATCAGATAGTCCTTCTCGAAGTCCGCCGGGGGATAGGCGCGGCGATCGGGCGCAAGGCGGCGCACCGGCCCGCGCAGCGCGCCGAAGCCGTGCTCGGCCACCGACGCGGCGATCTCCGCGCCGATACCGACGTCCTTGGACCCCTCGTGCACGACCAGCAGCCGCCCGGTGCGCGAGACCGACTCCAACACCGTGGCCATGTCCAGGGGCGCCACCCAGCGCAGGTCCACCACCTCGACGTCGACCTCGGGGCTCAGCGCGTGCGCCGCCTGAAGCACCTCGTTGGTGACCGCCCCGTACGTGGCGATCGTCACGTCCGTGCCGCGGCGCACGATCCGGGCCGCGCTCGGCGAGCGCGCCGGCTCGGGCTCCCGGGCGGGCGTGCTGCGCCGCCAGTACAGACGGATCGGCTCGTAGATCACCACCGGCGCGCCCAGCGTCACCGCGTACCGCAGGATCTGCTCGGCGTCCTCACCGGTGGAGGGGCACGCCACCGAGATCCCCGGGACGCGGGCGAACAGCGCCTCGTTGGACTCGCTGTGGTGCTCCACCCCCCGCACCCCGCCGGCGGTCGGGATCCGCACCACCAGGCCCGGGCTGACCTGCCCGTTCCACCGGTCGCCGATGCGGGCCGCCTGGGTCACCAGCTGATTGACCGCGGGATAGGTGAACCCGTCGAACTGGATCTCGCAGATGGGCACCAGGCCGCTCATCGTCATGCCCACGGCCTGGCCCACGATGGTGGACTCCGCCAGCAGCGAGTCGCGCACCCGCTCCGCGCCGAAGCGCTCCCTCAGGCCCCGGGTCACCCGGAACACGCCCCCCAGACGGCCGATGTCCTCACCCAGCAGCAGCACGCGGGGATCCTGCTCGAGCAGGTCGGCGAGGGTCGCGTTGATCGACTCCGCCAGGCGGGCGGACGGCACGGTGCTCATCAGGCGTACTCCTTCATCAACCGCTCGCGCAGCTCGCGCACTTCGGCGTCGACGGCGTCGAACCACGCGCTGTCCACCAGGCCCAGACCGCTCAGGCGGGCCGCATACGCGCTCACCGGGTCCGCGGCCCTGGCCCGGGCGATGTCCTCGCGGCTGCGGTAGATCTCCTGGGCGTCGGAGGTCGAGTGACCGTGGATGCGCGCCACCGGGATCTCCACGAGGTAGGGCGCGCGCTGTTGGCGGACATGGGCGGCGGCCCGGGAACAGGACGAGAAGACGGCTTCGGGGTCCTGGCCGGAGACCCGCGCGGACTCGATGCCGAAGCCCCGGGCGCGCTCGGCCAGCGAGGTGCGCATCTGCTCCTCGGCCGGTTTCGAGATGGCCCAGCCGTTGTTCTGGCAGACGAACAGCACCGACGCCGACTCCACGGCGGCCAGGTTCATCGCCTCCGACATGTCGCCCTCGCTGGTGGCGCCGTCGCCGATGTACACCACGACGAAGTCCTCTTGCCCCTGCAGCCGCTGCGCGATCGAGTAGCCGACGCCGTGCAGCGTCTGCGCGGCCAGCACCAGCGTGTAGGGGAAGAACCGCAGCCGGCGCGGGTCCCAGCCGCAGAAGGTGCGCCCGGCCCACTGCGCGAGCAGCTCCTCGGGCGCCACGCCCCGCAGCAGGGCGACGGCGTGCTCGCGGTAGGCGGGAAAGACCGTCGCCTCCGCCCCCACGGCCAGCGCCGAGCCCACCTGCGCGGCCTCCTGGCCCTGGCAGGACAGCCAGAGGTCGAGCGCGCCCTGCTTCTGCAGCTGCTGGGCCTCCTCGTCGACGCCCCTGGCCACCAGCATGTGGCGCAACAGCGACCGTCGTGTGTCGTCGCCTGGATCTGTTTCGTACTCGGATTCTGACTTCACGGCGTGATCACCAGTCGTAGGTTCGTCGATGAGCTTTCTGTCCTCGTGCGCACGCACACCCCCCCGGGCCCTGCCGTCGCGGCCGGGCCACCCGCAAAAGCGCCCGCGAGCACGGCGCCGGCCACTGCCTCCATCAGGAATTCCTTTGCCCTTGGTGCGGCGCGCGAGCGCGCGCGCCGCTGCGCGACGGTGATTTTCGACTGGGGCGGGGCGGTCCGGCGTCTTCGCGCCGGCAAGAGCTGAGGCCCTGGCGGGCCACCCGCGCAGGCCCGCGATCGACCGCGCGCTCTCGATCGCCTCGGCGCAAGGAGACGGACCGCGCCTGCGAGTTCGAGCAGGCCCACCTGCGGGCCGGTGATCGTGCGGGCCAGTGATCGGCCATGCTGGCACAGGATCCCGGCGGGGGTACAGGTCCGGGCCGACGAGGAGCAGGTCACCGGCCCCGCTGCCGCTGACGGCGCTTGTGGGCCCGGGCGGCCGGGTCCTACGGTGGCGCTCAGCTCCGGGGCCGCTGCGCAGGCCGGGTGTCCCGTCGACGGGACGACACCGATCCGCTGTCCACGGCCGCTGCCGACGCCGGGTGTCCTGTCGACGGGACGACACCGGCCGGCAGACCCGCACCCGGCGCTGTCACATCGCCTGGCCTGGCGATTTCCCCTTCTCAGTCCCGGTTAAGGACGGTGGCAGTTGAGTACCAACCCCTTCGACGACGCGGACGGCCGCTTCTACGTCGTGGTCAACGACGAGGACCAGCACTCCCTGTGGCCGGCGTTCGCCGAGGTGCCCGCGGGCTGGCGCACGGTCTTCGGCGAGGCGGCCCGGGCCGAATGCCTGGAGTACGTCGAGCGGAACTGGAGCGACCTGCGCCCCAAGAGCCTGCGGGAGTCCATGGCCGCGGGCTGAACACCGCACGAACAAGAGCAGGTTGACCGAAGTGGAACGACGGTGAGGGCCGCCCGGGTGCACGGTCGAGCGATCGGCGCACGCCAAGGCAGACACTCTGGTGGGGAGATGACGGTTGTGGGTGGCGTCCTGTGAGGACCGCGAGCAGTTACCGGGCCGAAGAGGCCCGCACCGGCGGTGAGCCCGCCCAGCGCGATGTGGTGCTGTCCTTCGTGGGCAAGCAGGCAACGGTGCAGAAGTCGGGGATGGTGCTGCCGCAGGACCTCTCGGAGCGGTCCTGGGAGCGGATCGGCTCCAGCCTGCGCGAGCTCACCAACTCCTCGGCCTGGTGGCTCGCCGACTGGCTGATCTTCGGCGAGACCGCCTACGGCTGGCGGCGCTACCGCGAGGCGGTCGACCGCACCGGCCTGGACTACCAGACGCTGCGCAACTACGCCTGGGTGGCCCGCCGTTTCGAGCACAGCCGCAGGCGCGACAGCCTCAGCTTCGCCCACCACGCCGAGGTGACCCGGCTGTCGCCGCCGGAGCAGGACTACTGGCTGCGCAAGGCCGAACAGCAGAAGTGGTCGCGCAACGAACTGCGCAGGGCGGTGCGCGCCAGCCTGGCCGAGCAGAGCGGCCCCGCCGACACCCCCGCGCGCGGCGGCGAGCAGCAGGAGGTGGCCCAGCTGGCCGACGCGCAGGCCGCCGACAAGAACCGGCGCAACGTCACCACCCTCACCCTCGAACTGTCCGCCGGCCAGCTGGCCTCCTACTCGCAAGTGGCCGCCGCGCACGGCCTGCCCGTCGACAAGTGGGTGACCCAGGTGCTCGACGCCGTCCAGCGGCACGCCCCCGAGCGGCGCACCGCCTAGCCGCGCACCGCCCAGATGCCGCACACGCCCGCCCGCCCCGGGGTGCGCCGGCGGCCCGCCCCACCGGATACCTGCCACATCGGAGCCAGTTGATGATCCTTCAGGGAAAGCGCGTCGCCCTGCCCGAGACGCCCGTGGTCCACCAGCAGTTCGAGGCACACGCCGAAGCCACCCCCGACGCCGTCGCCGTCTTCTGCGCCGGACAGCGCGTGACGTACGCCGAACTGGACGCGCGCGCCAACCAGTTCGCGCACTTCCTGGCCGCGCGCGGACACGGCCGGGGCGCGAAGGTCGGCATCTGTCTCGACTACTCCATCGACATGCTCGTCGCCCTCCTCGGCACGCTGAAGGCCGGCGCCGCCTACATCCCTCTCGACCCGGCCTACCCCCAGGCCAGGCTCCAGCTGCTGCTGGGGCAGATCCCCGATCTCGCCCTGATCGTGGCCTCCCCGGCGACGGCCGCGATGGTGGAGTCGGCGGCCGTCGAGGCCATCGACCTCCAGCAGCTGTCCGGCCAGCTGGCGGACCTGCCGGCGAGCCGTCCCGGCGTCGCCGTCACCGGGGACGACGTGTGCTACGCGGTCTTCACCTCCGGCTCGACCGGGACGCCGAAGCTGACCGCGGTGCGGCACGAGGGCTGGTTCAACCTGATGAACTGGCTGATGCTCGAGTACGGCCTGCACAGCGGGTCGAACAACCTGGTCGTCAGCGCCTTCGGCTTCGACCTCTCCCAGCGGGCTTTGATGACACCGCTGTTCTGCGGCGCCACCCAGCACCTGATGGCCAGCCGCAACTTCGACGCCATGATGGCCTACCGCATGCTCGGCGAGCACGACATCCGCGTGGTGCACTGCGCCTCCAGCACGCTGTACCTGCTGGTGGACTGGGAGAGCGCACGGGGCGGCAAGGCGCTGGCCGGCCTGGACTACGTGCTGATCGGCGGGGAGCCGCTGAAGGCCGAACGGCTCACAGACTGGGCGCGGCGCGAGGGCACTACGTGCACCGTCCTGCACCAGTACGGCGTCGCCGAGTGCACGGACGTCGCGACGTCCTTCGACTTCGCCGGATACCGGCCCGGCGAGCACGACATCGCCCCGGTCGGCAAGCCGGCCTACAACACCGAGATCCACCTCCTGGACGAGCAGCTGCGCGGTGTCGGGCCGGGCGAGTACGGCGAGGTCTGCATCTCCGGGGCCAGCGTCGGCGCGGGCTACCTCAACGGCAGCGGCCCCGAGTCCGCGAAGTTCACCACGATCGAGGTCGACGGCCACACGCGCCGGATGTACCGCACGGGCGATCGCGGCTGTGTCGGCCCCGGAGGCGACCTCGTCGTCGCCGGCCGGATGGACGCGCAGGTGAAGGTGCGGGGCATGCGCATCGATCCCGCCGACATCGAGCGCGCCCTCGGCAGGCTGGCGGGAGTGCGCGAAGCCGCCGTGGTCGTCGCCCCCGCCGACTCCGGCGACGGTGAGCTGGTCGCCTTCCTCGTCCCGGCCGGCGAGGACCTCGACGCCGACGACGTACGCACCCGCCTGCTGGCGGCCCTGCCGCGGAACATGGTCCCGGCCCGGTTCATCAACATCGCGCGGATTCCGCTGAGTCCGCACGGAAAGGTGGACCGCGCGGCCCTGGCGGATTCCTGCCGGAGCCAGTACGCCGACAGCGCCACCACGGCCACGGCATAGTCGACGGACCTTCAGACAAACGAGAGGACTGTGATGATTGCCGACGAGGTGCGCGCCATTTGGTGCCGCGAACTCAAGCGTGATGACATAGCGGACGACGACGATTTCTTCGCCCTGGGCGGCCAGTCTGTGATTATGGCCAGGATCCAGGTCGCATTCATCGACGAGTTGGGCGTCGAGGTCCCCGTGGACCAGATGTTCCTCAACCCGACGGTGGCGTCGATTTCCGCCTACATCGAATCCCTGGGCGCGGCCACCCCCTAGCGTTTCGGGGCCGGTTGGTGTCGTGTGGTGTCCCGTCGGCGAGACACCGCGCGAGACGCCGTCATGCGCGCGGAAGGAAGCCGGCCGCCCGCTTTTCCGGGGAATCACGCGAGAGACCCCGTTCGAGCGCCGTGTGTATTCATCCCGCCAGTTCCGGCGGATAGCATCACCAGCGTGCCCGGCAGCGAGAACATTCCCTCCGCTGCGGCGGCGGCGCTTTCCATCACGAAGACTTTCCGGCTGCGGCCGCATTGGGATCAAAAAACCACCTAGTTAGAGAGGCGCCATGTACGACGTCATTGTCATAGGTGCCCGTTGTGCGGGTTCGCCGGCGGCCATGTTGTTCGCTCAGCAGGGATATCGCGTCCTGCTCCTGGAGAAAGCGCAGTTCCCGCAGGACACGCTGTCCTCGCACTACCTGCACCAGCCGGGCGTGGCGCTCCTTGGCCGCTGGGGGCTGCTCGACAAGCTCCGCGACACCGGCTGCACGCCGATCAACCAGGAGAGCTACCAGGGGCCCGGCGTCCGCCTCGACGGCTTCTCCATCCCGGTCGACGGCTACCGCACGACCTATGCGCCCCGGCGGTTCGTGCTCGACCCGATCCTCGCCGACGGCGCCGTGGCGGCCGGCGTGGAGTTCCGGGAGTCCTGCGCCGTCACCGACCTGGTGTTCGAGGGCGAGCGGGTCGTCGGGGTGAAGTACACGACGCCCGACGGCGCCGAGGCCACGGACCGGGCCCGCCTGGTCGTCGGCGCGGACGGCATGCGCTCGCTGGTGGCCCGCAAGGTCGGCGCGCAGAAGGTCGTCGAGCACCCGCGGATGACGTGCGTCTACTACAGCTACTGGTCGGGCGTCCCCTCGGGCTTCGAGCTGTACGAGCGGCCCGGTCGCTGGGTGGTCTCCGTGCCCACCAACGACAACCTCACGCTGGCCATGACCTACTTCCCCCAGGACGAGTACAACGAGGTCCGCAAGGACGCCGAGTCGGCCTACCTCGAAGCCGTCCGCACCACCGCCCCCGACCTGCACGAGCGGCTGTCCCAGGGCGAGCGCGTGGAGCAGATGTACGGCACCGGCCACCAGGAGAACTACTTCCGCAAGGCCTACGGGCCCGGCTGGGTGCTGCTCGGTGACGCGGTGCACCACAAGGACTCCATCACCGCCCGCGGCATCACCGACGCCTTCATCCAGGCCCAGACGCTCACCGATCACATCGGGGAGAACCTGCACGACGACGCCGCCCTGAACGCGGCCCTCAGGCGCTACGAGAACGACCTGAGCAACACCTTCCTCAATCTCTACCAGGGCGTGCTCAACGTGGCCGAGCTCAAGCCCGAGGGGCGCACCGAGATGCTGCGCAAGCTGGTCGGCCACCAGGAGCTGATCGACCGCTACTTCTCGACCGTCTCGGGCGCGTGCTCCCTCGACGACTTCTACAACGCCGACCTCTTGACGGTGCTCGACCAGAGCTGAGTGACGGATTACTCCCCGGTAGTCCTGACGATTTTGGAGACACAATGATCCCGTTGTCGTTCGCGCAGCGCCGGCTGTGGTTCGTGGACCGTTTCGAAGGCCCGTCGCCGACCTACAACGGTGCGTTCGCCCTGCGGCTGACCGGTGAACTGAACGTGGCCGCGCTGGAGTCGGCGCTCCGCGATGTCATCGACCGGCACGAAGTCCTCCGCACGGTGATCGTCGAGGACGACGACGGTGTCCCGCACCAGCAGGTGCTGCCCTCCGTTCACCAGCCGTTCGACCTGCCCCTCGTCGAGGTCACGCCGCAGGAGCGGGCGGCGGCGGTCGCCGAGGTGGCCACCGCCTGCTTCGACCTGGCCGCCGACATGCCGATCCGCGCCCGGCTGGTGCGCAGCGCACCCCAGGAGCACACCCTGGTCCTGGTGGCGCACCACATCGCCGTGGACGGGGAGTCCTTCGGGCCGCTGTTCCGCGACCTCACCCTGGCCTACGCCGCCCGCCGCCAGGGCAGCGCCCCGGCGTGGGAGCCGCTGCCGGTGCAGTACGCGGACTACACGCTCTGGCAGCGCGACGTGCTCGGCGACGAGTCCGACCCCGACAGCCTGGCCGCCCGGCAACTGGCGTACTGGCGCGAGACCCTGGCCGACCTGGCGCAGCCGCTGGCCATCCCCACCGACCGGCCGCGCCCCAAGGCGATGAGCCCGCGCGGCGACCGCGTCGAGTTCGCCCTCGACGCCGACCTGCTGCGCTCCGTGGAGAAGCTGGCCGCGCAGGCCGACACCACCACCTCGATGGTCATGCACTCCGCGCTGGCGGTCCTCCTGCACCACCTGGGATGCGGCGACGACGTGCCCATCGGCGCGCCGATCGCGGGCCGCACCGACGAGGAACTGCGCGACCTCGTCGGCTTCTTCGTCAACACCTGGGTGCTGCGCGTCGACCTCTCCGGCAACCCGACCTTCCAGCAGCTGCTGGAGCGGGTGCGGGACAAGTCCCTGGCCGCCTACGACAACCAGGACATGCCCTTCGAGCGGCTGGTGGAGCTGCTGAACCCGGACCGCTCCACCGCCTACAACCCGTTCTTCCAGGTGATGCTCTCCTGGCAGCCGCCCGTGCCGGATCTGGAACTGCCCGGCCTGGCCGTCAAGGCCGAGAAGCTGGAGACCAGCACCGCCAAGTTCGACCTGTTCTTCGACCTGCTCCCCAACGCCTCCGGCGGGGCGCAGTGCCGCCTGGAGTACGCCACCGACCTGTTCGACCGGCACACCGTCGAAGCCATCGCCGACCGCTTCGTGCGCGTGCTCAGCCGCCTGGCGGCCGACTCCGCACGCCGCATCGGTTCCATCGACGTACTCGACGCCGCCGAACGCGAGCAGCTGCTCACCCGCTTCAACGACACCGCCACCGCCGCCGCCGTCGCCGAGCCGCTGACCATCCCGGAACTGTTCGAGCACCAGGTCGCAAAGACCCCCGACGCCCCGGCGCTGGTGTACCAGGACCGGACACTGACCTACCGCGAGCTCGACGAGCAGGCCAACAGCGTCGCCTGGCAGCTGCGCGAGCACGGCGCCGGCCCGGAGGACCTGGTGGTCCTGGCACTGCCGCGCACCCAGGACCTGGTCGTCGGCCTCCTCGGCATCCTCAAGTCCGGCGCCGGCTACCTGCCGATGGACCCGCAGTACCTCGCCGGACGGGCGAGCAGCGTGCTGGCCGAGGCCCGCCCGCGGTTCGTGGTCACCGACACCGCCACGTCGCAGGAACTGCCGCCCCACGACATGGCGAGCATCAACCTCGATGACCGCGCGGACTGGAACACCCCCCGCCACGCGCCGGACAACACCGCCCGGACCGCGCCGCTGGGCCCGGACAACCTCGCCTACGTGATGTACACCTCCGGCTCCACGGGCAAGCCCAAGGGCGCGGCCATCACCCACCGCAACGTCGTCAACGGCGTGCGTGAACTGGTGCGCGTCCTGGACGCGCCGCCCGGCTGGCGGATGCTGGCCGGCACCTCGGTCAACTTCGACGTCTCGGTCTTCGAGCTGCTGACCACCCTGACCACCGGCGGCACCGCCGAAGTGGTGGCCAACGCCCTCGCGCTCGCCGAGCGCGACAGCTGGGACGGCCACGTGATCAGCGCGGTCCCCTCGGTGCTCGGCGAACTCATCGGCCACCTGGACAAGACCACGGACGTCCGCACGGTCGTCCTCGCCGGCGACGTGCTGCCCGCCCAGCTGGTGCGGCAGGTCCGCGAGGCCCTGCCCGGCGTGCAGATCGTCAACTCCTACGGGCAGAGCGAGAGCTTCTACGCCACCACCTTCTCCCTCACCGCCTCCCAGGAGTGGACGGAGAACGACGTCGCGCCCATCGGCACCCCGCTGGGCAACATGCGCGCCTACGTCCTGGGCCCCGGACTCACCCCCGTGCCCCAGGGCGTGATCGGCGAGCTGTACGTGGTCGGGACCTGCCTGGGCCGCGGCTACCACGGCCGCCCCGGCATGACCGCCGAACGCTACGTGGCCAACCCCTTCGGCCCCGCGGGCGAGCGCATGTACCGCACGGGCGACCTGGCCCGCTGGAACGCCCGCGGCCGGCTGGAGTGCGTGGGCCGGGCCGACGGCCAGGTGAAGGTGCGCGGCTTCCGCATCGAGACCGCCGAGGTCGAAGCCGCGTGCACGGCCCACCCCGGCATCAGCCAGGCCGTCGTCATCAGCCGGGAAGTGCCCGCGGGCGGACGCCGGCTCGTCGCCTACGTGGTGCACACCGGCGAGGGCGCCGTCGGTGACGACGGCGCCGGCGGCATCGGCGACGTGGACGTGCAGGCCGGCGCCTCGGCCGCCGAACTGCGCAAGTTCGTCGCGGCCCGGCTGCCCGACTACATGGTGCCCTCGGCCTTCGTAGCCCTTGGCCGGCTCCCGCTGGGGCCGACCGGCAAGCTGGACCGCTCGGCACTGCCCGAACCGGAGTTCCTGGGCGAGGCGTACCGGGAGCCGCGCACCGAGGCCGAGAAGATCATCACCGCGGCCTACGCGGACGTCCTCGGCGTGGAACGAGTCGGCATCGACGACGACTTCTTCGCCGTCGGCGGGGACAGCCTGCGCTCCATCCAGGTCGTCGCCCGCGCCCGCGCCCAGGGCCTGGAACTCAGCACCCGGGAGATCTTCGAATGCCGCACGGCGGCCCGCCTCGCCGAGGTGGCCTCCGCCCGCCGCGACCGGGTGGCACCCCTCGCGGAGGACGAGAGCGGCGGCGTCGGCCCGATGCCGCTGCAGCCGGTGGCACGACACGTGTTCGAACACGGCGGCGGCACCGACCGGTTCGCCATGTCGATGGTGCTCGAACTGCCCGCGGACATCGACGACAGCGGCCTGACCGCCACGCTGGACGCCGTACTGGACCGCCACGACCTGCTGCGCGCCCAGCTGGTGCGCGGCGACGAACTCTCCCTGACCGTGCGCGAGCAGGGCACCGTGCGGGCCGCGCAGCTGATCCGCAAGGTTGCCTGCGACGGCCGGTGGGACGAGCCGGACGCGCTGCGCGCGGCCCAGGCGGAGCTGGACGCCGCAGCCGGGCGCCTCGACCCCGAAGCCGGCACCATGGCCGACTTCGTCTGGTTCGCCCCCGCCATCGGCGCGGGCCGGCTGCTGGTGGTGCTGCACCACCTGGTGGTCGACGGCGTCTCCTGGCGCATCCTCATGTCCGACCTCGCCCAGGCATGGCAGCAGGTCCGCTCCGGCCAGACACCGAAGCTGCCCGCCGTCGGCACCTCGGCCCGCCGCTGGGCCACCGCGCTGCAGGACGCCGCGCACTCCCCGCAGCGCGCAGCGGAACTGGCCTACTGGCAGGACGTGCTGCAGGCACCGACGCCCCCGCTGGGCGCCCGGGCGTTCGACCCGGCACAAGACCTGTGGTCCACGGTCGAGACCGTGCGCGTGGAACTGCCCGCCGAGGTCACCCAGGCGGTACTGACCACGCTCCCCGCGGCGTTCAAGGGCACCGGCACCGACGTGCTGCTCGCCGCGCTCGCCCTGGCGGTCAACCGGTGGAGCGACACCAGCGCCTCGACCCTGGTCCGCCTGGAGGGACACGGCCGCGAGGAGGACGTCGTCCCCGGCGCCGACCTCTCCCGCACCGTCGGCTGGTTCACCAGCATGTACCCGGCCCGCGTCGACGTGCAGACCGTGGACCTGGACGAGGTGCTGGCCGGCGGCCCCGCGGCCGCCACGGCCGTCAAGCTGGTCAAGGAACAGCTGCGCGCGATCCCCGACAAGGGCATGGGATACGGGCTGCTGCGCCACCTGAACGCGCAGACCGCCGCCCAGCTCGCCGGCCTGACGGCCCCGCAGATCGGCTTCAACTACCTCGGCCGGATCTCCGACGCCGACGTGCCCGAGCACCTGCGCGCCCACGGCTGGGGGCCCGCCTCCTGGTCCGCCGAACTGATCCCGGCACCCGACCCGGACCTGCCCGCCCTGTCCGCCCTCGAGGTCAACTCGGTCGCCACCGACACCCCCGAAGGACCCCGGCTGCAGGCGGCCTTCATGTTCCCCACCGGGGTCCTCACCCGCGAACAGGCCACCGCACTGGCCCAGCTGTGGGTGAAGGTGCTGCACGGCATGGCCGCGCACGCCGCCCGCCCCCAGATCGGCGGGCTCACCCCCTCCGACGCCCCGCTGGTCTCGGTGCGCCAGGACGAGATCGAGACCTGGGAAGAGCGCTACGGCCGCCTCAGCGAGGTATGGCCGCAGGCCCCGGGCCAGTCCGGCCTGCAGTTCCAGGCCGCGTTCGCCGACGGCTCCTTCGACGTCTACCACATGCAGTTCGTGCTGCACCTGTCCGGACACGTGGACCCCGAGCGCATGCGCGCGGCCGGACAGGCACTCCTGGAGCGCTATCCGAACCTGCGCTCGGTGTTCCTCACCGACGCCGCCGGCAACCCGGTGCAGATCGTGCCCGAGCACGTCGACCTGCCCTGGCGCCACCTCGACCTGACCGGCCGCACCGAAGCCGAGCAGGACGCCGCCCTGGACCAGGCCCTCGCCGACGACCGGGCCGACCAGCTCGACCCCACCCGGCCGCCGCTGCTGCGCCTGGCGCTGCTCACCTGCGGGCCGCAGCAGGCGAAACTCATCATCACCGCCCACCACACCCTCTTCGACGGCTGGTCCTCACCGTCGGTGGTCAGGGACCTGACCCGGCTGTACGCCCAGAGCGGCGAGCTCGCCCCGGTGCGCAGCTACGGCGACTACCTGGCCTGGCTGTCCGCGCAGGACCGCGAGGCATCGGCGGCCCGCTGGAAGGCCGAGCTCGCCGGCTTCGACGAGCCGACCCTGGTGGCACCCAACGCCCCCGCCCAGGAGACGGCATCCGCCCTCGGCCGGGTCGAGGTGCCGCTGTCCATCGACAAGGGCAAGGAACTCGCCCGGCGCGCCGCGGAACTCGGGGTCACCCTGAACACGCTGCTGCAGGGCGCCTGGGGCATCCTGCTCTCCAAACTGACCGGGCAGCAGGACGTGGTGTTCGGCGCCGCCGTCAACGGCCGCCCGGCGGACCTGCTCGGCTCCGACGAGATGGTCGGCCTGTTCGTCAACTCCCTGCCGATCCGGGTGTTCTGCCGCCCCGACCGCAGCGTGGCCGACGTCATCGCCGAGCTGCAGAACCGCCAGACCGCCCTGCTGGACCACCACCACTACGGCCTGGCCGACATCCAGCGCGACGTCGCCATGCCCGCCCTGTTCGACACGATGATCGCCTTCCAGTCCTACCCGATCGACCGCGAGGGCATGATCGAGGCCAACGCCTCGGCCGGCTTCACCGTCGACGCCATCCGGCCCTTCGCCGGCTCGCACTACCCGCTCAGCCTCAACGCCTCCGACCCCTACCTGCGGCTCTCCCTGGACTACCAGAACAACCTCTACGACCGCGCCGCGGCCGAGGAGATCGCCGCCCGCCTCGTACGGGTCCTGGAACAGCTGATCGAGGACCCGGCCGCGCCGGTCGCCGCCGTCGAGGTGCTGGCCGCCCAGGAACGCGACCAGCTGCTGCACCGGGTCAACGACACCGCCCATCCGGTGGCCGCGGACACCCTGCCCGACGCCCTCGAGGCCCAGGCGGAGCGCGACCCCGCCCGCACGGCCCTGATCGGCGACCAGCAGACGCTGACCTACCAGGACTTCAACCGGCGCGCCAACCAGCTCGCGCACTGGCTGATCGAACGCGGCGCCGGCCCCGAACAGCTCATCGCGCTGCGCATCCCCCGCTCGGTGGACCTGATCGTGGCCATCCACGCCGTGGTCAAGGCCGGCGCGGCCTACCTGCCGATCGGCGCCGACCTGCCCGAGGACCGGGTGCGCTACATGCTCGACAACGCCGAGCCGCTGCTGGTGCTCGACGCAGCACTCCCGGACGTGTCCGCCTACCCCACCGCCAACCCCGCGCGCACGCTGTCGCCGGACAACGCCGCGTACGTCATCTACACCTCCGGCTCCACCGGCCGCCCCAAGGGCGTGCAGGTCTCCCACCGGTCGATCATGAACCGGCTGCGCTGGATGCAGCACGCCTACCCCCTCGCCGCCGACGACCGGGTGCTGCAGAAGACACCGTCGTCGTTCGACGTGTCGGTGTGGGAGTTCTTCTGGCCGCTGCAGGAGGGCGCCGCCCTGGTCGTCGCCAAGCCCGAGGGACACAAGGACCCCGACTACCTGGCCCGGCTGATCCGCGAACAGTCCGTCACCACCTGCCACTTCGTGCCGTCGATGCTCCAGGTGTTCTTGACCGAGACGGCCGCCGCCGACTGCGCCGAGCCCCTGCGCCGGGTGTTCTGCAGCGGCGAGGCCCTGCCCCGGGAGAGCGCCGACGCCTTCGCCGCCACCCTGCCCGGCGTCGAACTGCACAACCTCTACGGGCCGACCGAGGCCGCCGTCGACGTCACCCACCACGCCTGCCTCCCGCACGAATCGGGACCCGTGCCCATCGGCGTGCCGATCTGGAACACCCAGGTGTACGTGCTGGATGCGGCACTGCGCCCGGTGGCACCCGGCGTCAGCGGCGAGCTGTACCTGGCCGGCACCGGCCTGGCCCGCGGCTACCTCGGCCGGCGCGCCCTGACCGCCGAGCGGTTCGTGGCCTGCCCCTACGGCGAGGGGGGCACCCGCATGTACCGCACCGGCGACGTGGTGCGCTGGAACAAGGACGGCCGGATCGAATACATCGGCCGCACCGACTTCCAGGTGAAGATCCGCGGCTTCCGCATCGAACTGGGCGAGATCGAGACCGCGCTGAGCGGCCACCCGGCCGTGCAGCAGACCGCCGTCATCGCCCGCGAGGACACCACCGGCGGCCAGCAGCTGACCGGCTACGTGGTGGTGGACCCCCAGACGGCACCGGGGGTGGCACGGCTGCACGAACTGCAGGCCGCCGGGCGCCTGGACGGCGTCGAACTGCACGAGCTGCCCAACGGCATGGTGATGGCAGGGCGCAACAAGTCCAACATGACCTACCTGTACGACGAGATCTTCCAGCGCGGCGAGTACGCCCGCGGCGGCGTGCGCATCGACGACGGCGCCCGCATCATCGATGTGGGCGGACACGTGGGCATGTTCGGCCTGTGGGCCGGATCGGTGGCCCGCGACGTACAGGTGTACGTGTGCGAACCCATGCCGGAACTGGCCGAGTTCTACCGGATCAACGCCCACCTGCAGGGCCTGGACGCGGTCGTGACCACCTGCGGCGTCTCCGACGCCCCGGGCCGCGCGGAGTTCACGTACTACCCCGAGATGTCGCTGATGTCGGGGCGCTTCGCGGACGAGACGACGGAGCGGGAAACCCTGCGCCGGGTGATCGCCAACGAACGCGGCAGCCAGGCCGTCGAGGAGGACCAGCTCACCGACATGCTGGCCGACCGGCTCACCAGCACCCAGGTCGACGTGGAACTGCGCACCGTCTCCCAGGTGATCCGGGACAACAACCTCACCGTGGTGGACATGCTCAAGGTCGACGCGGAAAAGAGCGAACTGGCCGTCCTGCGGGGCATCGAGACCGAGCACTGGCCGCTCATCCGCCAGATCGTCGCCGAGGTCCACGACGAGGACGACCGGGTCGCCGTCGTCACGAAGATGCTGGCGGCCAAGGGATTCAACGTCGTCGTGGAAACCCCGCAAGGGCTCGAGGGCACCGGCATGTGCCAGCTGTACGCCACCCGCGAGAGCCACGACACCCCGGCCCCCACCGCCCCGGCGCCCGCCGGATGGCACAGCCCGGCCCAGCTCACCCGCGAGCTGCGCGCCCACCTGGAACAGCAGGTCCCCGACTACATGGTCCCCGGCCACCTGGTGATCCTCGACCAGCTGCCGCTGACGGCCAACGGCAAACTCGACCGCACCGCGCTGCCCGCACCCGACCAGGCCGAGGCCGCGGCCGGACGCGGACCGCGCAACCACAACGAGGAAGTCCTGTGCCGGCTGTTCGCCGAGCTGCTCGGCGTGGACGAGGTCGGCATCGACGTCGACTTCTTCGACCACGGCGGGCATTCGCTGCTGGCCACCCGGCTGACGGGGCGCATCCGCAGCGAGCTCAACGTCGACGTGAAAGTCACGACCGTGTTCCGCAATCCGACCGTCGCCGAGCTGGCGGAGCGGATCGAGAAGCTGGCCACGTCGAAGCGCCCCCAGCTGCGACAGATGAACGTGTAGGAGTAGCGTCGATGATCCCGTTGTCCTTTGCCCAGCGCCGGCTGTGGTTCCTCCATCGTCTGGAAGGCCCCTCCGCGACCTACAACATCCCGTTCGTGCTGCGCCTTCAGGGGCCGCTGGACACCGCGGCGCTGTCCGCGGCGGTGAGCGATGTCATCACCCGCCACGAGAGCCTGCGCACCCTGATCGTGGAGGACGCCGACGGAACCCCGGAGCAGCGGGTGCTGCCCCCGCAGGAGGCCATCCTGCAGTTCCGGGTGGTCGACATGGCCGCGGACGCGGTGGACGCCGCGATGCACGAAGGCGCCGCCGAGGGCTTCGACCTGGACACCGACCTGCCGCTGCGGCTGACCGTCTTCCGCACCGCCCCGCAGGAACACGTGCTGATGTTCGTCTTCCACCACATCGCCGCGGACGGCTCGTCGATGGCCCCCTTCCTGCGCGACCTGGTGGCGGCGTACACGGCCCGCCACCAGGGCGGCACACCGCAGTGGGAACCGCTCGCGGTGCAGTACAAGGACTACACGCTGTGGCAGCAGCAGCTGCTGGGCGACGAGGAGGACCCCGAGAGCGTCGCCGCCGAGCAACTGGAGTACTGGCGCCAGGAACTGGCCGGGGTACCGCAGCCGGTGCAGCTGCCGCTGGACCGGCCGCGGCCCACCGTGGCAAGCCACCACGGCGGCCACGTCGACTTCGCCCTGGAACCCGACCTGCTCTCCGCGCTGGGGAAGCTGGCCGCCGACCGCGGCGCCACCGCACCGATGGTGGCCCAGGCCGCCCTCGCGGTGCTGCTGCACAAGCTCGGCGGCGGCCAGGACGTCACCGTCGGCAGCCCCATCGAAGGACGCACCGACGAAGCCCTGGCCGACCTCATCGGCTTCTTCATCAACACCTGGGTGCTGCGCGCCGACCTGTCGGGCAACCCCTCCTTCGGTGAACTCCTGGAGCAGGTGCGGGACAAGTCCCTGGCCGCCTACGACAACCAGGACGTCCCCTTCGAACGGCTGGTGGAACTCCTGGACCTGGAACGGTCCACCTCCTACCAGCCGCTGTTCCAGGTGATGCTGGCCTGGCAGTTCCTGTGGCCGCAGATCGAGCTGCCGGGACTGCAGGTCACCCCCGTCCCGCTGGGCACCGAGACCGCGAAGTTCGACCTGTACTTCAACATCGTCCCGGACTCCACCGGCCGCGCGCACGGGCGCCTGGAGTACGCGACGGAACTGTTCGACCACGCCACGGCCGTCGACATCGCCGAGCGCTTCGTGCGCATCCTGCGCCAGGCCGTCGCCGAACCGGGCACCGCCGTCACCGACGTCGACGTCCTCGGCCAGGACGAGCACACGTGGCTGCTGCGCACGGCCAACGACACCGCCGAGCCGACACTGGAGCCGGGCCTGGTGGAGACGGTGCGCCGCCAGGCCCACCAGACACCGGACGCGCCCGCCGTCATCGCCGGGGAAACCACCCTCACCTACGGGCAACTGGACGCCCGCGCCAACCGGCTGGCCAACTGGCTGATCGAGCACGGTGTGCGGCCCGAGTCACTGGTCGCCGTCCAACTGCCCAGGTCGGCCGACCTGCTGGTCGCCCTCCTCGCGGTACTGAAGGCGGGCGCGGCCTACATCCCCATCGACCCCGACCACCCGCGCTCGCGGATCGACTACATCCTTGGGGACTCCCGCCCCGCACTCGTCCTGGACGCCCCCACCCTGGCCGGCGCCGACCTCACCGCGCACGCACCCTCGGCGCCCGACGTGCGCCTCACCCCGCACCACAGCGCCTACGTCATCTACACCTCCGGCTCCACGGGCAACCCCAAGGGCGTGGCCATCCCGCGCGGCGCGCTGGACAACTTCCTGGCCACCATGGGCCGGCGGGTCCCGCTGACGCCCGCGGACCGCTGGCTGGCCGTCACGACGGTCTCCTTCGACATCGCGGCACTCGAGCTGTACCTGCCGCTGCTCTGCGGCGCCGCCGTGGTCCTCGCGGACAAGGACACCGTCACCGACCCCGCCGCCGTGGTGGCCCTCATGCGCCGCCACGAGGTCACCGCCGTGCAGGCCACACCGGCGTTCTGGCAGATGCTGGTGACACACGAGCCGCACGCCGCCAAGGGCCTGCGGGTCCTGGTCGGCGGCGAGGCCCTGCCGGCCCGGCTGGCCGGACAACTGGCCGACCAGGCCGGCGAAGTACTCAACGTCTACGGCCCCACCGAGACAACGATCTGGTCGACCACGGACCGGGTCGAGCCCGGCGCGAGCGTGGCCATCGGCGCACCGATCGGCAACACCCAGGTGTACGTGCTCGACGCCGCCCTCCGCCCGGTCCCGCGCGGCGTGCAGGGCGAGCTGTACATCGCCGGCGACGGCCTGGCCCGGGGCTACTTCAACCGCCCCGACCTGAGTGCCCAGCGGTTCGTGGCCTGCCCGTTCGGCCCGGCCGGCGCGCGCATGTACCGCACCGGCGACCTGGTGCGCTGGGGCAGGGACGGCCGCCTGGAATACGTCGGCCGGAGCGACTTCCAGGTCAAGGTCCGCGGCTTTCGCATCGAGCTGGGGGAGATCGAGCACGCGCTGGCCGACCACCCCGCTGTGGCGCAGGCCGTGGTCGTGGTGCGCGAGGACCACCCCGACGACAAACGCCTGGTCGGCTACGTGGTACCGGAGAAGAACACCCCCGCCGCCGCGGACGCCGCGACAGGGGCCCCGGCGGAGGCGGTTGCCGCACTGCTCGCCGAGCTGACCGACCACCTGCGCGGGCGCCTCCCGGACTACATGGTGCCCTCCGCGCTGATGCCGCTGGCGCAGATCCCGCTGACGCCGAACGGGAAACTGAACCGGCCGGCCCTGCCGGCCCCGGACTACGCACAGGCGTCGACCGGCCGGGCGCCGCGCGACGAGCGCGAGGAGACCCTCTGCGCGCTGTTCGCCGAAGTCCTCGGCCTGGACAAGGTCGGCATCGACGACGACTTCTTCGCCAGCGGCGGCGACAGCATCCGTTCCATCCAGGTCGTCGCGCGCGCCAAGACCCGCGGCACCGCGGTCAGCGTGCGGGAGATCTTCGAGCACCGCACCGTCGCCCGGCTCGCGGAACTGGTCGCCGAGCGGGCCGCAGAACAACGCCTGACGCTGGCCGAACTGGACGGCGGCGGCGTCGGCCGGGCCCCGCTGCCCCCGATGGCCGCGCACATGCTCGCCCTCGGCGGCGGCATCGGCCGCTGGTGCAGCTCCGCCCTGCTGACCCTGCCCCCCGACCTCGACCCTGCCGAACTGACCGCCACCGTGCAGGCCGTCCTGGACCGGCACGACGCGCTGCGCTCCCGGCTCGAGCGGGCCAGGCCCGGCCTGTCCATCGCACCGGCCGGCAGCCTCGACGCCACCGCACTGCTGCGGGAAGCCGCCTGCGCCGACACCGACACCGCCGTACAGGCCGAACTGGACGCGGCCGCGGACCGGCTGGACCCGGACGCGGGCATCATGGCGCAGTTCGTGCACCTCACCTGCGCCACCGGCGCCGACCGCCTGCTGATCGTGCTGCACCAGCTGGCCGTCGACCGCGTGTCGTGGCAGATCCTGGCCGCGGACCTGGTGTCCGCCTGGCAGCAGATCCACCAGGGCCGCACCCCGCACCCGGCCCCGACGGGCACCTCACTGCGGCGCTGGGCCCACGCCCTGGCCGAGGACGCGGCCACCCCGGAGCGCGCCGCGGAACTGCCCGCCTGGCAGCAGCTCCTGGCCGACGACGAGCCCGTCCTGGGGCAACGTCAGGTGGACCGCACCCGCGACGTCGCCGCCACCGTCGACACGGTGCGCGTCCAACTGCCCGCGGACCTCACCCACACCCTGCTGACCACGGTGCCCGCCCTGTTCCGCGGCGGCGCCGACGACGCACTGCTGGCCGGCCTCGCCCTGGCCCTGGCCCGCTGGCGCCACACCCGCGGCGTCTCCGCCTCCTCGACGCTGGTGCGCCTGGAAGACCACGGCCGCCACGAGCACCTGGCGCCCGGCGCCGACCTGTCGAGCACCCTCGGCTCGTTCACCTCACCGTTCCCGGTACGCCTGGACGTGGCCGGCATCGACGTGGCGGACGCCTTCGCCGCCGGCCCCGCCGCCGGACGGGCACTCAAGGCCGTCAAGGAGCAGCTGCGGGCGGTGCCCGGCCACGGCATCGGCTACGGCCTGCTGCGCCACCTCAACCCCGACACCGCCGCCACCCTGGCCGGACAGCGCGAACCCCAGATCGGGTTCACCTACCTCGGCCAGAGCCCACCCGCGGACCTGACCGAAGACCTGCGCGGCCTGGGCTGGGCCCCGCACCCCGCACACGACCTGATCGCCGCACCCCACGCGGACACGCCGGTCCTCTCGGCCCTGGAGATCAACGCGGCGGCCACCGCCACCCCCGCAGGCCACGAGCTGAACGCCCGCTTCGCCTTCCCCACCGGGGTGCTCTCCCGCGAGGACGTCAGCGAACTGGCCGGGCTGTGGGTCCAGGCACTGACCGCCCTGGCCCGGCACGCCGCGAGCGACGACGCCGGCGGGCTCACCCCCAGCGACGCCCCCCTGGTCGCGGTGCGCCAGGAAGAGATCGACACCTGGGAGAGCCGCTTCGGCAGGCTGAGCGAGATATGGCCGACGACCCCGGCCCAGTCGGGCATGTTGTTCCACACCATGCTGGCCGACACCTCGTTCGACCCCTACCACATGCAGATGGTGTTCCACCTGGCCGGCGACGTCGACCCCGAGCGGATGCGCCGGGCCGGGCAGGCCCTGCTCGACCGCTACACCAACCTGCGCGCGGCCTACGTCAACCGGGCCGACGGCGACGTCGTGCAGGTGATACCCGCCAAGCCCATGACCCTGCCCTGGCAGCACCTCGACCTGAGCGGGGCCGGCGAGGCCGAGCGCACCGAGACCTTCGAGGACTTCCTCACCCAGGACCGGGCCGCCCACTTCGACCCCGACACCCCGCCGCTGATCCGCCTGGCCCTCGCCGTCCTGGAGCCCGGCCGCGCCGAACTCGTGATGACCTGCCACCACGTGCTGCTCGACGGCTGGTCCATGCCCCTGCTGATGCGCGACCTGCTGCTGCTCTACGCCTCCCACGGCGAGTCGGCCGCATTGCCCGCCACCCGCAGCTACGGCGAGTTCCTGTCCTGGCGCGCCCAGCAGGACCAGCAGGAATCCGCCCGGGTGTGGACGGCCGAACTCGACGGCGTCGAGGAGGCGACCCTGCTCGCCCCCGGCGCCGAGGCCGCCGGCGAGGAGGGCGTCGGCGAGGTCGACGTCGACCTGCCCGTCGATCAGGCCCGCGAACTGGCCCGGTGCGCCGCCGAGCTGGGCGTCACCGTCAACACCCTGATCCAGGGCGCCTGGGCGCTGCTGCTCGGCCGGCTCACCGGCCGCCAGGACGTGGTGTTCGGCGCCACCGTCTCCGGGCGCCCGCCCGCGGTCACCGACGTCGACTCGATGGTCGGCAACTTCATCAACACCCTTCCCGTACGCGTCGAGCATGCGCCCGGCGACACCCTCGCCGAGGTCCTCACCCGGCTGCAGGGCCGGCAGGCCGCTCTCATGGAGCACCACTACTACGGGCTCACCGAGATCCAGCAGGCCGTCGGCCTGCCCTCGCTCTTCGACACCCTGGTCGTCTTCGAGTCCTACCCCATCGACCGGGAGGGCCTCAGCGCCGCCACCGACGCCGCGGACGGGATCGCCTTCACCGGCCTGCGCCCCTCCACGGCCACCAACTACCCGCTGGCCCTGATGGCGGCGGCCGACCCGCACCTGCAGCTCGCCTTCCAGTACGCGCCGGGCGTCTTCGACCGGGACACGGTCAAGGCGATCGCGGCCCGCCTGGTGCGCGTCCTGCGGCAGCTGGCGGCCACCCCCCACCTCAAGGCCGCCCGCCTGGACATCCTGGAGCCGGCCGAACACGACCGGCTGCTCACCGAGTTCAACGACACGGCCGCCGCCACCCCCGACGTCACCATCAACGGGCTCGTCGAGGCCCAGGCGGCGCGGACCCCCGACGAGGCCGCCCTGGTCACCGACGGCCAGTCGCTCACGTACCGCGAGCTCGACGCCCGGGCCAACCGCCTGGCGCGCGAACTGGCCGGACGCGGAGTGGGCCCGGAGTCGGTGGTCGCGCTGTCGCTGCCGCGCTCGGCGGACCTGGTCGTCGCCCTGCTCGCGATCCTGAAGGCGGGCGGCGCCTACCTGCCACTCGACCCCAAGTACCCCAGCCACCGCCTGGCGGCCATCTTCAGCGAGGCACGGCCGCACCTGGTCCTCACCGACTCCGCGACCCTCGCGGTGCTGCCCGCCCACGACGCCCCCGATGTCCTGCTGGACACCCTCGACCTGCCCGCCGACGACAGCGGCCTCGAACTGCCCGTGCACGCCCAGCAGTTGGCGTACGTGATGTACACCTCCGGCTCCACGGGCAAGCCCAAGGGCGTGGCCATCACCCACGGATGCGTGGTCAACGGCGTGCTGCGGCTCGCCGCCCAGGTGGGCATGGAGCCGGGCAAGCGGCTGCTTGCGGGCACCTCGGTCAACTTCGACGTCTCGGTGTTCGAGATCTTCACCACCCTGGCCACCGGCGGCCTGGTCGAACTGGTCCGTGACGTCCTGGTCCTGGGCGAGCGGGAGAGCTGGAGCGGCGCCGTCATCTCCACCGTGCCCTCGGCCTTCGCCGAACTCGTCACCGACATCGCCAAGCGCACCAGCGTGGAGACGCTCGTCTTCGCCGGCGAGGCGCTGCCCGCCGCGCTCATCGACCAGGTCCAGGACGCCTTCCCGGGGGTACGGGTCGTCAACGCCTATGGGCAGAGCGAGTCGTTCTACGCCACCGCCCACACCGTCGCCGGCCAGAGGCGCGGCCAGGCGGGCAGCGCCCCCGTCGGCACCCCGCTGGGCAACATGCGCGCCTACGTCCTGGGCCCGGGCCTGACACCGGTGCCACCGGGCGCGGTCGGTGAGCTCTACGTCGGCGGGCACGTGGGCCGCGGCTACCAGCAGCGGCCCGACCTGACCGCCGAACGCTTCGTCGCCGACCCCTTCGGCCCGTCCGGCGCGCGCATGTACCGCACCGGTGACCTGGCCCGCTGGAACGCCGATGGCCAACTGGAGTACGTGGGACGCGGCGACGCGCAGGTCAAGGTGCGCGGTTTCCGCGTCGAGCCCGGCGAGGTCGAGGCCGCGCTGACCGCCCACCCCGACATCGCCCAGGCCGTCGTCGTCGCCCGCCAACAGGCGGGCAACAGCAAGCAGCTCATCGCCTACCTGGTGGCGGCGGGCGAGATCTCCCCCGAGGAGATCCGCCGGTATGCCGCCGAGCGGCTGCCCGAGTTCATGGTGCCGTCCGCGTTCGTGCTCCTTCAGCGGCTGCCGCTGATGCCCAACGGCAAGCTGGACCGGGGCGCGCTGCCCGAGCCGGAGTTCACCGGCGCCCCCTACCGCGCGCCCCGCACCGCCCGCGAGGAGGCCCTGGCCGCGCTGTTCGCCGAGGTCCTTGGGGTGCAGCGGGTCGGTATCGACGACAGCTTCTTCGAGCTCGGCGGGCACTCCCTGCTTGCCACCCGGCTGATCAGCCGCGTCCGCGCCGAGATGGGCATCGAGATACCCATCCGCAAGATCTTCGACCTGCCGACGGTGGCCGCGCTCGCACCGTGGTCGGAAGAACCGGCCGCTCCCCGTCGCCCCCGTTTGCGCAAGATGATCGTAGAGGAGTAAAGCAATGATTCCGCTGTCCTTCGCACAACGCCGTTACTGGTTTCTGCACCAGCTGGAGGGTGGAGAGACCTGGAACATGTCGGCGGCGTTCCGGCTGAGCGGGTCACTGGACCAGGACGCTCTCGCCGCGGCGATCCGCGATGTGGTCGAGCGGCACGAGATTTTGCGCACCACGTACGTGGCGGACGAGGACGGGGAGCCCCACCAGCGGATCCTGCCGGTGGCGGAGGCGTTCGAGCAGGCGCGGATGCCGGTGGCCGAGGTGGCGCCGCAGGACGTGGACGGCGCGGTCGACGAGGCCGTCGCGCACGGCTTCGACCTGGCGGCCGAAATCCCCTTCCGGGCCAGCCTGTTGCGCTGCTCGCCGCAGGAACACGTCCTGGTGATGGTCATCCACCACATCGCCACGGACGGCAGCTCGGGCGCGCCGCTGGCACGCGACCTGGCCACCGCCTACACCGCCCGCTGCGAGGGCCGGGCGCCGGTGTGGGAGCCGCTGCCGGTGCAGTACAAGGACTTCACGCTGTGGCAGCGTGAGGTGCTCGGCGACGTGGACGACCCCGGCAGCCTGGCCGCGGCGCAGCTGGAGTACTGGCGCAAGGAGCTGGCCGGGATTCCGCAGCCGCTGACCCTGCCGCTGGACCGTCCGCGCACCGACGAGGTGAACACGGAGGGCGACGCGGTCGCCTTCACCGTGAAGCCGCAGGTGGCGGCCGGCCTGGAGAAGCTGTCCGCCGAGCGCGGCACGTCCATGTCGATGATCCTGCAGGCCGCGCTCGCGGTGCTCTTGAGCAAGCTCGGCAGCGGCGACGACATACCGATCGCCACCCCGATCGCCGGGCGGACCGACGAGGCGATGGCCGACCTGATCGGCTGCTTCGTCAACAACCTGGTGCTGCGGGTGGACCTCTCCGGCGCCCCGTCGTTCACCGAGCTGCTCGCGCGGGTGCGGGAGAAGTCGCTTGCGGCCTACGAGAACCAGGACCTGCCCTTCGACCTCCTCGTCGAGTCGATCAACCCCGACCGCTCCATCGCGCACAAGCCGCTGTTCCAGGTGATGTCCGGCTGGCAGAACTACGAGCGGCCGACCCTGGAACTGTCCGGGCTCAAGGTCGAGTTCCGCCAGGCCCTGAACGCCAAGACCATGGTCGACATGTACTTCAGCATGGGCCTGGACGAGTCGGGGACGGTGCACGGAGACATCCAGTACGCCACCGACCTGTTCGACCGGGACACGGTCGAGGCCATCGCCGAACGGTTCGAGAGCGTCCTGGAGCAGGTCGTCGCCGACCCCGACCGGAGTGTCGGGGACGTCGACGTGCTGCGCGCGGGGGAGCGCGAGCGGCTCCTTGCAAAGGTGAACGACACCGCCGAGCCGACCCTGGAGGCCGGCCTGGTGGAGGCGGTGCGCCGCCAGGCGGAGGCGACCCCGGAGGCGATCGCCCTCATCGGCGTGGAGGAGACGCTCACCTACCAGGAGCTGGAGGCGCGCTCGAACCGCCTCGCGCACTGGCTGATCGACCGCGGCGTGCGCCCCGAGTCGCTGGTGGCGGTGTGCCTGCCCCGCACCGTGAACCTGATGGTGACGCTCCTTGCGGTACTCAAGGCCGGCGGCGCCTACGTCCCCGTCGACCCCGACCACCCGCAGTCCCGCATCGACTACGTCCTCAAGCAGGCGGACCCGGTGCTGGTCCTGGACGCCGAGGCGCTGGCCGGCGCGGACTGCACGCCGTACCCGCAATCGGCCCCCCAGGTGGCCGTCCGCCCGGAGAACACCCAGTACGTCATCTACACGTCGGGTTCGACGGGCGCCCCCAAGGGCGTGGCGATCCCGCGCGGCGCGGTGGCGAACTTCATCGCCTCGGTGCAGCGGCGCTTCCCGCTGGCCCCGGGGGAGCGGATGCTGTTCAGCACGACGGTGTCCTTCGACATGGCCAACACCGAGCTGTGGCTCCCGTTCGTCTGCGGCGCGACCATGGTGATGGCCCGCAAGGGCACCGTCACCGACCCCAAGGCCGTGGTGGAGCTGATACGCCGCCACGACGTCACCGTGGTGCAGGCCACGCCCGCGTTCTGGCAGATGGTGCTGACGCGTGAGCCGGAGGCCGCCAAGGGCCTGCGGATCATCACCGGCGCGGAGGCCGTGCCGCAGCGTCTGGCCGAGGCGCTGGCCGACCAGGCCGCCGAGGTCGGCAACTGGTACGGCCCCACCGAGACCACGACGTGGTCGACCATGGCGCCGGTGAAGGCGGGAGCCGCGGTGGCGATCGGCACGCCGATCGGCAACACCCAGGTGTACGTCCTCGACTCGCGGCTGTGCCCGGTCGCGCCCGGCGTGCAGGGCGAGGTGTACATCGCCGGGGACGGCATGGCCCGCGGCTACCAGGGCCGGCCCGACATGACCGCGGAGCGGTTCGTGGCCTGCCCCTTCGGCCCGGCCGGCGCGCGGATGTACCGCACCGGAGACGTGGTGCGGTGGAACAAGAGCGGCCAGCTGGAATACGTCGCGCGCACCGACTTCCAGGTCAAGATCCGGGGCTTCCGGATCGAGCTGGGGGAGATCGAGCACGTGCTGGCCGGCCACCCCGCTGTGGCGCAGGCCGTGGTCGTGGTGCGCGAGGACCAGCCCGACGACAAGCGCATCGTGGGCTACGTGGTGCCCGAGACCGACGCCGCGGCGGCCGACGGCGACGGCTCGACCGGGCCGCTGCTCGCCGAGCTCGCCGAGTACCTGCGCGGGCGCCTGCCGGAGTACATGGTGCCCTCCGCGCTGATCCCGCTGGCGCAGATCCCGCTGACGCCGAACGGGAAGCTCGACCAGCGGGCGCTGCCCGCGGAGCACACCGACACCACGGTCAGCGAAGGGCCGCGCGATCCCCACGAAGAGAAGCTGTGCGCCATGTTCAGCGAGCTGCTGGGCAAGGAGAAGGTCGGTATCCACGACGACTTCTTCGCGCTGGGCGGGCACTCGCTCATGGCCACCCGGCTCAGCCTGCGCATCCGCAACGAGTTCAACGTCGACATGCCCCTCAGGACGATCATCAAGTACCCCACGGTGGCCGAGCTGGCCTCGCTGGCGCTCATCGGCGGCATTCCCGTGGACAGCCACGACCCGTTCGCGGTCGTGCTGCCGCTGAACACCGACCCCGGCACGGGCAAGGAGCCGCTGTGGTTCTTCCACGGCGGAGGCGGGCTGGGCTGGGCGTACTTCAGCTTCGTGACGCACGTGCAGGACCGGCCGGCCTACGCCCTGCAGTCCCGCGGCTCCGACGGCGCGGACAAGCTGGCGGGGTCCGTGGAGGAGATGGTCGAGGACTACATCACCGAGATGCTGAAGATCCAGCCGGAGGGGCCCTTCCACCTCGTCGGCTGGTCCTACGGCGGCACCCTCGTGCAGGCCGTCGCGGAGTCGCTCGACCGGCGCGGGCACCAGGTCGCCCTCACGGCCATCCTGGACTCCATGCCGGGCGGGCACGGCTTCACCGAGTTCCACGCCGGCAAGACCCTGGCGGACTACCGGTCGGAGCTCGAGGAGTTCTTCGGCCAGTACATCGGCACCGACAACCAGCAGGACTTCCTGGACCGGATGTCGAAGGTCCTGGCCAACAACACCAACCACATCATGGACTTCCAGTCGCCGGTCTACCGCGGCGACGTGCTGTTCTTCAGCGCCACCAACAAGGACGAGCTGTACGCGCACCTGTGGCGCCCGCACGTCCTGGGCGACATCGAGGTGCACGACGTGTACGCCATGCACCACGACATGAACATGCCCGCGCCGGTGGCGGAGGTCATGGAGGTCATCAACCGCAAGCTGGCGGCCCAATGACCGCCCGGCGCACCGCCAAAGCAGGTTCACCGGAGCATCGAGAGCATCGAATGAAAGATTGGGGCTGGTCGTGGTGAGCGCACCCACGTCCGAGAAGGACCGGGACACACCCGCGCTGCTGTGCGTGCCGTTCGCGGGAGCGGGACCTTCGTTCTTCCACCCGTGGCGGGAACTGGCCGGGGAGCGCTGGCGCGTGGTCCCCGTCGAACTGCCCGGCAGGGAGCGGCGGATCATGGAGGCGCCGTACCGCAACGTCGTCGAGGCGGCCAAGAACTCGATCGACGACATCGTCGCCGACCTCGGCCCGGCGCCGCGGACCGTGCTGTTCGGGCACAGCCTGGGCGCGGTGCTCGCCTACGAGCTGGCGCACCTGCTGAGCACCCGCGGCGTGCACGTCGAGCGGCTGGTCGTCAGCGGTTCGCCCGGGCCCTGGACCCAGCGCGAGAGGCGGGCGACGGGCCTGGCGGACGAGGAGTTCCTCGCCCGGGTCGAGGAGTTCGCGGGCTTCCGGCACGAGGCCCTGGACCACCCGGAGATGCGTGAACTGATTCTCCCCATGCTGCAGGCCGACTGCGAGATGCACGAGAACTACGTCCCGAGCACCGACGAGGTGCTCTCGGTGCCGATCTGCTCGCTGCGCGGCAGCACCGACGGCCTGGTCACCGCGGAAGAGGCCCAGCAGTGGCGGGACGCGACCACGGGCGAATTCAACTACGCGGAGTTCCCCGGCGGCCACATGTACCTGGTCGATCTCGGCCGTGAGGTGCTGGACGTGATCGAGGCCGAGTCCGCCCGGCCCCGCTAGCACGGCCGACGGCGGTCACCCGCGCACGTACTGCCCGACCGGGGCAGACGTACGGGACGCGGTGTCAGCGGTCGTGTCAGGGGCGGGACAGGCGGGTGACGGGCACGGTGAGGAAAGTGGAGTCATGAACAGTTCGGCAATAGCGGTTTCAGGGCTGCGCAAGGCATTTGGCGACAAGGTCGTGCTCGACGGCATCGACTTCGAGGTCGCCGCGGGATCGGTGTTCTCCATGCTCGGCCCGAACGGGGCGGGCAAGACGACGACGGTCAACGTCCTGGCGACGTTGCTGAAGGCCGACGCCGGCACGGTGCGCGTCGCCGGGCACGACGTGGCCACCGCGACCAAGCAGGTACGCGCGGCCATCGGCGTGACCGGCCAGTTCGCCGCGGTCGACGAGCTGCTGTCGGGCCGGGAGAACCTGCAGCTGATGGCGGACCTCAAACGCGCGCCCTCCGGCGGCCGGGTGGTCACGCGGCTGCTGGAGCGCTTCGACCTGGTCGAGGCCGCCGACAAGCTGGCCTCGACCTACTCCGGCGGCATGCGCCGCAAGCTGGACCTGGCGATGACCCTGGTCGGCAGCCCGCAGATCATCTTCCTGGACGAGCCGACGACGGGCCTGGACCCGCGCAGCAGGCGCACGATGTGGGGGATCGTCCGCGAACTGGTGGCCGAGGGCACCACCATCTTCCTCACCACCCAGTACCTGGAGGAGGCCGACCAGCTCGCCGACCGGATCGTCGTGCTCGACCAGGGCCGCCTGGTCGCCCAGGGCACCGCCGAGGAACTCAAGCGCCAGGTCCCCGGCACCCACGTCCGGCTCCGCTTCACCGACCTCGACGAACTCGACGCGGCGGCACGGATCCTGGCCGGGGCCACCAGGGACGACCAGGAGCTGACCCTGCGGGTGCCCAGCGACGGCGAGTCGAAGTCGCTGCGGGCCCTGCTGGACCGGCTCGACGAGCACACGATCAACGCCCAGGAGTTCTCCGTGCACACACCCGACCTCGACGACGTCTTCCTCGCCCTGACCGGGCGCACCAGCGCGGAGGCGATCGCACAGTGAGCAGTGTCTCCACCGCGCTGACCGACTCGACGATCATGCTGCGCCGCAACCTCAAGCACACCATGCGCAACCCGCTCGTGCTGTTCAACGCGGTGCTGTTCCCGATCGTGATCATGCTGATGTTCGTCAAGGTGTTCGGCGGCGCCTTCAGCGTCGGCGACGACTACGTCGACTACGCCACGCCGGGCATGCTCGTGATGGCCGTCAGCTACGGGCTGGGCTCCACCGCGGCCGCCGTGAACGACGACATGGCCAAGGGCATCATCAACCGCTTCAAGGCCATGGACGTCTCCCGCGGCGCGGTGCTGACCGGACAGGTCGTGGTCACCACGGTGCGCTGCCTGGTGGCCAACACGGCCATCATCGCGGTCGCCTTCGCGATGGGCTTCGACCCGGCCGCGAGCGCCCTGGACTGGCTCGGCGTGCTGGGCCTGATCCTGCTGGTCACCTTCGGGGCCAGCTGGCTGACCGTCGCCCTGGGACTGGCCGCGAAGTCCGCGGAGTCCGCGGGCCTGGCCACCGTGCCGCTGATCATGCTGCCGTTTTTGAGCAGCGCGTTCGTCCCCGCCGAGACCATGGGCGCGGGCGTGCGGCAGTTCGCCGAGTACCAGCCCTTCACCCCGATCATCGAGACGCTGCGCGGGCTGCTGGCGGGCAACCCCTCCGGCGGCGACGCGCTCGCGGCCGTCGCCTGGTGCCTGGGGCTCGCCGTCGTCGGCTACGTATGGGCCATCTCCACGTTCAAGAAGCGAGCGTGACCCCGGCCGGCTGAGACCGGCCGGCCCGCGCCCCTTCCGAAGCCGCCCCGGCGAACTGAGCCCCGCCGAGGCGGCTTCGCGCGTCCAGCTCCGTGGGCGCTCTGCGGGCTTTCGCCGAATCGTCCCCGAATCCGGCCCTCCCCGCACCGTTTTCGCCAGCAAAAATGCGCAGCAAATAGCGGGAAGGCCGGGGCACTTGCCCACGCGGAGACCCGGCCGCCCCCCCCCGGCGATTCCGGCACCATGGGCAGCCCTGAAAACGGCGAAGGGCGGCGAAAGGCCGATCGCCGCTCTCACGAATCCGAATTCCCGGAAAACCCCATCGGTGAACAGGTGCGTACCTGGGCGGGCTTCTGCTTTCCTGTACGCGCCCGCGCAAGAATTCCCCGCCCGCACCGGATATTCCGGCGGACGGCGTCGGCTGCCCGCGGCGCAGGGGCATTGTCAAGTGCCTGTCGCCGACGGCATTGTCAAGTGCCCCGCCGCGCAAGGGGATTACAGCAATGCGCCGGGCAATCACCTGCCCGGCGCTCCCCGGCCGCACACCGCAACACCGCGCCCCGCGTGCCGTCCCGCACCACCGCACCACCGCGTCACGCGCGGCACCGGCGGCACCAGCGGCACCGGCGGGGGCGGCGCCGAACCGAGTGCGGGTATCGGCATTACTGTCCTGTCGGCGGGACATCCGGTGCCCGGCGGGAGGCCCGCCCTGCCATCTCTTGCATTGGGTTTCCCGGCCACTTACGTTGGCGTCGCGATGGCCCCTTGGGCGCGCTGCCGAAAGGCGGCACCCCGCCTTCGGCCGACAACGCAATATGCTGCCGTCGACGACCACGCAGGTGTCCCTCCCGTGCCTGGAGTGGTCGGCTTCCCGCCCCGGTTGTGGCCGGGACACGGCTGCTTTCCACCTCGGGACCGATGACACCGCGGCACGAGCCGGCCGCGCTCTTCCCCCTGCCCGGCCGGTGAGCACCGGACGCCGCCGGCACGGCGAGAGCGGAAGAGAATCACGGCGGGACAGCGCACAATGCCCCGGCGGCCGTGCTGCGGTGACGGCCCAAAGGCGGGCCGGAAATGGCGTGGGCGGGAATTCCCGTTCGGCGGAGAAAGGAAAGGCTGGCTATGGAGTCAGAGTCACAGGCCGCGCCCGCGGGTGCGCCGGAGTCACTCGTGCGGGAGATCTCCGCGCTGTGGGGGGAGTACCTCAACGGCCGCGAGGTCGGGGCGGACGACGACTTCTTCGAGCTCGGCGGCAATTCACTGATCGGCATCAAGATCATCGACCGGGTGTCCCAGGACTACGGCGTCGCGCTGTCCGTACGCGACTTCTACCTGGCGCAGACCCCCCTCCGGGTCGCCGAGCTGATCGAGCAGGGGAGGGCACAGCCGTGAGGCTGACGCCGGGTCCCGCGCGTGACGTCGACCTCGAGTGCCTCGACCTGTTCGACCTGGACCTGTACTCCTACGGCGATCCCCACCCGGTCTGGGACGTGATGCGGGACAAGGCGCCCCTGCACCACCAAGTCCTGCCCGACGGCCGGGAGTTCTGGTCGGTGACCCGCTACGAGGACGTGTGCCGGGTACTCGGCGACCACCGGGAGTTCACCTCCGAGCGCGGCACGACCCCCACCCACGTCGGGATCGACGACCCCGCGGCGGGCGTGCTGCTCACCTCCACCGACCCGCCGCGGCACACCGAGGTCCGCCGGCCGATCGGCACCAAGCTGACTGCGCGGGCGGTGAAGTCCTGGGAGGACTCGATCCGGCGGACGATCCAGCGCTTCCTGGAGCCGGCGCTGGAGGGGGAGACCTTCGACCTGGCCGAGAAGGCGCTGCTGTTGCCGGCGATGGTCACGGGCCCGCTGCTGGGGATCCCGGAGAAGGACTGGGAAGAACTCGTCCAGCTGACCGCGATGGTGACGGCCCCCTCGGACCCGCACTTCAAGACGGGCAGCGAGGCCGCGACCCTGGCCATCGCCCACCACGAGCTCGTCACCTACGTCAAGGAGTGGGTCAGGACGCGGCGGGCCAGCGGCGCCGAGGACGACAGCCTGCTGCACCACCTGATGAGCGTGCGCCCGGGCGGCGCGCCGCTGTCCGACGAGGAGATCGCCCTCGACGGCTACAGCATTCTGCTCGGCGCCAACGTGACGACGCCGCACACCGTCTCGGGCACGGTGCAGGCCCTCATCGAGCGGCCCGAGCAGTTCGAGAAGGCCCAGGCCGACCCCTCGCTGGTGCCGAACCTGGTCGAGGAGGGGCTGCGCTGGACCTCGGCCGCTTGCAACTTCATGCGCTACGCGGTGGACGACGTCCAGATCGGCGGGGGCACGATCCCGGCCCGCGGGGCGGTCGTCGCGTGGATCGGATCGGCCAACCGGGACGCCTCGCAGTTCCCCGATCCGCACGAGTTCGACATCACGCGCGCCGGCGCCAAGCGCCACGTCGCGTTCGGGTTCGGGCCGCACTTCTGCATCGGCGGGCCGCTGGCCCGGATGACCCTGCGCATCTTCTTCGAGGAACTGCTCCAGCGGTTCGGGTCGATCGAGCTCGACGGTGAACCGCAGCACCTGCGGTCGTACTTCATCGCCGGGATGACCCACCTGCCCATCGTCGCCCAGAAACGAAAGACGCCATGACCTCCGGCTCCACCGCACCCGCCTCCCCGTGGTTCGTCCGGCCGCCGTCGGCCGACCACCCCGCCCGGATCTTCGGCTTTCCCTTCTCCGGGTCCGGGGCGTCGGCGTTCAGCGCCTGGCCGGCCGCGATCGGCGGCGGCGAGGTCTGCCCGGTGCAGTTCCCCGGCCGCGAGAACCGCCTGGCCCACCCGCACTACGGCACCTACGAGGACCTCGCCGACTCCCTGGCCCAGGCGCTGGCGCCGCTGCTGGACCGGCCGTTCGCGTTCTTCGGCCACTGCGCGGGCGCGCTGCCCGCCTTCGAGACCGTGGTCCGCCTGGCCGAACAGGGCCTGCCCCAGCCGGAGTGCTTCTTCGTGTCGGGCCAGCCGGCACCGCACGACGCCGCGCGCGACCGGATGCTCACCATGACCGAGCCCGAGATGCGCGCCGAGCTGGAGTCGTTCCTGCGCGGCCGGGGGATCGAGCCCCGCCCGGACATGATCGACATGGGCATGTCCGTGCTGCTCCGCGATCTCGCCGCCGCGCGCGCCTATGGGCGCACGGAGCCGGTCAAGGTGGCCTGCCCCCTGGTCGTAGTGCACTGGCGTGAGGACCCCGAGGTGAGCCTGGAGCAGCTCGAGGGCTGGCGCCAGTACTCGGATTCGGTCGACATCCGGGTGGTCGAGGGCGGCCACTACGACTTCATGCAGGCGCCGGACGAGCTGCAGAAGCTGCTGGCCTCCTGGCGGTGAGCGCAGTGCAGCCCGTAAGTGCTCTATCCCGTGGGAACCGGAAGGAATTCGTATGAGTGGCGCAGCCGCCGATATTGCCGTCATCGGGATGTCGTGCCGCTTTCCCGGTGTGCACGACCTGGGGGAGTTCTGGCGCCTGCTGCTGGAGGGGGAGTCGACCGTCGCGACGTTTCCCCGCGAGCGGGACGTCGAGCCGAGGCATCCCTTCCACCCGGACGCCGCCACCGTGAACGCGGGTTCGTTCTTCGAGGCCATCGACGGCTTCGACGCGGAGTTCTTCGGTATCCAGCCGGGCGAGGCGGCCGCCATGGATCCCGTGCAGCGCCTGGGCCTTGAGCTCGCCTGGCAGGCCGTGGAGGACGCCCGCCTGCCGGCGTCCGCGCTCGCGGGCCGCGACGTCGATGTGGTGGTCGGCGCCGCGCCCTCCGGCTACGAGCTGCTGCGCCGGCTCTCCGGCAGCGACCAGGACGACCACTACGCCGCGCTCGGCTCCAGCGGCGCGCTGATCGCGAACCGGATCTCGAACCTGTTCGACGTGCGCGGCATGAGCTTTTGCGCGGACTCCGGCCAGTCCTCCTCGCTGGTGTCACTGGCGCTGACGTGCGAGCGGATCCGCGCCGGCGCGGTCGACATGGCGCTCGCCGGCGGCGTGCACCTGATCGCCGATCCGGAGGCGGGACTCGGCCTGGCGAACCTGGGCGCCCTGTCGCCCGACGGGCGCTGCTTCCCCTTCGACGCCCGGGCCAACGGCTTCATCCGGGGCGAGGGCGGCGCGTTCGTCCTGCTCAAGCGGCTCGACCTGGCCGTCGCCGACGGTGATCACATCTACGCGGTGGTGCGCGGCTGGGGGGTGGGCAGCGGCGGCGCGTCCTCGCGGATGCCCGATCCCAGCCCCGCCGGGCAGGCGGCGGCGGTGCTGTCGGCGCTGGAGCGCGCGGGTGTGGCGTTCGACGAGGTCGACTACGTCGAGGCGCACGGCACCGGCACCCGGCTCGGCGACCCGGCCGAGGCGGCCGGCCTGCGCGAGGTGTTCCAAGCCACCGGCCGCAGCCGCCCGCTGGTGCTCGGCTCGGTGAAGGCCAACGTCGGGCACCTGGAGCCGGCCGCGGGGATCGTCGGCTTCGTGAAGGCCGCGCTGTGCGTGCAGCGCGGCCAGCTGGTGCCGAATCTGAACTTCAGCTCCCCCAACCCCGCCATCACCGGCTTCCACGAGGACTTCGAGGTGCTGGGCGCGGCGCGGCCCTGGCCGGGCGCGCCGGATCGGCCGCGGCGGGCCGGGGTGACGTCCATCGGGATGGGCGGCACCAACGCGCACGTGATCCTCGAACAGGCCCCCGGGCAGCGCCCGCAGCCCGCGGACACGGACGCGGACGCGGGGCCTGCCGCCGCGGGCGGGTCCGCGGTGGTGCCGTGGGTGCTGTCGGCGCGCACGGAGCCCGCCCTGCGGGAGCAGGCGGCGCGGCTGCGGGACCTGGTGGCCGCCGAGGCGTCGCCGGCGGCCGCCGACGTGGGGCATTCGCTGGTGTCCACGCGGGAGTCGTTCGCGCACCGGGCGGTGGTGCTGGGCGCCGGCCGCGAGGAAGCCCTGGCCGGCCTGGACCTGGTGGCGGCGGGCGGCGACGGGGACCGGGCGGTGCGCGGCGCGGTCACCGGACCGGCGGGGCCGGTCGTCTTCGTCTTCCCCGGCCAGGGATCGCAGTGGCTGGGCATGGGCAGGCAGCTGTACGCGGAGTCGGAGGTCTTCGCGGCCGCGATCGACGAGTGCGCGCGTGCGCTGGAGCCGTGGCAGGACTGGTCGCTGGTGGACCTGGTGACCGGCGCGGAATCGGCGCCGTCGCTGGAGCGCGGGGACGCGGTGGTCCAGCCGGCGCTGTTCGCGATGATGGTGTCCCTGGCGCGGGTGTGGCGCTCGCTGGGGGTGGTCCCCGACGTGGTGGTGGGGCACTCCCAGGGGGAGATCGCCGCGGCGTGCGCGGCGGGTGCGCTCTGCCTTGAGGACGCGGCGCGGATCGTCGCGCTGCGCAGCCAGGCGCTGACCGAGCTGGCCGGCCTGGGCGGGCTGAACGCGGTGGCCGCGCCGCTGGACTGGGTCCAGGAGCGGCTGGCGCGCTGGCCCGGGCGGCTGTCGGTGGGCGCGGTCAACGGCCCGGCCTCCGTGGTGATTTCCGGGGACCTCCAGGCGCTTGAGGAGTTCGCCGCGCTGGCGGCCGGTGAGGGCGTCCGGGTACGCCGGGTCAAGATCGAGTACGCTTCCCACTCCCACCAGGTCGAACGCATCCGTGAGCGGGTGCTGGAGGCCGCCGCGGACATCACGCCGCGCGAGACCGCGGTGGAGTTCCACTCCACGGTCACCGCGGGCCGGCTCGACACCCGCGGGCTCGACGCCTCGTACTGGTACGACAACCTGCGCTCGACGGTGCGTTTCGGCGAGGTCGTCGAAAACCTGATGCGCGAGCGCGGCGGCGTGTTCGTGGAGATCAGCCCGCATCCGGTGCTCCAGGTGGCGATGGAGGAGGCCGCCGACGTGCTGGCGAGCCCGCCGATGGTGGTGGGCACCCTGAGCAGGCACGACGGGAGCGCGGGCAAGATCCTGGCCTCGCTGGCCGAACTGCACGTGCGCGGCGTGGCGGTGGACTGGGAGGCGGTGTTCGCCGCGCACCGGCCGCGCCGGGTCGCCCTGCCGCCCTACCCCTTCCAGCGCCGGCGGTACTGGCTGACCGCGCCCGAGGACACCGCCGCGGAGGCGGGCCCCGCGGACGCGGGCGGGCCGGGCGCGGACATCCCGGCGGCGGACCTGGACTCGGAACTGGCGGTCCGCAACCTGGTGTGCGCCGAGACGGCCGCGCTGCTGGGCACCGATGACGCCGAGCCGGCGGGCGCCGGCCTGGCGGCGAGGTCGCACGAGACCTTCAAGGACCTGGGGTTCGACTCCTCGATGGCGGTGCGGCTGCGCAACCGGCTCACCAAGGCGGCCGGGGTGCGGCTCGCGGCCACCGTCGCGTTCACCTACCCCACGCCGCACGAGCTGGGCCGGCACATCTTCTCCCTGCTGGAGCCGAAGGCGCCCGACGCCCCGCCCCCCGCGGTGAAGGCACCCGGCACCCCGCCGCCGGCGGTGAAGGCGCCCGACGCCCCGCCGCCGGCGGACGGAACAAGCCTGGAAAGTCGCAGTGACGATGATTTGTACGAACTGATCGACCGCGGATACGTGTAGCAACACCCGTTCTTCTAAGCAAAGTTGGGGGAGGCCCTGGTGGAGGATGTCGACAAGCTCCGGTCCTACTTGCGACGCGCCGTCGGCGACGCGCAGGAACTGCGCGAGCGCGTGCGCGAGCTGGAGGAGTCCGCTCGCGAGCCCATCGCGGTCGTGGGCGCGGGATGTCGCTTCCCGGGTGGCGTGACGTCCCCCGAAGGACTGTGGGAAGTGGTGTCCCAGGGCGTGGACGCGATGGGCGACTTCCCCCAGGACCGCGGGTGGGACGTGGAGGCGCTCTACGACCCCGACCCCGAGGCGCACGGCAAGACATACACGCGCTCGGGCGGATTCCTGCCCGACCTCGCCGAGTTCGACGCGGCGTTCTTCGGGATCAGCCCGCGCGAGGCGCTGTCGATGGACCCCCAGCAGCGGCTGATGCTGGAGACGACGTGGGAGGCGCTGGAACGGGCGGGCATCGACCCGGCCGCACTGCGCGGCTCGCAGACCGGGGTGTTCACCGGCATCTACGCGATGGACTACGGCCCGCGGATGGGCCTGGGGGCCGCCGGCGAGGTCGAGGGCTTCGGGATCACCGGAACGTACACCAGCGTGGCCTCGGGCCGGGTCGCCTACGTACTGGGCCTGCAGGGCCCGGCGGTCTCGACCGACACCGCCTGCTCGTCGTCGCTGGTCGCCGTCCACCAGGCCGTGCGGTCCCTGCGCTCGGGGGAGTGCACGCTGGCCCTGGCCGGCGGAGTGGCGGCGATGCCCACCCCGGGCATGTTCGTGGAGGTCGCCCGCCAGCGCGGCCTGTCGGCCGACGGGCGCTGCAAGTCCTTCTCGGAGACGGCCGACGGAACCGGCTGGGGCGAGGGCGCCGGCGTCCTGGTCCTTGAGCGCCTGTCGGACGCGCGCCGCAACGGGCACCGGATCTGGGCCGTCATCCGCGGCTCGGCGATCAACCAGGACGGGGCGTCCAACGGACTGACCGCGCCGAGCGAACTGGCCCAGCAGCGCGTCATCCGCGCAGCCGCGGCCGACGCCGGGCTCTCGCTCGGCGAGGTGGACGCCGTCGAAGCACACGGCACCGGCACCAGGCTCGGCGACCCCATCGAGGCCGAGGCCCTCCTTGCCACCTACGGCCAGGACCGCGCCCCCGACAGCCCGCTGTGGCTGGGCTCGCTGAAGTCCAACATCGGCCACACCCAGGCCGCCGCGGGCGTCGGCGGCATCCTCAAAATGGTCATGGCGATGCGCCACGAAACGCTGCCCAAGACCCTGCACGTGCAGCGCCCGACGACGCACGTGGACTGGTCGGCGGGCGCGGTGGAGCTGCTGACCGAGGCCCGGCCATGGGCACGGACCCCGGGCCGCCCGCGGCGCGCGGGCGTGTCGTCCTTCGGGGTCAGCGGCACCAACGCCCACCTCATCCTCGAAGAGGCACCCGAGCTCCCCGAAGAGGCCCCCCGCCTCCCCGCGCAGACACCCCCGGCGCAGGCCCCCGCCCGCCCGGCCGCGGAGTCGGCCACCGCCCAGGCCCCCGCACCCGCCCCTGCCTCGGGTCCGGTGCCGTGGGTGCTCTCGGCGCGCTCCAAGGAGGCGCTGCGCGAGCAGGCGCTGCGGCTGCGCGACAGCGCGGCGGCCGCCGGCCTGCCGGCCCCCGAAGTGGGACACGCCCTGCTGGCGACGCGCTCGCTGTTCGACCACCGCCAGGTGGTGATCGGCGCGGACTCCGGCGAACTGCTCGCCGGCCTGACCGCCGTCGCCCAGGGGGACAGGAACCCCGCCGGCGTGGTCACCGGCCTCGCCCGGCCGCTGGGCAGGACGGTGTTCGTCTTCCCGGGCCAGGGCTGCCAGTGGGCCGGGATGGGGCGCGAACTGTGGGAGAGCAGCCCGGTCTTCGCCGAGCAGATGCGCGCCTGCGCGACGGCGCTGGAGCCGTGGGTGGACTGGTCGTTGATCGACACCGTGTGCGGGGGACCCCGAGCGGCCGACCTGGAGCGGATCGACGTCGTCCAGCCCGTGCTGTTCGCGGTCATGGTGTCGCTGGCGCAGGTGTGGCGCTCGCTGGGCGTGACACCGGACGCGGTCATCGGCCACTCCCAGGGCGAGATCGCCGCGGCCTGCGCCGCCGGCGCCCTGACCCTGCAGGACGGCGCCAAGATCGTGGCCGTGCGGTCCCGGCTCCTGGCCACCGCCGCCCAGGACGGCGGCATGGCCGGGATCGTGGCGCCCGCCGACCGGGTGCGCGAACTGCTGGAGCGCACCGGCTCCCGGGCCGCGATCGCCGCGGTCAACGGCCCCTACTCCACGACCGTCTCCGGCGATGCCTCGGCGGTCAGGGAACTCGTGGACCTCTGCGAGACCGAGGGCGTGCGCGCCCGGTGGATCCCGGCCAGCGTCCCCGGCCACTCCCCGCTGATGGACCAGTTCCGCGACAAACTCCTGGGCGAGCTGGGCCAGATCACCCCCCGGCCCTCGACAACCGCGTTCTACTCGACGGTGACCGGCGCACAGCTGGATGCCGCCGAGCTGGACGCCGCCTACTGGTTCCGCAACATGCGTGAGCCGGTCCAGTTCGAAGCCACCATGAAGAGCCTGCTCGAACGCGACCACGGCGCGTTCATCGAGGTCAGCCCGCACCCGCTGCTCACGGTCAACATCCAGGAGATGCTGGACGCCACCCCCGGCGCCGCCACCGTGGTGGTGGGCTCGCTGCGTCGCAAGAACGGCGGCCTGGCCCGGCTGTACAAGTCGGCGGCCGAGGCGTTCGTGGCGGGCGTCGCGGTGTCGTGGCAGCAGACGCTCGCGGGCGCGGACGGCCGGCACGTCGAGCTGCCCACCTACGCCTTCCAGCGCCGGCGCTACTGGCTGCCCACCCCCCAGGAGACCACCGCCCAGAGCACCTCGGACCACCCGCTGCTCGACGCCGTGATCGACCTGCCCGACGAGGGCGGACACGGCGCGGTCGCGGGCAGCGGGCGCCTGTCGCTGCGCCGCCACCCCTGGCTCGCCGACCATGTGGTCCACGGCGCCGCCGTGGTCCCGGCCGCGGTGCTGGTGGAACTGGCGGCGTGGGCGGCGCACCAGGCGGGCAGCGACGTCGTCGACGAACTCACGCTGGAAACACCGCTGGTGCTGTCCAAGACGGCCGAGCGCGAGATCCGCGTCGTCATCGACAACAAGCGCGTGATCAGCGTGCACTCCCGCGGCGAGGGCGAAGCGCAGTGGACGCGCAACGCCGTCGGCTCCGCCGGCGCCGCCGGATCCGGTACCCGGCCCGCCCCCGCGCCGGACGGCCTGAGCGCCTGGCCTCCCGCGGGCGCGCTCAGCGTGCCCGTCGAGGACGAGTACGCGAGGCTGTCCGCCCTCGGGTTCAGCAACGGACCGCTCCTGCGCGCCCTCACCCACCTGTGGCGCCGCGAGGACACCCTGTTCGCCCAGGTGGAACTGCCCGCGCCCGACGGCACGGACCAGGGCCGCTTCCGGATCCACCCGGCGCTGCTGCACGCCGCGCTGCTGCCCGCCGGCCCGGCACGGGGCGCCGGTGACTCCGAGGGCGTGGTGCCCCACCGCTGCACGGGCATCCGCCTGGACTCCGCCGGGCCCGGCGTGCTGCGGGTGCGGCTGGCGCCCGCCGGGCCCGGCGGGCTGTCGGTGGCCCTCGCGGACCACGAGGGAACACCCCTGGGCGGCGTCGAGTCGCTGACCTGGCGGCCCGTGGACGTGGAGAAGCTGACCGAGCTGAGCTTCGACCACCAGGACTCGCTGTTCCAGGTGGACTGGGCGCCCCTGCAGACCCCGCCCGGGCAGGCCCCGGCCTCCTACGCGGTGCTGGCAGCCTCAGATGCGGGCCTGGCCGGATCCCTGGGCCAGGGCGGGGCGCTCTTCACCGGCCTCGACGAACTCGCCGCCTCCTCCCAGGCGATACCCCCGCTCGTCTTCGCCGTCACCGACACCACCGGCGGCAGTGACGGCACCGGCGGCAGTGACGGCACCGGCGGCAGTGATGACGCCCCTGCCGCAGTGGAGCGCACCCTCCACCAGGTGCTGGGCTGGACCCAGCGCTGGCTCTCCGAGGACCGGTTCGCCCACTCGCGCCTGGTCATCGTGACGCGGGCGGCGACCGGCGACGGCCAGGCACCGCGCACCGACCCCGCGGCCGCCGCGGTCTGGGGATTCGTACGCACCGCGCAGACCGAGAACCCGGGCCGGTTCACGCTCGTGGACAGCGACGACCAGCCCGCCTCGTGGGCGGGCCTGGCGGCGGCCGCCGCCACCGCACAGGACCAGCTCAGGATCCGGGCCGGCCTGGTGTCCACCCCGCAACTGGCCCACGCCCCCGCCGCAGGCGACGCCCCCGAAGCCCCCGGGGACGCCCCCGCGCTGGGGTCCGGGACGGTACTGATCACCGGCGGCACCAGCGGCCTGGGCGCGATGCTGGCCCGCCACATCGTTCAGCACCACGGCGTGCGCCGCCTGCTGCTGACCAGCAGGCGGGGACCCGCCTCCCCGGCGGCACCGGCACTGCAGCAGGAACTGACCGCGGCAGGAGCACAGGCCGACATCGTGGCCTGCGACGTCACCGACGCCGCAGCCGTCGCCGCCCTGATCGCCGCGGTGCCCGAGGAGCACCCGCTGACAGCGGTGATCCACTGCGCGGCCGCACTGGACGACGGCGTCGTGCAGGCGCTGACCGAGGACCGCCTGGACGCGGTCCTCGCGCCCAAGACACACGGCGCCTGGCACCTGCACGAACTGACCCGGCATCTGGACCTGTCCGCGTTCGTGCTGTTCTCCTCGATCACCAGCGTGCTCGGCATGCCCGGGCAGGCCAACTACGCGGCGGCCAACGCGTTCCTCAACGGCCTCGCCGAGGCCCGCCACGCCGAGGGCCTCGCGGCCAGCGCGCTGTGCTGGGGCTACTGGGCCGAGCGCAGCGAGCTGGGCGCGGGCCTGGGTGAGGCGGACATCGTGCGCCTGCAACGCCAGGGCGTGCAGCCGATGGCCTCGCACGAGGGCCTCGCGCTCTTCGACGCGGCGCTCACCCGCAACGAGCCGGTGCTGGTACCGGCGCGCCTGAACCTGACGGCGGCCGCGGCACACGCCCGACAGATGGCCTCCCCGCTCCTGCGCACACTGCTCGGCACACCCGCCCAGAGCACCCAGAGCACCGGGGCGGGCGGCCGCCAGGCCGCCGACGCCGATATCGCGCAGCAGATCAGGTCGCTGCCGCAGGCCGACGCGCAGGCGGTGCTGCTGGATGCCGTGCGGGCACAGACCGCGCTCGTCCTGGGCCACGACGACAGCGGGCGGGTCGGCTCGGCCACCGCGTTCAAGGAGCTGGGGATCGACTCGCTCACGGCGCTGGAACTGCGCAACAAGCTGGCGGCGGTGACCGGCCTGAAGCTGCCCGCCACGCTCGCCTTCGACTACCCCAACCCGGGCGCCCTCGCGCAGTTCCTGATCGAAGCCATCGCACCCGGCCCCGCCGCCGGCACCGGCCCGCAGAGCGCGGCCGGCCTGCTGGCCAAGGAGATCGAGGGACTGGGCGCCCGCCTCGAGGACGCGTTCCTCGAACTCGCGGACGAGGAGAAGACCACCATTTCCACGCTGCTCGGCGCATTGCAGCACCGGGTGCGTTCGATGGCCGGTGAGGGGACAGAGGTCGGTATCGCCGACCGGATCAGTTCGGCATCAGCTGGAGAGCTTCTCTCGCTGCTGGACAAAGAGCTCGGCTAGGGGAAGAGCGATGACAAACGACAACAACGCTGATGTTCTCGACTACCTCAAGCGGACATCGATCGAGCTGATCGAAACACGCCGGCGCCTGAACGAGCTGACGGAGGCCGCCGCCGAGCCCATCGCGATCGTGGGCGTCGCCTGCCGCTTCCCGGGCGCGGTGGCCTCCCCGGAGGCCCTGTGGGACCTGGTGCGCACCGGCCAGGACGCGATCTCGGAGTTCCCCGAGGACCGCAACTGGAACCTGGAGACCCTCTTCGACCCCGACCCCGACCGGCCCAACAGCAGCTACACGCGCTACGGCGGATTCCTGCACGACGCGGGCGACTTCGACGCCGAGTTCTTCGGCATCAACCCGCGCGAGGCCCTGGCCGCCGACCCGCAGCACCGGCTGCTTCTCGAGACCTCGTGGGAGTCCCTGGAACGCGCCGGCATCGACCCGCACACCCTGCGCGGCAGCGACACCGGCGTCTTCGCCGGCCTGGCCTACTTCGGCTACGGCAACCACTTCTTCACCCCCGAGACCATCGCCGGCTACGGGCAGACCGGCGCCCTGCTGAGCATCGCCTCCGGGCGCGTGTCCTACGCGCTGGGCCTGGAGGGCCCGGCCGTCTCGACCGACACCGCCTGCTCGTCGTCGCTGGTGGCCGTCCACCAGGCGGTGCAGTCGCTGCGGCAGGGCGAGAGCGCGCTGGCCCTGGCCGGGGGCGTCACCGTCATGGGCACGACGCAGGTGATCCGGGAGATGTCACGCAACCGGGGCCTGGCGGCGGACGGCCGGTGCAAGGCGTTCGCCGACGCCGCCGACGGCACCGGCTTCTCCGAGGGCGCGGGCGTGCTGGTCCTCGAGCGCCTGTCGGACGCGCGGCGCAACGGCCGCCGGATCTGGGCGGTCATCCGCGGCTCGGCGATCAACCAGGACGGGGCGTCCAACGGGCTGACCGCGCCGAACGGGCCCTCCCAGCAGCGGGTGATCCGGGCGGCGCTGGCCAACGCCCGGGTGCAGGCGGGCGACGTGGACGTGATGGAGGCCCACGGCACCGGCACGACCCTGGGCGATCCGATCGAGGCACAGGCGGTCCTTGCCACCTACGGCCAGGACCGCGCCGGGGACAGTCCGCTGTGGCTGGGCTCGCTGAAGTCCAACATCGGCCACGCCCAGGCGGCCGCGGGCGTCGGCGGCATCATCAAGATGATCATGGCGATGCGGCACGGAATCATGCCCAAGACGCTGCACGTGGACCGCCCCTCCACGCACGTGGACTGGTCGGCGGGCGCGGTGGAGCTGCTGACCGAGGCCCGGCAATGGCCCAGCACGCCGGGCCGCCCGCGGCGCGCGGGCATCTCCGCCTTCGGCGCCAGCGGCACCAACGCCCACCTCATCCTCGAAGAGGCACCCGCCCCCCTCGAAGAGGAAAGCGCCGAAAAGCCGGCGCCCGAGGCCGAAGGCTCCCTGCCCGGCCTCACCGGCGGCCCGCTGCCGTGGATCGTCTCGGCACGCTCCCCACACGCCCTGCGGGCGCAGGCGGCCAAGCTGCGCGACTTCGCCGACACCCAACAGGGCCTGGACATCGCCGACGTGGGCTGGTCCCTGGTCTCGGACCGGGCCCGCCTCGAACACCGCGCGGTCATCCTCGGCCACGACCAGGACGAACTGCTCACCGGCCTGACATCACTGAGCGAGGACACCGAATCCGCCGCCGTCATCCGCGGCGTCGCCGGGGAACCCGGCGCCACCGTCCACATGTTCCCCGGACAGGGCACCCCGTGGGCCGGCGCGGCACGCAAGCTCTACGACACCTTCCCCGTCTTCGCCCGCAGCCTGGACGAGATCTGCGAGCGCTTCGACGCCCATCTGCCCTTCGCACTCAAGCCCCTGCTGCTCTCCGAGGAGCCCGGGGACCCCGAGCGCACCGACATCGCCCAGCCGGCACTGTTCGCCCTGCACGTCAGCCGCTACCGGCTGCTGACGCAGTACGGCCCGCAGCCCGCCCACCTGGTCGGTCACTCCGTCGGCGAGATCGCCGCCGCCCACGTCTCCGGCGTCCTCGACCTCGATACCGCGACCCGGCTCGTGGCCGCGCGCGGACGCCTCATGCAGACGGTCACCGAGCAGGGCGCCATGCTGGCGGTACGCGCCTCGGAAGCCGAGATGAACACCCTGCTCGAGGCGTACGACCGCGTCGGCGTCGCCGCCGTCAACGGCCCGGAGTCGGTGACCCTGTCGGGCCTGCGCGAGCAGGTGCACGCGCTCCGCGACCGCCTCGTCGCGGCCGGCACGTCGGCGAAACTCCTCGACGTCGGCCACGCCTTCCACTCCCCGCTCATGGAACCGGTCCTGCAGCAGTTCGCCGCCGCGATCGGCGAGCTGCCCGCGGGCGAGATGAGGGTCCCGATCGTCTCGACCCGCCTGGGCCGCGAGGCCACGCTCCAGGAGCTGACGTCGGTGGCGCACTGGGTGGACCACGTCCGCGAACCCGTGCGCTTTTACGAGGCGATTCAGTGTGCCCGCGCGGCCGGCGGACAGGTCTTCATCGAAGTGGGGCCGGGAGCGACCCTCTCGAGCATCACCAAGGAAGCCTTCGCCGCCGTGGGCGCGGACGACGCGCTGGTCGTGTCGACGTCGCGCCGCAACCGCGACGCGGCGCACACCCTCCTGGGCGCCCTGGCCCAGCTCCACGTCCGCGGCGCGGACGTGGACTTCGCCGCCCTGATCGGAACCCGCCGGTCCGTGGACCTGCCCACCTACGCCTTCCAGCGCCGGCGCTACTGGCTGGACTTCCAGGCCGGCATGGGCACGGACGTGGCCTCGGCCGGCCTGTCGACCCCCGAACACCCGCTGCTGGCCGCCGTGGTGGAACACCCCGGCACCGACGAGGTCGTCCTCACCGGCCTGTGGTCGCTGCGCACCCACGACTGGCTGGCCGACCACGCCGTGTTCGGCCAGGTCGTCGTCCCCGCCACGGCCTACATGGACCTGGCGCTGTGGGCGGGCGAGCACACCGGATGCGCGGCGATCGAGGAACTCTCCCTGGAAGTCCCGCTGATCCTGCCCGACTCCGGCGACGTGCGGGTACGCGTCGTCGTCGGCGCGCCCGACGAGGCGGGCCACCGCCCCCTGGACGTGTACTCGCGCCCCGCCGGCGACGACCGGAGCGGCGGCTGGACCCGGCACGCGACCGGCAGCCTGACACCGGCCACAGTCCCGCCGGCCGCCTCGGGCGGCGGCGACGCGCGTTCCCTGGCCGCCTGGCCGCCGGCCGGGGCGCAGCAGGTCGCCATCGACACGCTGTACGACACCTTCGCCGACGCGGGCTTCGACTACGGCCCGGCCTTCCGCGGCCTGCGCGAGGTGTGGCGGCGCGGCGACGACCTCTTCGCGGCCGCGACCCTGCCCGCGGCCGCCGGCACCCCGGTCGGCGGCGACTTCGCCCTGCACCCGGCCCTGATGGACTCCGTACTGCACGCGATGGTCGCCGGCGGCGTCATCGACGTCACCGCGGAGAAGGGCTGGATGCCCTTCTCCTGGTCCGGCGTCGACCGCAGCGGCGTCTGCGGCCCGACGGTGAAGATCCGGATCACCCCGGCCGGCGAGGGCGTCGTGAGCGTGGCGGTCGCCGACGAACACGGCCGAAAGATCGCTCACATCGGGGCGCTGACGATGCGTCCGGCCACCGCCGAGCAGCTGCGCTCGGCACGCGGCGGGCAGACACAGCCGCTGTACGAAGTGCAGTGGCGGCCGGTGAAGGAGAACAAGCGGGAGACCCGCCGCGAGCCGTGGGGTGTCCTGGGCGCGAAGGACGGCCTGGCCGGCCGGCTGTGCGAACCGGCCGACAGCAGCGCCGTGTTCCACGCTTCCCTGGACGACGTCCTGGCCGGCGAGGCGCCCCGCCACCTCCTGCTGTGCCTCGACGACATCACCGCCGGCAACGACGGCGATCCCCTTGCCGCGCTCGCCGGCACGCACACCCGCGTCCTGGGCCTGATCCAGCGCTTCCTCGCCGAGGAAGCGCTCGCCGGATCCACCCTGGCCGTGCTCACCCGCCGTGCCTTCGACACCAGCGGCGCGGAGAGCGTCGAAAGCCCCGCCGGCGCGTCCGTGTGGAGCCTGATCCGCTCCGCCCAGACCGAGCACCCCGGCCGGTTCCGCCTCCTGGACACCGACGACGCGGACACCTCCCTGGCCCGCCTGCCCGACGCACTCGCCCTGGGCGAGGACCAACTGGCCCTGCGCGAGGGCACCTTCCTGGCCCCCCGCATGGCGCAGGCCGCGCCCGCCAACCAGATCGAGCCGCCCGCAACCGGCGCGCACCGCCTGGGCATCCCCAGCAAGGGCACCCTGGAGAACCTGACCTGGGTGCCCTGCCCCGAGGTGCAAGAGCCCCTCACCAGCGGCCAGGTGCGCATCTCCGTGCACGCCGCGGGCCTCAACTTCCGCGATGTCACCATGGCCCTGGGCCTGGTGGACCGGACAGCCATCGACGACGGCATCGGCAGCGAGGGCGCCGGAACCGTCCTTCAAGTCGCCGACGACGTCACCACGCTGGCACCGGGCGACCGCGTGATGGGCATCTTCACCGGCGCCTTCGGCCGCGTGGCCGTGGCCGACCACCGCCTGCTCATGCCCATCCCCGACGACTGGAGCTACACCGAGGCGGCGTCCGTGCCGGGCGCCTTCCTCACCGCCTACTACGGCCTCTTCCGCGTCGGCAACCTCAAGAAGGGCCAGCGCGTCCTCATCCACGCCGCCGCCGGCGGCGTGGGCATGGCCGCCGTGCAGCTGGCCCGGCACGCCGGCGCGGAGATCTACGCGACCGCGAGCCCGGCCAAGTGGCCCACCCTGCGCGCCCTGGGCCTGGACGACGCACACCTGGCCTCCTCGCGCGACCTCACGTTCGCCGACACCTTCCTGGAGTCCTCCGGCGGCCGCGGCGTGGACGTCGTCCTGAACTCCCTCGCCCACAAGTTCGTCGACGCCTCACTGACGCTGCTCCCCGAGGGCGGCAGCTTCGTCGAGATGGGCAAGACCGACATCCGCGACCCCGAGCAGGTGGCAGCCGACCACCCCGGAGTCCACTACGAGGCATTCGACCTCTACGAGGCGGGCCCGGACGCCTTCCAGGACATGTTCCGCGCCGTCATGCAGCTGTTCGCCGACCGGCGGGTGCGCCTGAACCCCCTTACCGTCTGGAACATCCGCGACGCCCGCAAGGCGTTCCGCGAGATGAGCCAGGGCCGCCACATCGGAAAGATCATCTTCGATATGGGGGACGACTTCGGCGGCGGCACCGTGCTGGTCACCGGCGGCACCGGGGGAGTGGGCGCCCTGGTGGCACGCCACCTCGTCACCGAACACGGCGTACGCAGCCTTCTCCTGGCCAGCCGCAGCGGCATGGCCGCCGACGGCGCCCGCGAACTGGTCGCCGACCTGGAGAAGGAGGGCGCCCTGGTCCGCGTCGCGGCATGCGACGTCGCCGACCGCGACGCCGTGGCGAAAATGCTCGCCGACATGCCGCCCGCCCGCCCCCTGACCGCCGTCCTGCACGCGGCCGGCGCGCTGGCGGACGGCACCGTGGAGTCACTGACGGCGCAGAGCGTCGAACACGTACTGCGCGCCAAGGCCGGCGGCGCGCTCAACCTGCACGAACTGACCCGCGAGCACAACCTGTCGGCCTTCGTCCTGTTCTCCGCGCTCGCAGGCACCCTCGGTACTGCGGGACAGGCCAACTACGCCGCGGCCAACGGCTTCCTGGACGCCCTGGCCACCCAGCGCAGGGCATCGGGCCTGCCCGGCACGTCCCTGTGCTGGGGATGGTGGGGCCAGAGCAGCGGCATGACCGAAGACCTGGACGAAGTCGACCTCTCCCGGGTGCGGCGCATGGGCGTCGCCCCCATGCCCACCCCCCAGGCACTGGCCCTGTTCGACTCCGCGTGCGCGCTCAACAAGCCCGTCCTCGTCCCGGCCCGCCTCGACCTCACCGCGCTGCGCAACAACAGCGGCGACCAACTGCCGCCCCTGCTGCGCGACCTCGTCGAGACCGGCCGCCCCCGCCACCACCGCACGAACACCACACCCAAGGACAGCGGCCCCCTCGGCCTGCCCGCCCGACTGGCCACCCTGAGCGAGGACGAGCAACACACCGCCGTCCTGGACTGGGTCCGCGAACAGGTCGCCGTCGTCCTCGGGCATCCCTCCAGCGCGGTCGTCGACCCCGACCAGGCGTTCACCCAGATCGGATTCGACTCCCTGACCTCCGTCGAACTGTGCAACCGCCTGGCCTCCTCCACCGGCCTGCGCCTGCCCTCCACCCTCGTCTTCAGCTACCCCACCCCACGCGAACTGGGCGCACACATCACCGGCCGGCTCCGACCGCAACAGCAACCGCAGGCCGGCCCCGACCAGGACACCCGGATCCGCGAAGTACTGCGGACCGTCTCCATCGACAGCCTGCGCACCGCGGGAATCCTGGAACTGGTGCTGGCCTGCGCCGACCCCGCCCAGGCCGACACCGGCCCCCAGGCGGAAGAGGCGGACACCGCAGCGGACGAACTGGCCGGCATGGACCTGGACGCACTGCTCGACCTGGCTCTGGATGAGAAGGGTAAGTGACATGAACAACTCCGCGGATCGCACAGCGGACGGCGCGGACCGGGTCCAACGGGCGCTCCGCACCCTGCTGGAGGAGCGCGACCGCCTCCGCCAGGAGAACGACACCCTCAAGGCCGGCCGCGCCGAACCCATCGCCGTGGTCTCCATGGCCTGCCGCTACCCCGGTGGCGTGGCAACCCCCGAGGCACTGTGGGACATGGTCCGCGACGGCATCGACGCCGTGGACGAATTCCCCACCGACCGCGGCTGGCGCGACGTCTACAACGCCGACCCCGACACCCTCGGCAGCTCCTACGTGCGCCACGGGGGATTCCTCAGCGACGTCGCCGAGTTCGACGCCGACTTCTTCGGCATCAGCCCGCGCGAAGCACTCGCGATCGACCCGCAACAGCGCCTGCTGCTGCAGACCTCCTGGGAAGCATTCGAACGGGCAGGCATCGTCCCCGCCCAGGTGCGCGGCAGCGACGTCGGCGTCTTCACCGGAGTGAGCTCGACCGAGTACGGCTGGCGCTTCCTGGAAGGAAGCAACAACGAACTCGAGGGCTACCTCATGCACGGCAGCGCCCTGAGCGTCGCCTCCGGCCGCGTCGCCTACGAACTCGGGCTCACCGGCCCCACCATGTCGGTCGACACCGCGTGCTCCTCCTCCCTGGTGGCCCTGCACCTGGCCGTGCAGTCACTGCGCGCGGGAGAGTGCTCCCTGGCCCTGGCCGGCGGCGCCCTGGTGATGTCCACCCCCGCGATCTTCGTGGAGTTCTCCCGGCAGGGCGGCCTGTCGGCCGACGGCCGGTGCAAGTCCTTCGCCGACGGCGCCGACGGCACCGGCTGGGCCGAAGGCGCCGGCCTGCTGCTCCTGGAGCGGCTGTCCGACGCCCGCCGCAACGGCCACGAAGTCCTCGCCGTCATCCGCGGCTCGGCCGTCAACCAGGACGGCGCCAGCAACGGCCTGACCGCCCCCAACGGCCGCGCCCAGGAGAAGGTCATCCAGCAGGCCCTGGCCAACGCCGGCATCACCGCCCGCGACGTGGACGCCGTCGAGGCCCACGGCACCGGCACCGTGCTGGGCGACCCCATCGAAGCAGGCGCCCTCCTTGCCACCTACGGCCAGGACCGCGCCGGGGACAGCCCGCTGTGGCTGGGCTCGCTGAAGTCCAACATCGGCCACGCCCAGGCCGCCGCGGGCGTCGGCGGCATCATCAAAATGATCATGGCGATGCGGCACGGCTACCTGCCCAAAACCCTGCACGTGGACACCCCCTCCCAGCACGTGGACTGGTCCTCCGGCGGCGTCGAACTCCTGCTGGAGGGACGGCCATGGGAGCGCACCGGCAGCCCGCGCCGGGCCGGAGTCTCCTCCTTCGGCGTCAGCGGCACCAACGCCCACGTCATCCTGGAAGAAGCCCCCCAGCCGGAGCAGACACACGAACCCGCCCCGGCCCCGGACGTCGCCGGCGGCCTCATCCCGTGGGCGGTCTCCGGCAAGAACGCGGCGGCCGTGGAACGCCAGGCAGCCAGACTGCGCGACTTCGCCGCCGCCGATACGGGCACCGACATCGCCGACATCGGCTGGTCGCTGCTGTCGAGCCGCTCACGCTTCGAGCACCGCGCGGTCATCCTCGGCCGCAGCCGCGACGAACTGCTCACCGGCCTGGAATCACTCAGCGGCGGCATGGAGTCCGCCGCCGTGGTGCGCGGCGCCGCCCAGCACCTCGGCGGCACCGCCTTCATGTTCCCCGGCCAGGGATCACAGTGGGTCGGCATGGGCCGCCAGCTCTACGACACCTTCCCCGTCTTCGCCCAGAGCCTCCAGGAGTGCGCGGCCGCCCTGGCCGAATGGGTCGACTGGCCGCTGCTCGACGTGATCCGCGGCACCGCCGGGGCACCCACCCTGGACCGGGTGGACGTCGTCCAGCCCGCACTGTTCTCGGTGATGGTCTCCATGGCCGCCCTGTGGCGCTCCTGGGGCGTCGAGCCGGCCGCCGTGATCGGACACAGCCAGGGCGAGATCGCCGCCGCCCACGTCTGCGGCGCCCTGTCGCTGCGCGACGCCGCCAAGGTCGTCGCGCTGCGCAGCAAGGCCCTGCTGGACCTGATCGGCCACGGCGGGATGGCCTCGGTCGTGGAATCCGCCGACGTCGTACAAGAACGCCTCGCCCCCTGGAGCGATCGCGTGAGCATCGCCGTCGTCAACGGCCCCCGCTCCGTGGTCGTGTCCGGAGAACCGGAGGCACTCGACGAATTCGTCGAGAAGATGAAAGCCGAAGGCGCCCAGGCCCGGCGCATATCGGTCGACTACGCCTCCCACTCCCACCAGGTGACCCGCGTCCGCGACCAGGTGATCCAGCCGCTGTCCGACCTGAGCCCGAAAACCTCCACGCTGCCCTTCTACTCGACCCTGTACGGCGAAGTCATCGACACCGCCCGGCTGAACGCCGAGTACTGGTACACCAACCTGCGCGAACAGGTCCGCTTCGAGACCTCCGTCCGCCAGCTGGCCGACGACGGCTTCCGGGTCTTCATCGAAATGAGCCCGCACCCCGTCCTGACCGTCCCGGTGCAGGAGATCGTCGAGGACGTGGACGGCGCGCTGGTCCTGGCGTCCTCACGCCGCGACCGCGGCGAAGCCGAGGCCGTAGTCGGCTCGCTGGCCCAACTGCACGTCCAGGGCGGGACCGTGGACTGGCAGGCCCTGTTCGGCGGCCCGCGTGCGCGGGCCGACCTTCCCACGTACGCCTTCCAGCGGCAGCGCTACTGGCTGAACTCCTCCCACACCACGGCCGGCGCGCAGGTGCCCACCGCCCAGCAGCCCGCCGAGGAGGACCAGGCCGTCCCCCTGCCCGAGCGGATCGCCGCCCTCTCCGGCGCCGAGGCGCAGGCGGCCGTCCTCGACCACGTCCTGCACAAGGTCGCCGTCGTCCTGGGACACGCCTCCAGCGAAGCCATCGACCCCGACCAGGAGTTCAAGGACATCGGATTCGACTCGCTGCTCTCGGTGGAGCTCAGCAAGCGCCTGGCCGCCTCGACCGGACTCAAACTGAGGGCCAACCTGGTGCTGAAGCACCCCTCTCCGCGGCTGATCGCCGGACATCTCATGTCCTCGATGCCCCACCGCGATCCCAAGTGATCCCACCACGGCCCCGGGAGGCGCTCACCCGCCCCCCGGGGCCGTCCCGCCGGCGGGACACCGCAAGCCCCAAAACGGCTTGCCCCGCCCGGCACCCAAGTGCCTTGACCGGCTGATCCACGCCCGTGAAGGTGGAGGCGATTTATGCATTCCTCCAGTTCATGGGCCTGTTTACAAGGGGTTGATCTGTGTGCGTTCGTTCAGTGCGTCGGCTGCGCATAAAGGGTTGTGGCTGGCGCAGAAAATGACACCCGACACGCTGAACCATGCGATGACCATGTGGGAAGTGAACGGTGCCCTGGACACCGCCGCCATGGAATCCGCATTCCGGCATGTCATGGACGAAGCGGAAGTACTGCGCGTCAACTTCGTCGACGACGACAACGGCCTGCGCCTGGCCGTCCAAGACCTGGGAGACTGGCGGCCGTTCTTCCTGGACCTCAGCGCCGAGCCCGACCCCGACCAGGCAGCGCGCGAAGCGCTCGCCGACATCGTCAAGCAGCCGTTCGACCTGGAACACGACCTGCTGTTCCGCCTGGGCGCGGTCACCCTCGCCCCCGACCGCTGCCTGGTCGTACTCGCCTACCACCACCTCATATCCGACGGATTCGGCGCCGGCGGCCTGCTCTCCCGACGCCTCGCCGAGGTCTACACCGCACTCGTAAGCGAAAGCGAGATCCCCCCACAGCCCCACCCCTGGGACGCCGCCTCGTTCGCGAACGAGGCAACCCGCTACCTCGCCTCCGACACCTTCACCGAGGACACGGAATTCTGGCGCGACTACCTCAAGGACGCACCCGCGCCCGCACAGGTACCGCGCATCGCCCTGACCGACACCCAGCGCTCCGCCCTCGACGAACCCATGAGCAGCGCCGACCGCTGGTCGGAGGTGGCCGGCTCCATCGGCATGGTCAGCCGGACCCTGACCGTGCCGCGCGCCGAGGCGGACACCTGGACCCAGGCCGCACAGTCCATGGGCGTATGGATGTCCTCCATGCTGACCGCGGCCGCGGCCGTCTTCTTCCGCCACCGCTGCGACCACCCGGAATTCCTCCTCTCCCTGGCCGTGGGCAACCGCGTCGGAGCGGCAGCCACCACCCCCGGCCTGGCCGTCAACGTCGTGCCGGTACGCATCAAGGTCCCGCTCACCGCGACCTTCGCCGAGATCGCCGACGCCGTCGTCGACGAGACCTACGAAATCTTCGGCCACACCGCCTGCCACTACTCCGACATCCAGCGCGCGAGCGGAACCGTCCTGAGCGGCCGCGGCAGCTACGGCGCCGTCATGAACGTCGTCGAATTCGTCGAGCAGCTCCACTTCGCCGACCACCCGGCCCGCTACTTCCCCGCGACCACCGGCGTCTTCGACGAACTCTCCATCGGCCTGTGCACCGACGGAAGCCCCGACAGCGACCTGTTCCTGCGCCTGGACGCCCCCGCCACCCTCTACTCCCGCGCCGAACTGCGCGTCATCGGCGCGGAACTGATCGACTACATCCGCGCCGTGGTGGCCGCCCAGGAACAGCCCCTCGGAGCACTGGACGTGATCGGCGGCGCCGCACGGGAGCAGGTCCTGACGGCACCGAACAACACCGCCACACCGCTACCGGAACTGACCGTCGCGCAACTGTTCACCCGCCAGGCGCAGCAGACCCCCGACGCCATCGCCGTCCAGTTGGCCGACACCGCCCTGTCCTACCGGGACCTGGACGAGCGCTCCCACCGCCTCGCCCAGGCACTGCGACGGCACCAGGTCGGCCCCGAAACGGTCGTGGCGGTGGCACTGCCACGCTCCGCAGACCTGATCACCGCCCTGCTGGGCGTGGCCAAAACCGGCGGAGCCTACCTGCCGCTGGACCCCGCCACCCCCGCAGAGCGCCTCAAGCCGGCCCTCACCGACGCCGCGGCCCGCGTCCTGCTCACCGACGCCACCACGGCCAAAGCGCTCTCCGCCGACCTGGACATACCAGCGATCCAGTTCGACGACCTCGCTGCGGACAGCCCTGGCGCCGGCAGCGACCGCACGCAAGACTCACCGGCCCCGGCCCGCCCGGACAACCTGCTGGCCGTGATGCACGCCACCGACCCCACCGGCACGCCCACCACGGTCGCCCTGACCCACCGCAGCATCCAGCGGCTCGCCCTGGACCGCACCCTGCAGCAGGGCGCCCGCCAGACCGTGCTGTGGCACACACCGCCCACCTCCGACGCCCTGCCCCTGGAAGTGTGGGCGCCCCTGCTCAACGGCGGCCGGGTGGTCGTGGCCCCGCCGGGAGACCTGGACACCGACGCCCTGAGCACCCTGCAGGCAGCCCACCGCATCACCACCGCATGGCTGCCCGCCGGCATGCTCTGCGCCATCGCAGCCGAACACCCCCAACGCCTCGCTGCGCTGCGCGAAGTGTGGACCGGCGGCGACCGCGTCCCGGCGGCCGCCCTGCGGCGCATCCGGGAAGCCTGCCCCGACCTGACCGTCGTCCACGGCCACGGCCCCGCGGAAACCACCGTGCTCGCCGCGGCCCACCGCCTGGCCGCAGGCGAACCCCCGCACCACGCCGGCGCGGCCGGCCATCCCGCGGACAACACCGCCCTGTACGTCCTGGGCCCCGGACTGGCACCGGTCCCCGCCGGCGTGAGCGGAGAGCTGTACGTGGCCGGGCCCGGCATCGCACGCGGCTACCCCGCACACCCCGCACAGACCGCACACCGCTTCGTGCCCTGCCCCTTCGGCCCGCCCGGCACGCTCATGCACCGCACCGGAGACCGGGTGCGATGGAGCGCCGAGGGCCACCTGGAGTACGTCGGCCGCACCGACACCCAGGCGGACATCCGCGGCGTCCGCACCGAATCGGCCGAGATCGAAGAGGCACTGTCCGAACACCCCGGCCTCGCCCACGTGGTCGTCGTCGCCCGCAACGACGACGCCGGACAACAGCGCCTGATCGCCTACGCCGTCCCCGCCCGCGGCCACGACTCCGCCACCGACCTCTCGAGCGAGGAACTGCGCCGCTACGCCGCCGAACGGCTGGCGGAGCCCATGGTGCCGTCGGTGTTCGTGCTCCTGGAACGCCTGCCGCTGACGGCCGGCGGCCGGGTGGACCGCACCTCGCTGCCCGAGCCGGAGTCGGGGGACGACAAGTACCGGGCGCCGCGCAACCGCACCGAGCGGGTGCTGGCCGAGGCGTTCGCCGACGTCCTGGAACTGGACCGCCTGGTGGGCATCGACGAGGACTTCTTCGACCTCGGCGGGAACTCGCTGCGGGCGATCAGGCTGGTCAGCCTGATCCGCGCCGAACTGAACCAAGAGGTGTCCATCCGCACCCTGTTCGCGGCACGCACCATCACCGGCCTGTCCGACAAGTGGAAGGACCTGGCCCAGTCCAGCAGGCCGACCCTGAGCAGGAGGACCAAGGCCGGCGAAGTCCTGTGAGCACGCGCCGCCCGGCCACGACGAACCCGTGAAAGGGGTGCGGTGAGAGCGAGACGGCCCGCAAAAAGGCGGCCGTACTCCCGTCTCTCACCGCATCCCTGCTGTCACCGCATCCCTGCAGGGGCAGGCGCGGCGGCTACTTCGGCGGGTGGAGCTTGCGGAAGTACGTCCAGCTGGTCTCGTTCGGCTCGCTCCACTCCTCGGGGGCCCGGGCGAACTCCGGGCGGTGGGCGGCTATGTAGGCACGCGTGCGCCCGGGGACCTCGGCGTACGAGCCGAGCTTGCGGCCCTGGCAGTGGAAGGTGAGGCCACCGGGCCGCTGCCCGCGGGCCATCCAGGGCAGCCACGGCGACATCCGGCTCCACGACATGGTGGCCGGCACCCCGGCCGCGGAACCGGCCAGGTCGGCACGCCCGGCGAAGAACTGGAAGAGCTCCAGCGCCGTGTACGTGTCGCCGGCCGAGTGGAGGGGGTAGCGGGCCACCGGCAGGGGCGAGGGGTAGGCGAGCGGGATCTCCAGGCTGAAGCAGACCTGTGGGCCCAGCTCAGTCACCGGGATCGGGGCGGGCCGCCACTTCTGGTTCGCCGGATCGTTCCAGACGTGCACCACCGGCAGGCCCTGCCAGCTCTCCAGGATCTCCCGGGTGTCGGGGTCCAGGTAGAAGGCGGCCTCACGGCTGAGCAGCCGGTAGGCGTCCGGGCCGGCTTCGGCGTCGCGGACCAGGCGGGCGACATTGAGTCCTTCGAAGCCGAAGAGCCGCTGGTAGGGCTCCTCGGGTGCCCAGGAGTACACGTTTCCACTCCACCAGTACGTGACCTCCTCGCCGTCGAGCGAAGCGCGGGTGCGGGCGAAGGACCGGAGCAGCTCTGCGGGTGTCGTCATAGGCAGTACTCTGCGCGGCCCCGGCCGCACCGCTCACCCCGGGGCAGGCTCCCGATCGCCGCGGGGGAGCCTGCCTAGTACGGGCCGTTGACGTTGTCGATCGAGCCGTAGCGGTCGGCCGCGTAATTGCAGGCGGCGGTGATGTTGGCGACCGGGTCGAAGCTGTCCAGCGACGTGCCGGGCACGTGGTAGGCGGCGAAGGTGGGGCCGATGACCTGCAGCAGTCCCTTGGACGGTGTCCCGGCCACCGCGTTGGAGTCCCAGTTGTTGATGGCCAGCGGGTTGCCGGAGGACTCCCGCATGACGTTGCGGTGGATGCCCTCGTAGGAGCCGGGGATACCGTGCTGGGCCATGATGTCGAGCGACTCCCTGATCCAGCCGTCGAGATCGTCGGTGTAGGTCTTCTTCGCCGGGGCGGCGGCCGTCTTGGCGGCCGACGCGTCGTCGCGCTCGGAGCGGTCCGCCCGCTCGGCCGGACCCTTCGTGCCGAGGGTGAGCTCGAGACCGGGGTGAATCAGCTTCGGGTCGTCGCCGAGGGCGCCGCGGTTGTCCTGGTAGAGCTTCTTCCAGCCGCCGCTCACCGAGTGCTCCCGGGCGATCTTGGAGAGGGTGTCGCCCGCGACGACGACGTAGGTCTTGGGCGCCGCGGCGGGCTTGGCGGCCGGGGCCGCGCCGGCGGAGGTCGCACCGAGCACCGGCAGGGCGAGCACGGCCCCGCCCGTGCCCGCGACGGCGATGCCCCGGCTGAGCGGGCTGGACTTGGGACGGCGGTGCTTTCCCTTTGCAGGCATGACGAATTCCTCTCCGTCGCCTACGAGGTGAGCTGTCGGGTTCGGACGGGAGATGTCCGGCCGCATGGTGAATGCGACTTCACCCCGAGCCGTTCCGGAATCCGGACCGGCGTCTTACCTGGGTCCCCCGCTCCTGCCGTGCGTAAGTGAGTGGGTGGGTTGGGTTTCCGGACGGCGGCAGGACTCGGCGTTCCGTCCGGATCGACGGTGACGTTAGGCGAGAAAGCCCGAACAGAACAAGACCAGAATTCGAATAGAGAATGCACAAGGCCCGCCCCCGCCGCCCGGAATCCCACGACCGCATTGATCAATAAGCCCAACTTTCTTTGCGCAGAACGGAAATGCGCTCAACCGCCCCCTGCGGCCCACCACCGCCGGTGTGACCCATTTCACCGAATGGGCACGGGCCGGAATGCGGCTCGACGGCATATCGGGGCGCCCCATTCGAGCGAGCACCCGCAATATGCGCACCACTTCGTTTACGCCATTAATGACGCGAAGAAGCGACTTCCGGCGCAAAGGCGGACAAAGCGCGGCGCCTGGCTGCGGGGCAAAGCAAGCCGGACGCCCGCACCCGGCGCACCAGGCCCCACCGCTGTGCGTACGGCGCTCAACACCCCGCCCGAACAGGGGAATTGCGGTGGCCGGAAATTCCCGGGACGGCGGACCCTCCCCAGATACAAAAAAAATGAAAGCCGCGAAGTCCCGCCGACGCCGCGGCAGTTACGCCCCTGGCCATTTCCCCCGGACCGAGGGTCACCCCCCGGCGCCACCGGCTGCCGCCTTGAGGGGCCTGCCGCCCAGCCCCGGGATCAGCACCACCGCCACCGCCAGATGCATCAGAGCGAGGAAGACCCGGGTGCCGCCGTCCATGCCGCCGCCGAGGAACGGCAGAAAGGACACGGCCAGTACGACACCGGCCACCCCGGACCAGACGGCGCGGGCACGCCGTACCCCCAGCCGCTCCAGGGCGCCCAGCAGCCCCCAGCCGGCCAGTGACGCGAGCAGCGCGACGACCGCCACCGGCACGACACCGATGTCGAGCCTCTGCCCGCCGTCGGCGATCCGCAGCCGGTGCCCCAGCAGCGGGTCTGCGACCAGCCACACCAGGACGGGCGCCAGGACCGCCAGGGCCGCAACTGCCAGGCGCCCTCTGCGCACGCTCACCTGGCGCTCCCCGCGAGCGCCCCGTGCAGAAAGACCTCCACCAGCTCCTGCGGGGTCAGGTCGGGCTCGTCCTGGGTACGCGGCTGGGTGAAGAGCAGCCCGAAGAAGAGGGCCGCGATCTGCTCCGGCGGCCGCCGCAGGGCGGCCCTGTCGGGCTCCAGCAGCTCCGCGAGGGCCGCGCGGATACGGGTCGTCGACTCCTCGCGGCCCGCGCCGCGCACCGTGCCGGGATGCTTGCCGCCCCCATGCCCCAGCGAGCCGAGGATCGCGCCCATCCTGGACATGTGCGCCTGCAGCGCCTCGGCCGCCTCCGCGAGCCGGTCGGGCAGCGGCTGGGACACATCGATCGCGTCGAGCTCACGGACCGCGTGCTCGGGGGAGAGCGCCTCGGCCATGCAGGCGTGCAGCAGCTCGTCCTTGTCGGCGAAGACCCGGAAGATCGTGCCCTCGCCGATGCCCGCGGCGCGGGCGATCTTCGCGGTCGTCACCGCGGCCCCGTACTCGGCGATCAGCGGGATCGCGGTCTGGATGATCATTTCGCGGCGCCGCTCCGGCGACATCTCCGGCGACATGGCCGGGGCGCGGCGCCGGGTGGCCTGCTTCTCGTTCTCCTCAGGTGCTGTCATAACCCCGAGACTACGGAGTGAGTCCTCACTCCGTCAATGAGTGAGGACTCACTCCGCCCATTTTCTCCCCCTGAACCCGCCACCGACCACCGGTGAACTCCGTACAACCAGCACCGCCCTTCGACGGTCACACCAGACAAGCCGCATCCCGACGACCGAGTGGGGGCCTCCGTGCCACACAGCCGCCGCATCCTGACCTGCGCCATCGCAACAGCCGCGGCCACCGCCGGAGTTGTGCTCCCGTCCGGCGCCGCCGCTGCCCCACCCCGTACCGCCACCAGCGACTTCAACGGCGACGGCCACGCGGACATCGCCGTCGGCGTCCCCGGCGGAACCGTCGGCGGCCAGGCCAAGGCCGGATACGTGAACGTCGTCCGGGGCGGCCCGAAGGGCACCGGCGCCCACGGAAGCATCCGAATCACCCAGGCCACCCCCGAGGTTCCCGGCACCCCCGAGGCGGGAGACCGCTTCGGCGCATCCGTGGCCCTGACAGACCTCAACGGCGACGGCATCGCGGAACTCCTCGTGGGCGTCCCCGGCGAGGACGTCACCGACCGCGGTACGAATGCGGGCATGGTCATCGCCGTGGGCGGCTCCAAGAACGGGCCGGGACCGGCCTCGACGGTCCTGACCGGCCGCTCTCCGTCGGCCGCGTACGGCACATCGGTGGCCGCGGCCGACCTCACCGGCGGCGGCAACAAAACGATCGTGACCGGCGGCACCGACAAGGTCGTCGCACGTGTCATCCAGGGCGAGGACAGCATGGTCACCACCGTCGTCGCCGCTCCCATGGGCGGCCGCGCCCCCGCCCTGGCCACCGGCGACTTCGACAGCGACGGCCACGACGACCTGGCCGTGGCGTACTGGACCGCGGGCGCCCCCCACACGCAGTCCCACGTGCGCCTGTGGAAGTGGGACGCCGACCGGTCCGAGATGGCCAACTTCTGGAACACGGACAACGCCGGCGTCACCGCCCTGGCCGCAGGCGACTTCGACGGCGACGGCCACGACGACCTGGCACTCGGCGAATGCCGTGAGATCGCCGACGAGAACATCGACGACCCGTGCGGCCCCGAGAAACTCGCCAACGGCGGCGGCATCCACCTCCACTACGGAAGCCCCGCGAACGGCTCGTTCGGCACCCGCACCCAGACCCTCAACCAGGACACCCCAGGCGTCCCGGGCGTGGCCGAGAACGGCGACCGCTTCGGCGCCGCCCTCGCCGTCGCAGACATCAACCGCGACGGCCGCGACGACCTGATCGCCGGCGCTCCCGGTGAGGCCATCGGCAACGCAGCGGGGGCGGGAGCCGCCTGGCTGCTCCGCGGCGGCGCCCGCGGCCTGCTCGACGCAGACGGCGCTGCCACGTCCGTCGCCCGGAACCAGGACACGCCGGGTGTCCCCGGCGTCGCCGAGACGGGCGACACCTTCGGCGCGGCGGCCGCCACAGGCGACTACAACGCCGACGGCACACCGGACGTCACGATCGGATCCCCAGGCGAAAACGCCTCCCTGGGCGCCGCATGGCTACTCCCCAAGGGCTCGGCCGACGGCTCGGCGGCCTACTCCCCGCGCACGCTCGACCTCCCGTACCTCTCCACGGCCCAGAAGTACGGCAAGCCTCTGAGCAGCCGCTGAGCGGCTGCGCTCTACCGGGACGCGGCCACGATTCCCAGGGGACCCGATCCCGCAGGCATTCCAGGACCGCGAGTTCAGGATCCGCCCGGGCGACTGGTCCGACATCGAAGCGAAGTGGGCCGCCGGTGAGCCGACCGACGAGAGCTTCAGGGAGCCGTTCCGGTGCGCCCGCACTCGCAGGCCGCTGTCCGCAACTCGTCCGGGGTGCGCCCTCGTTCACTCAGGAAGGCGGGGTTGGGCGCGGAGCAGGTTGAGGCCCAGGGGCGTGGTGCGGTGGCGGACGCTTGTTCCGGCGCGTTGGGTGGTGATGGGGAAGGTCACCGTCATGGGCGGGGTGTGGTTGACGCAGAAGGCGTTGGTCGGAGTGAAGAACGACGGCACCAGGTGCAGTCCCCAGCCGTTGAGGTGTACGTCGTCGTCGTACAGGGGGTGGCCCACGTCCAGGACGGGTGGGTTCCAGCGGATGGAGGGGTGCAGGTTCGACAGGAGAGCGTCCAGGCCACGCTGAGACAGCGTCTGCGTGAGGCCACCTGTGACGGTTTCGTAGTCGGCGGCCAGCCGGTGCTGCAGGGGGTGGATGGCCGCTTGATGGTAATCACGCAAGGCACGGCCCAGGGACCGCAGCGCCGGGAGCGATCCCCGGCCCAGATCGTGCGCCCAGGGCGGAAGGCGGCGGCGCTCGGCCAGCTGCCCCAGATCGCGGTTCAGTAGCGGCCGCGGGGTGCTCAGTACCTGATCCAGGCCGCTCTCCAGGTCGGGTGAGGGTCCGGTCGGCGTCAGGAAGTCGGGGCAGGGGCCGGTGGGCGGTACCAGGGTCAGCAACTGATGCGCGGTTCGGGGCAGGCGCATCCGCGCCCACGCCCGCCAAGGGGCGTACGCCGCACCGGCGTTGGTCACCTGCAGGGCACGCAAACTGCGCTCGATGTCCCACAGCGGCGCTGGTTGCTGAGCGATTGTCACCTTGCGTAGGTCGCCGGCGTCGAAGTGGATGCGTACACCCATCAGTTCCCCGTCATCTGGTACAGGTGTCCAGCCATTCGAGGCAGATCGAATGGGTTGGTGGATCGGAGCATCGCGGCAACAGTTGGTCACGCGCAACGCAGATCTGAGCCGATCACGTCGCACCACAAGACCGGCAGCAACCGCTTCGCGTTCATCGACTGGCCGCCTGGCTGGGTTGAGGTCTCATTTCGCTGCGTCACTGATGATCCGTCGGCCGACAGACCATCAGTGACCCGAGCCCGAAAAGGGGTTCTGGCATGTTATGTCCCCATGGAAACATCCGGCGCATCGCCGTTACCGCTGCGGCACTCGCCGCAGCGGTCGGCTTGGCCGCCCCCGCCGCCTCCGCCGACACCACCCGCACGAAGGCGCAGACGTTCGCGGCGCAGGTCGCCGCGGCCGGTCTGTCCGCAGGCGAGGCGACCGCGGTACAGGCGAAGGTGGACAGGTACATCGATGAGCTCGGCGGCACCCAGACATCCGCGAACCGCATCGCCTTCGACGGCGGCCAGCTGATTGTCGCGCTGCCGGGGGAGAAATACGCCCGCGACCTCGGCGCCGCGAAGTCCGACATCTCGATACAGTCCCCCTCGCAGTGCCACTCCAAGTTCTTCTGCGGATGGAAGGGCACTTACTACACGGGAGACTTCTGGGAGAGGTCGGCCTGCAACAAGTACCACGAGATCCCGAACGGCTGGAACTCCGGTGGCTCGTGGTGGAACAACCAGACGAACGGCACCGTCGCGCGCATGTACAACAAGAGCTACAGGCTCGTGTACCAGACCCCACCGGCCGGGCAGGACTCTTTTGACCCGGCCGGCGACTGGGGACCGGTCTGGTACGTGAAGGCATGCTGAGCTGACCCCACCGCACGGGCGTGGCTCCGCCCGGCACACGCCCACGGCCCGGGCGGGGCCACAGCCTCAGGCCGGAGGGCCTCCGATCCGACCGCTCCGGCCCTCGCGTCGAGCCGCGCTCAAGCGGGCCGGACGCAAGCGGGGCATCACGGCCGAGGCGTCCCGGCATCGCCCTTGCCCTACGAGGCGGTGCGGTCAGTAGCGGGCGTCCAACTCGGCGAGCAGCGACGGGTTGATGACGCGGATGACGGCCTCGACGTCGTTCCGGTCCGCGGCGGGCCACAGCCGGGCGCGCGCGGAGCGGTACTTCGCCGCGAGGCGCTCGCGCTTGTCGGCGGGAAGCCGCGCGGCCCGGTCGGGGCGGGAGTTGTGCGCATTGTCCGCGATCTTCACGAGTGTTGCCCGGGGGTCGGCAGTGATACGGCGGATCTTCTCGTCGTAGGTCATCCCCGTCTGGTTGGTCACCGCCTCGACGATCTCGACGACCCGGGCCGGCACGCCCGTCTCCCGCAGACGCCCGGCGGTCCAGTCGGTGTCTTCCAGGAGGTCGTGCAACAGGCCCGCCATGACGAGTTCGTCGCCGAACGGGCTGAGCCCGGCGGCCACTGCCCGGACATGCTCGATGTACGGCACTCCGATCTTGTCGGTCTGCCCGGCATGTGCACGGTCGGCAAGAGTCTCGACCTCACGGACAGAGATCACGTTCACTCCTTCGTCAGCCCTTGTGGGCCCGCGCTCCGCTCCCGGGTCAAAGAGGCCACGGCTGTCCGGACCGTACGGCGCCGCCGACGAGCGTGCACTGGAAAGGCCGGCCGGGCAGCCCCCACGCGGGCAGGCCCGCCACCCCTCACTGGCCTCACCCCGGCATCGAGGACGCCTTCACGGCGGTGGTCGATCCGGCGGTGCGCGGGTGCGGGCACGGTGGTCCCATCCTCCATC
>NZ_AOPZ01000015.1 GCF_000414115.1 Streptomyces aurantiacus JA 4570
CACGCGAAGCCCGCTCACCCTGACGTCGGGGGTAAACGGGGGGGCGGGTGGGACGCACGCACCCCGAGAACCGCGAAAACCGTAGAGGCTAGGAGTGGCCCAGGTCCTCGCCCGCCCCCGCGGGAGGCACGGACCCCGAGTCGGGGGCCGGGCGCAGCGGCAGGACGTCGACTCGGGTCTCGTCGAGGACAGGTGGGGCCGGGCGCGGCGGCTTGGGCATGACGGCCGCCTCGGAGTGCCCTCCGCAGCCGTACGCGAGGGACACGACGTGGCCGTCCGCAGGACCGAACTCGTTGCCGCAGATACCGAACGCCTGGCCGAGCGATCCTCCGATGGGCACCAGGAAGCCGCAGCTGACGCACGGCGCGGGCGCGGCCTGCGCCATGGGGGTCTTGGGGCCGTACCCCTCCTCCCAGCGGTCGGCCGCGGTGTGGAGCCCGTACCGCGACAGGACACGCGCACGGCGCAGCCCGAGCTCGTCGGCGATGGACGCCAGCGAGCCGCGCGCGGGCGCGACGGTGAGATCGGCGGGCGGCCCGGCGGTGACCTCCGCGTCCTCCGCCTCGACGCGCTCGGCCATCTCCTCGGAGAGGATGGAGTTCGGCGGCGGCTCGTCCTCGCCGGAGTAGCCGGGCTCCAGACGCAGGTCCTCGGCGTCCGTGGGCAGCAGGTCGCCGGGGCCCATGTCGCCGGGGCGCAGCCGCTCGCTCCAGGGCACCCACTCGGGGGCGAGGAGGGCGTCCGGCCCGGGCAGCAGCACCGTCTCGTCGAGGGTGACGACCTTCGCGCGGGAGGCGCGGGCCACGGTCACCGCCCAGCGCCAGCCGCGGTACCCCGGCTCCTTGCACTCGAAGAGGTGCGTGACGACGCGGTCGCCCTCGACGACGACGTCGACGTGCTCACCGACGACGCCGGGGGCGGCGGCCTCCTCGGCGGCGGCGCGGGCCAGGCCGACCGCCTCGGCGCAGAGACGGTCGGGGGTACGCGGGGTGCGCTGGGTACGGCTTCGCGTTGTCGCTGCGCTCACAGGTATCGCTTCTCTCCTACGCCGTCTCACGAGTGCGCCACCCTTACGCGGGGGCACGGACGGAGCGGACCAGGGGGCCGCGTCGACGTCCGCGCCCGACGTCATCGGGCGCACCTACGCCATCCATTCTGCGGGATGACCGTGAGGCGCGCGGCCGAGGACAACTGCCGCAGGCGCGTTACGCACGCTACCTTCTCCTGGCCCCTGGGCCCACACCGGCGTACCGGCCTCGTCTGGGGGCTGCGCCCCCTCTCCCCCGCTTTTCGGCGCTCCGCGCCTCGCCCTCAAACGCCGGGCGGCGAAAAGCGGGGGTCCAGGGGGCGGCAGCCCCCTGGTTTCGGAGAAGGGGCGGGACTGGGGCGCCCCGCGAGGGCAGTTGCCGCTACTTCCGCCCCGGACGGGGCACTATGACTGGGTGACTGGCCTCAGGTCGGCGTCTCGGCGGCCGGGCGACGCGGGTGCGGCAACCCGGTTCGCCCGCGGAGTCGGCCGCGCCCTGCACCTGCCGTTCACCGGCACGGCCAGAGGCATCCGCAAGGCGACCCACGCCCACGGAGCGGGCGAGTCGGGCCTGGGCAAGCTGATCGAGCTGCACGCGGTGAACGGCGCGGGCGACGTGATGATCACGATCGCGCTGGCGTCGACGGTGTTCTTCTCCGTGCCGACGGACGAAGCGCGGGGGCGCGTCGCGCTGTATCTGGCGATCACGATGGCCCCGTTCACGCTCCTCGCCCCCGTCATCGGCCCCCTCCTGGACCGCCTCCCGCACGGCCGCCGCGCCGCGATGGCGGGCGCGATGCTGGCGCGGGCGCTGCTCGCCCTGACCCTTTCGGGTGCCGTCGTCAGCGGCGGACTGGAGCTGTACCCGGCCGCGCTGGGCGTCCTGGTGGCGTCGAAGGCGTACGGCGTCGTGCGCAGCGCGGTCGTACCCCGCCTGCTGCCACCGGCCTTCTCCCTGGTGAAGGCGAACTCGCGGGTGACCCTGAGCGGGCTGCTCGCCACCGGCGTCGCGGCGCCCGTCGGCGCGGGGCTGCAGGCGCTCGGGTCGCGCTGGCCGCTGTACGGGGCGTGCGCGCTGTTCATCGCGGGCACCGTGCTGTCGTTCACGCTGCCGCCCAAGGTGGACTCGGCCAAGGGCGAGGCGAAGGCGCTGCTCGCCGCCGACGAGGAGCATCTGCACCTGGCGCGGGCCCGGGACCGCGAGGACACCTCGCGGCGGCGGCGCCTCGGGCTGCGTACGGTCGGGCCCGCCGTGACCCACGGCCTCGTCGTCAACGCCGCGCAGCGCGGGCTCTCCGGGTTCCTGATCTTCTTCCTCGCCTTCCTGCTGCGCGAGCATCCGCTCGGCGGGCAGAGCGCGGCGGTGTCCCTCGGCATCGTGGGCGTGGCGGCGGGCGCGGGCAACGCGCTCGGCACGGCGGTCGGGGCGTGGCTGAAGGCGCGGGCGCCGGAGCTGATCATCGTGACGGTGGTGGCGGTCGTGCTCGGGGTCGCGGTGTGCGCGGCGCTGTTCTTCGGCCCGGTCGGGATCGCCTCGCTGGCGGCGGTGGCGGGCTTCGCGCAGGCGCTGTCGAAGCTGTCGCTGGACGCGATGATCCAGCGGGACGTGCCGGAGAGCGTACGGACGTCGGCGTTCGCGCGCTCGGAGACGCTGTTGCAGATGGCGTGGGTGGTGGGCGGCGGCATCGGCATCGCGCTGCCGCTCAACGGGACGCTCGGGCTTTCCGTCGCGGCGGCGATTGTTGCCGTGGGCTGGCTGCCCACGGTCAAGGGCCTCCTCGCGGCGTCCCGCCGCGGCGGCGTGCCCCGTAGCCGGGTCGTCTGACCTCGCCCCGTAGGCGCACGGGGGCAAGTGCGCCCCGTAAGGGGCGCGGGGAACTGCGCGCTCAGCGCGCGAAAAGCCGCAGACGCGTCTGCACAGTGCTCGGCAGACGCGTCTGCGGCTTTTTCGTGGCCGGTCGCGCAGTTCCCCGCGCCCCTTACGGGGCGCGGCACGCCGTACCCACCTGGTAGGCCACACCCTCGCGCCCGATAGCCTTCCGCCATGACCTCCCTGGTACACCGCTCGGCGCGTCGCCGCCGCACCGTCGCCGCCTTCGGCGCCGTCTCCGCCGGACTTCTCGTCCTGTCGGCCTGTGACAAGCCGACGCCGCTGGCCACCGTGACGGTCGGCAGCAAGTCCGTGCACACCGAGGCGTCCTGCTACAACGACGGCAAGGAGCTGGAGCAGTCCGCCGTCACGAAGTGTCTGAAGGACATGAAGGACGTCAAGTCCATCACGGTCGACCCGGACGAGAAGGTCCGCTTCGGCGTCGACCCGGAGATCGCCGACAAGGGCTGGACGCTGCTGATGAACGGTCAGCCGCTGACGGAGGCCAGCAAGAAGACGTACGTCGTCATCCCGGGCAGCGTGTTCTTCAACCAGCAGTACGGGGGCGGCGGCAAGTCGACCACGGTCAGCCTGCTCGAGGGCGGCAAGGCCGAGGGCGGCGCGAAGGCGACCGGCCTGTGGTCGTTCAAGTTCAAGAAGGACTCGGACGCCTGACCGGGACCACCGCACCACGGACCCGGCCCCCGGGCCCGCGTGTCCTGATCGCCACCGCGGTCCCCGCCGAACGGGACGCGGTGGCGTCCGGCCTGTCCGCCGCCCGCGGTGCCGGGCAGGAAGCCGTCGACCTCCTCGTCGCCGGCGTCGGCCCCGCCGCCGCTGCCGCCGCCACCGCGCACGCGCTGGCCACCGCCGCCGCGGCCGG
>NZ_AOPZ01000016.1 GCF_000414115.1 Streptomyces aurantiacus JA 4570
GAGGGCCTTTGCCTTTCGGCGTGTTCACTACGTTAGCGGATCTCCCTGGCAACTCATAATCGAGTTCCGCGGATTCAATTTCGGCATGCGGACATGCGAAACAGGACCCCGCTGAAGGGAAGTCGTAGGTAGTGGTTGGCCGCTTCCGGCTGCTGGCTGAATGCCGTACCCGGGTCAAGCGGCTCGGGCTACGTTACGGAAGCACCAACGCCGCGTCAAGTTCGGCGACGTCGAGGTGAATGAGCCCGATAGGGGCTCACCGTAGGGTCGTTGGCCGTCCAGAAGCGCCATGGGTGGACGCTGCCCTCGCCGCCCACTCCCGTGCGGGGGCCGGTCCTGACCTGGGAGGGGTCCGTAGGCGCGCCGGTCAGGACCGTGAGCGGGGCGTCGGTGCCCGCGCAGACGTCGGCGCCGTCGAGGCGGCGGTCCACGTCGAGGGCCGTGGCCAGGCGGGCAGGTCCTTTGGCCAGTTCCTTGTCGTTGCGGGCCGAGAGTCGTCGTTCGCGGGTGAGCTCGGCGCCCTCGGTGATCTCACCGGCCCGCAGCAGGACCGCGCCCGCCTTGCCCTCCGGGCCGCACACCAGGTTCATGCAGTGCCACATGCCGTACGTGAAGTAGACGTACACGTATCCCGGCGGGCCGAACATCACGCTGTTGCGGGCCGTGCGGCCGCGATAGGCGTGGGAGCCGGGGTCCGCCTCCCCCTCGTACGCCTCGACCTCTGTCAGGCGCAGCTCGATCGGGCCGTCCGGGGTGTTCCGCACGAGGATGCGGCCGAGCAGGTCGGGCGCCACCTCCAGGACGGGTCGGTCGAAGAAGTCGCGGGGCAGGGGCGTACGGTCAGGGGCCACGATCATGTCGTACGAGCGTACTGCACCGAATGTGTACGGGTTCGGCGTGCAGGGTGGCCTCCGGACGCTCGTGCCACGAGGGTGAGGGCGCGAGGCGCCGGTGTGGAACCGCGTGCCGTCCGATTGCGTTTGTACGTTGTCGAAGGTCGACGGTCAATCGATCGAGTCAAGCCACAGGCGGGGCCTGGGGAGGAGAATCATGGGGTTCAAGAAGCTGCTGGCGAGTCTGGGTGCCGGCGGGGCCTCCGTGGAGACGGTGCTCACCGAGGCCAACGTCGTGCCGGGCGGTGTCGTCCAGGGCGAGGTGCGCATCCAGGGCGGGAACGTCGACCAGCGGATCGAGGCGCTGTCCGTCGGCCTGCAGGCGCGGGTCGAGGTCGAGGGCAACGACCAGGAGGTCAAGCAGGACATCGAGTTCATCAAGCAGCGGCTCGGCGGTGCCTTCGAGCTGAAGGCGAACGCGGTGCACGCGGTGCCGTTCGGGCTCGACATCCCCTGGGAGACCCCCATCACCCACTTCGCCGGGCGTCAGCTGCACGGCATGAACATCGGCGTGACCACGGAGCTGGAGATCGCCCGCGCCGTGGACTCCGGCGACCTCGACCCGGTGAACGTGCACCCGCTGCCGGCGCAGCAGGCGATCCTCGACGCCTTCGGGCAGCTCGGCTTCCGCTTCAAGAGCGCGGACATGGAGCGCGGCCACATCCGCGGCACCCGGCAGAAGCTGCCGTTCTACCAGGAGATCGAGTTCTTCCCCCCGGAGCAGTACCGCGGCCTGAACCAGGTCGAGTTGAGCTTCGTCGCGGACGACCGGGAGATGGACGTCGTCCTGGAGATGGACAAGAAGCCGGGCCTGTTCAGCGAGGGCAGCGATTCGTACAAGTCGTTCAAGGTCGGGCTCAACGACTTCCAGGGCACCGACTGGGCGGCGTACCTCAATGAGTGGCTGTCCCAGGTCGGCAGCAAGCGCAACTGGTTCTAGGGCCTCCGTCCGGTGGCTCCACGCCGAGCCGCCGGACAGGACCTAGGCTCGAGGCGGCGAGCGATCGCCGACATGGACGTAACCGGAACCGATCAGGAGGTGCCTACGTGACCGAGGTCAAGAGGCCGCCGCTGCCCCATGACTTCCACCCGGCCGTGCCGTCGTTCACGGTCGTGAGCGCGGACTTCGAGCCGGGTGCGGTACTCAAGGACGACCAGGTGTACGCGGCCGGGAACACCTCGCCGCAGCTGCGGTGGGAGGGCTTCCCGCCGGAGACGAAGAGCTTCGCCGTGACGTGCTTCGACCCGGACGCCCCCACGGGGAGCGGGTTCTGGCACTGGTCCGTGTTCGACATCCCGGCCTCGGTCACCGAGCTGCCGGCGGGCGCGGGCAGCGGCAAGTTCGAGGGGCTCCCGGAGGGCGCCGTCCAGGTGCGCAACGACTACGGGACGAAGGACTTCGGCGGCGCCGCCCCGCCGCCGGGCGACCCAGCGCACCGCTATGTGTTCACCGTGTACGCGGTCGACCAGGAGAAGCTCGGCCCGGACTCGGACGCCTCGCCCGCCGTCGTCGGCTTCAACCTGCGGTTCCACACGCTGGCCCGCGCCCAGGTCATCGCGGAGTACGCGGCGGTGGCCGACAGCTAGCCGCAACCCCGCACGAGCTCGCGACAGCTCAGCGTTCATTGAACGTTTGCCCGCCCCTGGTCTTGGAAGTGATCAGGGGCGGGCATCTTTTATTGCGTTGTCCTACCCGGCGTGCCCGGCCAGAGTTGATCCAGCCCGCCAGGAGGTGGGCCGGTGCACACGGGAGGTGGGCGAGATGCGGGACACGCTTGTGCTGAACGCGAGCTTCGAGCCGCTGTCGACGGTGACGCTGAATCGCGCCGTCGTGCTGGTGCTGCAGGACAAGGCCGTCGTCGAGCAGTCCCACCCCGCGCTGCGGGTGCGCGCCGCCACCGTGGAGCTTCCGGTGCCCCGGGTGATCAGACTCTGCAGGTATGTACGGGTGCCCTTCCGAAGACGTGCGCCTTGGTCGCGGCGGGGTGTCCTGGTGCGTGACCAGCACCGGTGCGCGTACTGCGGCAGGCGCGCGACCACCGTCGACCACGTGGTGCCGCGCTCCCAGGGCGGCGCCGACTCGTGGCTGAACACGGTGGCGTCGTGCGCGATGGACAACCACCGCAAGGCGGACCGCACGCCGGAGCAGGCCGGGATGCCGCTGCTGCGGCAGCCGTTCGAGCCGACGCCGGCGAACGCGATGCTGCTCGCGCTCGGGCGCGAGGACTTCGAGGCGCTGCCGGACTGGCTGGCGCAGCCCGCCGCCTGAGTACGTGACGGACGCTGGGGCCGCCCTCCGAGTGGAGGGCGGCCCCAGCGTCGTACGTACGGGGATGCGCCGCTGTCGTACGTACGACAGCGGCGGTCGCGTCAGTCGATGGGCGGCTGCTCGCGGCGCTCCACGCCGCCCGCGCTCTTGGCGCCGCCCCCTCCGCCGCCACCGCCGGTGAGGGGACCGAAGTTGCCGAGCGCTCCGCCGAGGCCCTTGAGGGCGTCGCCGATCTCGCTGGGGACGATCCAGAGCTTGTTCGCGTCGCCCTCGGCGATCTTCGGGAGCATCTGGAGGTACTGGTAGGAGAGGAGCTTCTGGTCCGGGTCGCCCGCGTGGATGGACTCGAAGACCGTGCGGATGGCCTGGGCCTCGCCCTCGGCGCGCAGGGCCGCGGCCCTGGCCTCACCCTCGGCCCGCAGGATCGCGGACTGCTTCTCACCCTCGGCCCGCAGGATCTCGGACTGGCGGACACCCTCCGCCTGGAGGATCGCGGCGCGCTTGTCACGGTCGGCGCGCATCTGCTTCTCCATCGAGTCCTGGATGGAGGTGGGCGGCTCGATCGCCTTCAGCTCGACGCGGTTGACGCGGATGCCCCACTTGCCGGTGGCCTCGTCGAGGACGCCGCGCAGGGCCGCGTTGATCTCCTCGCGGGAGGTCAGGGTCCGCTCCAGGTCCATGCCACCGATGATGTTGCGCAGGGTGGTGACGGTGAGCTGCTCGATCGCCTGGATGTAGCTGGCGACTTCGTACGTCGCGGCGCGGGCGTCGGTGACCTGGTAGTAGATGACCGTGTCGATGTTCACGACCAGGTTGTCCTGGGTGATCACCGGCTGGGGCGGGAACGGGACGACCTGTTCACGCAGGTCGATGCGGTTGCGGATGGAGTCGATGAACGGGACGACGATGTTCAGGCCCGCGTTCAGCGTGCGCGTGTAGCGGCCGAAGCGCTCCACGATCGCGGCGCTGGCCTGCGGGATGACCTGGATCGTCTTGATCAGGGCGATGAAGACCAGCACCACCAGAATGATCAGGACGATGATGATTGGTTCCATCGTTGGTTCCCCGTGCCCTTCTTGCTTCGGTGTTTCCGGAGGTCGCTTCGGTGTTTCCGGAAGATCTTGAGATCTCGCGGGTCGAGTCTGTCAGAACGCCGCGCCGGCCGGGGGGCGTTCGGATCACCCGACGTCACGGGCCGTCAGCCGTACGGCTGTTGGGCCCGGACGCCGGGTCACATGACGACGGCCGTCGCCCCGTCGATCTCGACGACGTCCACCTCCTGGCCGGGCTCGAAGCTCTGCTCGGTGTCGAGCGGCCGCGCCGACCAGATCTCGCCCGCGAGTTTAATGCGCCCCCCGGAGGAGTCGACCCGCTCCAGAACGACCGCGGATCTGCCCTTCAACGCCTCGACGCCGCTGACGAGTTGGGGGCGCTGCGCGCCGTGCCGGGCGGCGATCGGGCGTACGACCGCGATGAGGGCGACCGAGACGACGGCGAAGACCACCGCCTGCATCACCACTCCCCCGCCGAGACCCGCGGTCACGGCGGCCGCGACCGCGCCGACGGCGAGCATGCCGAACTCCGGCATCGCGGTCATTACCAGCGGGATTCCGAGGGCGACCGCGCCGATCAGCCACCACACCCATGCGTCGATGTCCACATGGTCATGGTAGGACCGCCGGTCCCGATCCCGACAGGGCGTGCGCGATCAGCCGAGCGGCAGACCCTGGGCCGACCAGCGTTCGCCCCGCTGCTCGACGACCAGCGGCAGGCCGAAGCAGAGCGAGAGGTTGCGCGAGGTGAGCTCCAGCTCCAGCGGGCCCGCGGCCATGACCTTGCCCTGACGGATCATCAGGACGTGGGTGAAGCCGGGGGCGATCTCCTCGACGTGGTGCGTGACCATGATCATCGAGGGGGCGATGGGGTCGCGGGCGAGGCGGCCGAGGCGGCGTACGAGGTCCTCGCGGCCGCCGAGGTCGAGGCCGGCGGCGGGCTCGTCGAGGAGCAGCAGCTCGGGGTCGGTCATCAGGGCGCGGGCGATCAGGGTGCGCTTGCGCTCGCCCTCGGAGAGGGTGCCGAACCGGCGGTCCAGGTAGTCGCTCATGCCGAGGCGGTCGAGGAAGGCGCGGGCGCGCTGCTCGTCGATGTCCTCGTAGTCCTCGTGCCAGCCGGCGGTCATGCCGTACGCGGCGGTGAGGACCGTCTGCAGGACGGTCTGGCCCTTGGGGAGCTTGTCGGCCATGGCGATGCCCGCCATGCCGATGCGGGGGCGCAGCTCGAACACGTCGACCCTGCCGAGCTGCTCGCCGAGGATGGTGGCGGTGCCCTTGCTCGGGAAGAGGTAGCTGGACGCGACATTGAGGAGGGTGGTCTTGCCGGCGCCGTTCGGGCCGAGGATGACCCAGCGCTCCCCTTCCTTGACCGACCAGGAGACCTGGTCCACCAGAGCCCGGCCCTCTCGGACCACGGATACGTCCTTAAGCTCCAGTACATCGCTCATGAGCGCGTTGTCTCCCATTGCTCTCTCGGCTGTCGCTCGCATGTCCGCGTCTGTGGACGCGGCCCCCGGATAAAACCTACGCCACCGGCCGACCGTTCCCGTGCCGAGGCCGGTCCTTAGGCTGTACGCATGCTCTCGGAACCACGCTCAGGACGCTTGGCCGCTTGGGGAAACGCCCTTTTGGCCGGACTTGTTTCACCTGACGACGCGGTGCACGCGATCGTGGGCGGCGACTCGGTGCACCGGGTCGAGGGGCTGCCCGGCGAGTCGGCACCGGTCGGTCTGACGCTGGCGCTCGGGCGGCTGCGCGCGCTCGGCGTGACGGGGCTGCGGGTGGCGCTGCCCGCGCCGGGGCATCCGCTCGGCCTGAGCGGCCCGCCGGCCTTCAACGAGCGGGCCCTGGAGGCGGAGGAGGCGGTCGTCGCGACGGGTGCGCCGTACGGGCTCGTGCCGGAGGTGTACGAGGCGGGGCCCGAGGGTGCCGCCGACGCCGAGGACGTCCACGTGGAGGTGGTGTGGCACTGCCTGCCGGTACGGGAGGCGCCGCCCGCGGACGTGCCCTCGCTGGGTGAGGCGGAGCGGGAGCTCGCGGACGCGCTGCGGGAGGCGACGGAGGTGCTCGCGCGGCTCGACGTGGCGGCGTCGGGGCCGGTCGCGGAGGCCGCGGTCGACGCGTACCGGGCGCGCGCCGAGCGGGGGCGTGAGGTGCTCGCTCCGGGGTATCCGCCGCGTGCGGTGCGGGTGTTGGAGCTGGCGCAGCGGGTCGGGCTGCTGATCTCGGTGGCGTACGAGAACGGGCACGGCGGAGCTGTGAGCGCGTCGGAGATGGGGGCGCGGGCGGCGGCCCTGCGGCCGGTGGAGCGGGTCGCGCGGCGGGCTCAGGTGGCCGCGTACAACGCTTACGTCGAGGAGCGGGAGCGGGGCGGGCGCTGAGCCTCTGGCTCCTCCTGCGGACTTGGTGGGCCACGCGGACTTGGTGAAGTCCGCTGTGGTTCGGTCGGGCCCCGAAGGGGCGCGGGGCCCTGACATATGCGCTCCGCCGCGCGGGCGCGACCAGCCACCGCCGCGCGGGCGCGACCAGCCACGACGAACCCGCGGACGTCCGGCGGCACAGTGCGGCACATCCGGCGGAGCGCTCGACGCCGAGGGCCCCGCGGACCGTGTGATCCGCGGGGCCCTCCGGGTCAGCGTGTCACTGGTTGACCGACGAGTTGCCCAGCGTCGGGTTCAGGATGCCGACCGCGTTCACGCCGTTGCCGGTGGCGTTCACCGGGACGTGGACCGGGGCCTGGACGAGGTTGCCGGAGCCGATGCCCGGGGACTTGGTGGCGTGGCCGTTCGCGTCGGCACCGGAGGTGGCGGCGGCGGCTCCGGCGGAGGCACCCGCGGCGAGACCGGCGACGGCGACGGCCAGGGCGGCCTTCTTGGCAATGTTCATGGGACGTGTTCCTCCAGTGACGGTGCGACCCCGGCTGCGGGGTCAAGGGGGATGTCCGGCGCGGCGGCGAGGACGCCGGGGAGGCCGGGTGGTGCGGGGGTGCGGAGAACGCGACCGGCCCCGCCCGCGGGTGCGCTGCGGGGCCGGTCGCCGCGACGCCGATCGCATGACCGTGATCGGCGGATCGCGCGGGGTGCGATCAGACGTTCTCGCAGACGTTGCCGAACGTCGGGTTCAGGACGCCGACAACGGAGAGGGTGTTGCCGCAGGCGTTCACCGGGATGTGCACCGGGGCCTGGACCAGGTTGCCGGAGACGATGCCGGGGGAGTTCTTGGCCACGCCGTCGGCGTTCGCGCCACCGTGGGCGGAAGCAACGCCGGCACCGGCGGCGAGCAGGCCACCGGCCACCATCGTGACGGCAGCGGCCTTCTTCAGGTTCTTCACTTCTGAGTTCCTCCTGAGCGGAAGCTGCGGCCAGCCGCCGCAGCACGCACTGGAGAACGGCCGGGCGCCTCGGGGGATGCGCCGAATGGGGGACATCCACACGACGGTATGAATCTCAGCCCGGAACGCGACGGTCCGTGCTGACATCCACTCCCGCGGCCGCGCCGGCCCGAGGACCTGCGGAATCAGCCGGTGACGCCGTGCCGCACGGCCCACAGGGCGGCCTGGGTGCGGTCGGCGAGGTCCAGCTTCATGAGGATGTTCGACACATGGGTCTTGACCGTCTTCTCGGAGAGCACGAGCGCGCGGGCGATCTCGCGGTTCGACCGGCCGTCCGCGATCAGGCCGAGCACCTCGCGCTCCCGCTCGGTGAGGGAACCGCCTCTCCCCTGCGTGTGGTTGGCCTCTTCCTGGGACAGCAGGGCGCCCGCCACCTCGGGCTGGAGCAGGACGTGCCCGGCGTGCACGGAGCGGATGGCTCCGGCGAGGGCCTCGGGGTCGACGTCTTTGTACACATAGCCCGCCGCGCCCGCTCGCAGGGCCGGGACGACCGTGCGCTGCTCGGTGAAGCTCGTGACGATCAATACGCGCGCGGGGTTGGCCAGTTCACGGAGTTTGCGCAGCGCCTCGACGCCGTCCATGCCGGGCATCTTGACGTCCATCAGGACGACGTCCGGCTTCAACTCCTCGGCGCACGCCACTCCTTCGGCGCCGTCGGACGCCTCACCGACGACCTCGATGTCGTCCTGGATCTCCAGGAACGTACGCAGACCGCGGCGGACCACCTGGTGGTCGTCGACCAGCAGCACCCGGATGCCTGCCTTCGGGTTGAGCACAGAGTCAGCCACCGGGGACCTCCATCTCGATCGTCGTGCCCTTGCCGGGCTCCGACTCCACGGTCAGCCGTCCGCCGACCCCGCCTGCCCGGTCCCGCATGGAGACCAGACCCAAGTGCCGCCCGGCGCGCCGGATCACGCGTGGGTCGAATCCCTTGCCGTCGTCCGTCACGCGCAGCACCGCTCCGGGGCCGTGCTTCCGCAGCGCGACGGCGACGTGCTCCGCCTCCGCGTGCCGCAGCGCGTTGTGCAGTGCCTCCTGGGCGACGCGCAGCATGGCCTCCTCCTGGGCGGCGGGCAGGGCGCGCACCCCGCTGCTCTCGAAGGTGACGGTGGCGGAGTGGGCGCGGTCCAGGACCTGCGCGTGCGTGCGCAGCGTGGCGACCAGGCCGTCCTCGTCAAGGGCCGCGGGGCGCAACTCCACCACGGCGGCGCGCAGTTCGTCGGCCGCCTCGGCCGCGAGCGCCGCGACCTGTTGGAGCTCGCCCTTGGCGCGCGCCGGGTCGCGGTCCACCAGGGCGGCGGCTGCCTGGGCGGTCAGGCGCAGGGAGAACAGCTTCTGGCTGACCGCGTCGTGCAGTTCGTGGGCGAGGCGGGAGCGCTCCTCGGCGATGGTCAGCTCGCGGCTGCGTTCGTACAGCCGGGCGTTGGTCAGGGCGATCGCGGCGTGCTGGGCGAGGATCGACAGGAGCTCCTCGTCGTCCTCGTCGAAGCCGCAGCCGCCGGTCGGCTTGGGGCACTGCTTGTTGGCCAGGAAGAGGGCGCCGAGCGTCTCGTCGCCGTACCGGATCGGGAGGCCGAGGAAGTCGGACATGTCCGGGTGGGCGGCGGGCCAGCCCTCGAAGCGGGGGTCCTCGCGCACGTCGGCGAGGCGCTCGGGCTCGGCCTTGCGCAGCATCGCGGCGAGGATGCCGTGCTGGCGGGGCAGCGGGCCGATGGCCTTCCACTGCTCCTCACTGACGCCGTCGACGACGAACTGGGCGAAGCCGCCGTGGTCGTCGGGGACGCCGAGGGCCGCATACTCCGCGTCCAGCAGTTCACGGGCGGAGGCGACGATCGTCTTGAGGACGTCGCGCACCTCCAGCTGGCTGCTCATGGCGAGCAGCGCGGAGCTGACCGCGTACAGGCCGGATCGGGGTCCTTGACTCATGGCCCAACCGTACCGGCGGGGTGTGACAGCGCGTATCCGACCTGTGGCGGCAGGGCTCTAGGACCCGGGGCCTAGGCCCAGCGGACGGCCTAGGGCAAAGGGACTTCGCGGGGTGCTCCCGCCGGACGAGGCGCGCGGCGGGGGGCCGTTCCTAGCGTGGAAGCCGGTACTGCCACGAGGGCGCCGAGGATCACGAGGGGACGGTTGTCATGCCGGTAGCGATCATCACGGGGGCTTCGAAAGGGCTGGGGCGGGCGCTGGCCGCGGCGCTCGCGGAGCGGGGCTGGGACCTCGTCCTCGACGCGAGAACGGGGTCGGTGCTCGAAGAGACGGCGCGGGAGCTCGCCGGGCACAGCGGCCGGGTGCGCGCGGTGGCCGGGGACGTGACGGACGCGGAGCATCGCGGGGAGCTGATCGCAGGTGCCCGCGCCCTGGGCGGCCTCGACCTGCTCGTGAACAACGCGAGCGCGCTCGGCGCCGAGCCGCTGGTCCGGCTGGACGCGCTCGCCCTGGAAGGGCTGCGGCGGGCGCTGGAGACGAATGTCGTGGCCGCGCTCGGTCTCGTACAGCAGGCGCTGCCGCTGTTGCGGGCCTCGCGCGCGGGAGGCGCGGTGATCAATGTCAGCTCCGACGCGGGCGCCGAGGCGTACGAGACGTGGGGCGGATACGGGGCGTCGAAGGCCGCGCTCGACCAGTTGTCGGCGGTGCTCGGCGAGGAGGAGCCCGCGCTGCGGGTGTGGGCCGTCGATCCGGGCGACATGGGCACGGACCTGTACCGGGCCGCGGTGCCCGACGACGCGGATCCGCGGCCGCTGCCGGGGACGGTGGTGCCCGCCTTCCTGCGGCTGCTCGACGAGCGGCCGGTGAGCGGCCGCTATGACGCCCCCTCCCTGCTGGTGGCGTCATGACGGTCGCGGTGCGGGTGCCCGAGGGGCTGCACGCGGCGCTCCCGGTCGAGCAGCGCGGCCGGGGGCTGCGCAGGGACTCGGTGCGGCTGCTGGTCTCGCGCGGTACGCAGGTGTCGCACCACGGCTTCGGTGAGCTGCCGCACTTGCTGCGCGCCGGGGACCTGCTCGTGGTGAACACCTCGCCGACGCTGGCCGCCGCCGTCGACGGGCGGCTGCTGGACGCGCGCGGGGACCAGGACAAGGGGCACGTGCGCGTACACGCGCGCGTAGTGGTGCATTTCTCGACGCTCGGCGAGGACGGCCGGTGGGCCGTCGAGCTGCGTGATCCCGATGAGCGCGGCACTACACGCGCGCGGGCGGGCGGGCCCGCGGGGACAGAGGTGGAGCTCCCCGGAGGCGTGCGTCTGGTGTGCGAGGAGCCGCTGAGCGCGGACAGCGCGCGGCTGTGGTGGGCGCGGGTACCGACAGACGTGCCGCGGCTGCTGCGGCGGCACGGGCGTCCCATTCGGTACGCCTACACGGAGCGGGATCAGCCGCTGTCCGTCTACCAGACGGTCTTCGCGCTGCCGTCCGCCGACGGCACGGGCAGCGCGGAGATGCCGAGCGCGGCGCGGCCGTTCACCGCGCGCCTGGTGGCACGCCTGGTGAGCCGGGGCGTGCAGTTCGCGCCGGTCCGGCTGCACACGGGGGTGGCGTCGCCGGAGGTGCACGAGCCGCCGTATCCGGAGCGCTTCGAGGTGCCGGAGGCGTCGGCGCGGCTGATCAACGCGGTGCGGGCGGGAAGAGAGAGGGCGCGTAGCGCTTCCTTGGAAGGGCGGTGGCGGGAGACGGGCGGGCGGGTCGTGGCGGTGGGGACGACGGCTGTGCGGGCCGTGGAGTCGGCTGCCGGTCCTGACGGGGTGGTCCGTGCGGCGGCGGGGCGTACGGATCTTGTGGTGACGCCGGAGCGGGGTGTGCGGGTGGTGGACGGGCTCCTCACGGGCCTGCACGAGCCCGAGGCGTCGCACCTGCTGATGCTGGAGGCGGTGGCGGGGCGGGCCGCGGTGGAGCGCGGTTATGCCGAGGCGGTACGCCATCTCTACCTCTGGCATGAGTTCGGCGACGTGCACCTCCTCCTTCCGGACGAGTTTGCTCACCGAGAGCATTGCTGTAGCAACTCATGGTGAGACTGTTACGCGTCCGATGTGAGGCCGCGCATAGGGCGCACATCACGTACGAAGCTCCCTAGTGGATCCATGGGCCCAGTAAACGGGGGTTAAGGGCGGGCACCGGGGGCGGCGGCAGACCCCCTGATCCACTACCCGGGATCGTACGTCATGCCTTTGCCACAGAATTTTGCGCCAGCTAAGAATTGCTCCCGTCGCTCGAACGCCGCGGTCTCGTACCGCGGCGTTTTGCCGGAAGCAATCTGTCCCCCGCCGGTGCAGAGCGACCTCCCGATTTACGAAGAGGTCCATCTCCCATGTCCAAGCACGTCACCTCTGGTCATAGTCGCTCTACTCTGACCAAGACCCAGAAGTTCTCGATCGCCGGTGTTGCCACCCTCGGTGCCGCCGCCCTCGCCTTCTCGATCGTGCCGGGCAGCTCCGAAGCTCAGACCGAGGCGCTGGGCACCCACTCGGCTGCCTGGTCCGTGCCCGTCGACGCGCAGCAGAGCGTCAGCAAGCAGCAGTCCAACGCCAGCAAGCAGGCCAAGGACGCCGCTGCCGCGAAGGCCGCCGCCGACAAGAAGGCCGCCGCCGACGCCGCGGCGAAGAAGAAGGCCGACGCCGAGGCCGCGAAGAAGAAGGCCGAGGCCGACCGCAAGGCCAAGGAGACCGCCAGCCGCGCGGCCGCCCGCAAGCCCGTCTACGCCAACAACCTCGACGGCTGGATCCGCCAGTCCCTCGACATCATGAAGTCCAAGGGCATCCCCGGCTCGTACGACGGGCTGCACCGCAACATCATGCGCGAGTCCACGGGCAACCCGAACGCCAAGAACGGCTGGGACATCAACGCGATCAACGGCACGCCTTCGATCGGCCTGCTCCAGGTCATCCAGCCGACGTTCGACGCGTACCACGTGTCCGGCACCTCGACGAACATCTACGACCCGGTCGCCAACATCACGGCCGCGGCCAACTACGCCGCCGACCGCTACGGCTCGATCGACAACGTGAACGGCGCCTACTGAGTCGTACGACCCGGACCTCTTCAACCGAGGCTCACTGACGCCGAAGGGCGGCACCCCGTGCGGGGTGCCGCCCTTCTCGTACTTACTCTCGTACGTCGTGCGCCTACTTGCGCATGACCTCCGGCTCGTGGCGGCGCAGGAAGCGGGCGACCAGGAAGCCGCAGAAGGCGCCGAGGGCGAGCAGGGCGGCCATGTCCATGCCCCAGGCCGCGGCCTCGTGGTCCCACAGCGGGTCCGTGCTGCCCGGGTCGTCCGGGTTCGGGCTGATCTTGTTGAAGTCCAGCGTCGTACCGGCGGCGGCGACCGCCCAGCGCGAGGGCATCAGGTACGAGAACTGATTGACGCCGACCGTGCCGTGCAGGATGAACAGGCAGCCGGTGAACACGACCTGGATGATCGCGAACATGACCAGCAGCGGCATGGTCTTCTCGGCGGTCTTCACCAGGGCCGAGATGATCAGGCCGAACATCATCGAGGTGAAGCCGAGCGCCATGATCGGCAAGGAGAGCTCGAGAAGCACCCCGCCGCCGAAGACCAGGCCCTTCTCCGGGATCTCACGGCTGGAGAAGCCGATCGCGCCGACCAGGGCGCCCTGCAGCACCGTGATGAAGCCGAGGACGATGACCTTGGACATCAGATACGCGGAGCGCGACAGGCCGGTCGCGCGCTCCCGTTCGTAGATCACCCGTTCCTTGATCAGCTCACGGACCGAGTTGGCCGCGCCCGCGAAGCACGCGCCGACCGCGAGGATCAGGAGCACGGTGGTGGCCGTGCCGTTCGGGAGGATCTTGCCGGTCTGCGGGTTCACATTCGGCAGCAGACCCTTGTCCGGGTCGATCAACAGGCTGACCGCGCCGAGCACCGCAGGCAGGATCAGCATCAGCGCCATGAAGCCCTTGTCGGAGACGATGACCGACACATAGCGGCGGATCAGGGTGACCAGCTGCGAGACCCAGCCCTGCGGCTTGGGCGGCTTCATCGCCTGCGCCGGCGGCATGCGTACGGACTGCGCGGCGACGGCGTCGATGTCCGCGGCGTACATCTGGTAGTGCTGCGAGCCCTTCCAGCGGCCCGCCCAGTCGTAGTCGCGGTAGTTCTCGAACGCGGAGAAGACATCGGCCCAGGTGCTGTAGCCGAAGAAGTTCAGGGCCTCCTCGGGCGGGCCGAAGTACGCCACCGAACCGCCAGGCGCCATCACCAGCAGCTTGTCGCAGATGGCCAGCTCGGCCACCGAGTGCGTGACGACGAGGACCGTACGGCCGTCGTCGGCGAGGCCGCGCAGGAGCTGCATGACGTCGCGGTCCATGCCCGGGTCGAGGCCGGAGGTCGGCTCGTCCAGGAAAATCAGGGACGGCTTGGTCAGCAGCTCCAGGGCCACCGACACACGCTTGCGCTGGCCGCCCGAGAGCGAGGTGACCTTCTTGTCCTTGTGGATGTCGAGCTTCAGCTCGCGCAGCACCTCGCCTATGCGCTGCTGGCGCTCCTGCTCGCTGGTGTCGGCGGGGAAGCGCAGCTTGGCCGCGTACTTGAGGGCCTTGCTGACGGTCAGCTCCTTGTGCAGGATGTCGTCCTGCGGGACCAGACCGATGCGCTGGCGCAGCTCGGCGAACTGCTTGTACAGGTTCCGGTTGTCGTAGAGGACGTCGCCCTGGTTGGCGGGCCGGTAGCCGGTGAGCGCCTTGAGCAGGGTGGACTTTCCGGAGCCCGAGGGGCCGATGACCGCGATGAGCGACTTCTCCGGGACGCCGAAGGAGACGTCCTTGAGGATCTGCTTGCCGCCGTCGACCGTGACGGTCAGGTGGCGCGCGGAGAAGGAGACGTCTCCGGTGTCGACGAACTCCTCGAGGCGGTCGCCGACGAGGCGGAACGTCGAGTGGCCGACGCCCACGATGTCGTTCGGGCCGATGAGGACCGTGGACGACTTCGCTATCGGCATGCCGTTGACGTATGTGCCGTTGTGCGAGCCCAGGTCGCGCAGCTCGAAGCGGCCGTCGGGCGACGCCGTGAACTCCGCGTGCAGACGCGAGACCTGGAGGTCGGAGACCACCAGCTCGTTCTCCAGGGCACGGCCGATGCGCATCTTTCGGCCAAGCGAGAACTGGTGGTACGTCGTCGGGCTGCGGTCGCCGTAGACCGGCGGGGCCCCCGCCGCGCCGCCGGATCCCACGCCCGCGCCCGGGCCCTGCTGCTGCGGAACCTGCCCCTGGCCCTGCTGCGGCCAGGACTGCTGCTGCGGCATCTGCTGCTGGGGCGCCTGCTGCTGCATCTGCTGCTGAGGCGCCTGATACTGCGGCGCTTGATGCTGCGGTGCCTGATGCTGCGGCTGCTGCCCCTGCCCGGCCCAGCCCGGCGCGCCCTGCTGCCCCGCCTGGCCGGGGGCGTGCTGCGGCGGCGCGTGCTGCGCCTGCTGCTGCGCTCCCGGCGCGGACATGGCCGCGGCGGCGCCACCGGAGAGGACCAGCTGCGGGCCGTCGGTCGCGTTGCCCAGGTGGACGGCCGATCCAGGGCCGATCTCCATCTGATGGATCCGCTGCCCCTGCACGAAAGTGCCGTTGGTGGAGCCGTGGTCCTCAATGACCCAACTGCGCCCGCCCCAACTGATCGTCGCGTGCCGCCAGGAGACCCTGGCGTCGTCCAGCGCGATGTCACCCTGGGGATCACGCCCGAGGGTGTATGCCCTGGACGAATCGAGCGTCCAGGTCCTGCCATTCAATTCCAGTACGAGTTCCGGCACTCCATGCCCCACTGAGTTGTCCCCCGAGTTGCCCCCATCATGGGGAGTCTAGGGATGTCGAACATCGGGAGGAACTATTTCAGGCGGAGGGCTCTGACCGAAAGTCGGGCCTTGTGAAGACTGCGTACGGGCCACTATGACTGCCCCGTTGACGGGGCAGATACCGCCCCGGAGAGTAGTAAGGGCTCTCAGCGAGTACGGATCACGTGCATTGCGCGCATATCGCTCATGTCAGCGATACCAGTCATGTCTGCCATGCCAGTCATGTCTTTCATGTCTTTCATGCGCCCTGCGGGTTCCTTCGCGCGTGTCCGTGCCGAGAGGGCGATGCGCGCTGCGAGCTCGGGGGGTCCCATGGAGACCGGCCGGTACGAGGATGTGCGGCAGGGTGTGCCGCGGCGGGTGCCCTGGGGTGATGTGCTGCTCTCCGCGATAGCCGCGGTGAGCTGGGCACTGATCGGCATGGCGGGCACGGCCGCGCTGGGGCTGCATCTGCTGGGCGCGGACGCGGCGGGGTCGCTCGGGCCGATGACCGCGGCGGCCGTGGCGCTCGGCGTCGGCGGTTCCGTCACTCCCTCCGGAGACGTGTCGGCCTTCGGTCTCGAAGGCGCGGAGGCGACCACGGCCATCGACGTCACCCCGCTCGGTGTGGGTCTCGTGGGCGCGGTGCTGCTCGCGTTCTTCTTCTTGCGTTCCTTGCGCAGTGCGGGAGTTGTGATCTCGCCGGCCGAACTCGCCGCCCGCGCGGGCGCGGTGATCGCGCTTTTCCTCGCCATGCTCGGCGGTCTCGCCTGGGCCGGACACGATGTCATCACGATCGATGGCAAACAGCTCGGCATCGACAAGGGAATCGACAAAGGGCTCGACAAAGGTCTGGACAATCTCCCCGGAGGTATCGGGGACCGGATTCCCGACGGCCTGAAGGACATCGGGGGCATCGGGGACATCGGCGGGCTGCTGCCCGACCGCCTCGACGACCTCGTCGAGGCGGAGGCCGCGGTGGGCTTCACCGTCGACACCGGGGCCACGCTGCTCGGTGGCGCGATCTGGGTGGCCGTCGTGCTGCTCATCGCCCTGCTCGCCTCGCGCCGCACCCCGCTGCCGCCCGGCCTCGAATTCCTGCACCGCGTCGTGCGGCCCGCCGCGTCCGCGCTCGTCACGGTGGTGCTGATGGCCGTGCTCGCCGGGGTCGCGGCGGCTGCGTACGCGATGATCGGCGACGCCCACCCGAAGCGGATCGCGGGCGGCGCGCTGCTCGGGACGCCGAACGGTGTGTTCCTCGGCCTGCCCGTGGGGCTCTTCGTTCCCTACAACGGCGAGGTGTCGGGCCCGCTGGCGCGGTTCCTGCCCGACCCTGTCGACGACCTCCTGAGCGGCGACACCAACAAGCCCCTGACGCTCGGGCGGCTCGCCGAACTCGACGGCCGGGTGTGGCTGCTGGCGGTGGCCGCGGTCCTGATGATGCTGTTCGCCGGGGTGCTGACGGCTGTGCGCAGTCCGCTGGTACGTGACATGGGTGCCGTCGGCTTCGCCGCCCGCTGCGCGCTGCGGCTCGGTCTTGTCACGGCGGTGGCGCTGCCGCTGATGGCATGGCTGACGACGGTCACGGCGGACGCCTCTATGTCGGTCTTCGGCTTCGACGCGTTCGGGGCGGGGCTCGAGCTGCACGGGGAGCTGGGGATGGCGGTGCTGCTGGGGGGTGCCTGGGGCGTGGCCGCCGGCGCGGCGGGGGCTCTGCTCGCTCGCGCGACCGGGGCGGCAGGGGGGCGGGCCGCGCCGCTGGCGCTCGGCGCGGGGCCGGAGCTGGTGTCTCCGGGGCCCGGCCCCTACCGGGAGAGCACGCCGTATCGGCCGCCTCGGGCGGAGACGAATCCGTATCTGCGGGTGCCGGGGGGTCCGGGGGCGGGTGCGCCCGGGGCCTCGGGGGCGGCGCCTTCGCAGGCCGGCGGTGCGCCTCCGGGGGCGGGTGGTGCGCCTTCGCAGGCGGGTGGGGTGCCACCGCGTACGGGTGGGGTGCCGCCGCAGGTGAGCGGGGCGCCCACGGTTGCCGGGCCGGTGGTACCGCCCGCCGGGGGCGGGTCCAAGCGGGGACGCCGGGGTGAGGCGGACTGGCCTCCGCCTCCGCCGCCTCCACCACCTCCGCCTCCGCCTCCGAGGCGGAAGGGGTGAACGCGGGCTGAGGGCGTGCCGCCGGTTGGGCTGTGTCCCCCACGCAGTACGGGCACCGTCGGCCTGGGCTGTGCCCGCCCCAGCCGCCCACAGTGCGGGCCGGTCGCCCGTAGGGAGGGCACGGACCGCCCCAGCGACGCCGGACGGCCTTGCTAGGCGCCGTAGGTGTGGACTGCCCGCAGGGCGGTCGGCCCCGGGGGCTTCCGGCCTGGAGCGTGTTGTTCCGGTGAACGAGTGGGCGAGTGGGCGGGTGGGAGATATCCGCCGCGACAGCGGCGGCACAGGAACCCCCCACCCGCCGGGACCGCCGAGGCGTCCGAGGACCGGACAGCCCCACCGCCCCGCAAGCGCGGCCAGCTACCGTGGGGATCACCATGAGTGCCTCGACACCACCCACGCCCCCCGACGCGCGCACGCCGGAAGCCACCCGGGCAACGGCCCAGGAAGCCACCCCGACGGCCACCCCGGAAGCAGCCCCGACGGCCACCGCTGAAGGCGCCCCCGCCAGAGACGGCGCACACGCCGACATCCCCACACTCCTGGTCAAGATCTTCGGCAAGGACCGCCCAGGAATCACCGCCGGCCTCTTCGACACCCTCGCCGCGTACTCCGTGGACGTCGTCGACATCGAGCAGGTCGTGACCCGGGGCCGGATAGTGCTGTGCGCCCTGGTCACCGCCCCGCCGACCGGCCTGGAAGGCGATCTGCGGGCCACGGTCCACAGCTGGGCGGAGTCCCTGAAGCTCCAGGCCGAGATCATCTCGGGCCGGGGCGACAACCGTCCGCGCGGCCTCGGCCGGTCCCTGGTCACGGTGCTCGGCCACCCCCTGACGGCCGAGTCGACGGCGGCGATCGCCGCCTGCATCACGGGCACGGGCGGCAACATCGACCGCATCTTCCGCCTCGCCAAGTACCCGGTCACCGCAGTGGAGTTCGCCGTTTCCGGCACGGAGACCGAGCCCCTGCGGACCGCGCTCGCGACGGAGGCGCACGCCCTCGGCGTGGACGTCGCGGTGGTGGCCGCGGGCCTGCACCGCCGTGCCCAGCGCCTGGTCGTGATGGACGTCGACTCGACCCTGATCCAGGACGAGGTGATCGAGCTCTTCGCCGCGCACGCGGGCTGCGAGGAGGAGGTCGCCGCCGTGACCACGGCGGCCATGCGCGGCGAACTCGACTTCGAGGAGTCGCTGCACGCCCGCGTCGCCCTGCTCAAGGGCCTGGACGTCTCGTCCGTGGACAAGGTCAGGACCGAGGTCCGGCTGACCCCGGGCGCCCGCACCCTCATCCGCACCCTCAAGCGCCTCGGCTACCAGGTCGGTGTGGTCTCGGGCGGCTTCACCCAGGTCACCGACGACCTGAAGGAACGACTCGGCCTGGACTTCGCCCACGCCAACACCCTGGAGATCGTCGACGGCAAGCTCACCGGCAAGGTGACCGGCGAGATCGTGGACCGCGCGGGCAAGGCCCGGCTGCTGCGCCGCTTCGCCGCCGAGGCGGGCGTCCCGCTGGAGCAGACCGTGGCGATCGGCGACGGCGCCAACGACCTGGACATGCTCAACGCAGCCGGCCTGGGCGTCGCCTTCAACGCCAAGCCGATGGTCCGCGAGGCCGCCCACACCGCCGTGAACGTGCCCTTCCTCGACACCGTCCTGTACCTCCTGGGCATCACCCGCGAAGAGGTCGAGGCCGCGGACATGCACCTGGACCACGACTAGGGCCTGCCGCGAGCGCTCCGGCAACCACAGGCACGTCCCGTACAGCGCCGTACCGGACGTCCCGCACGCCCCCGTGCACGGCACAGGGCCCGGCGCCCCCTCGACGCCGGGCCCTTACTCATGGGGCCGAACACTGATCTCTCATGGGTCAGAACACTGAGCCCATGGCCGGGACACCGATCTGCCGCTACTCCGACGGCGCCCAGTAGTCCACCAGGGTCGCCGTGCCCGGCTCCAGGGCCTTCCACGACCCGGAGTACGTCAGGACGGCGAAGGCCGACGTCGGGAAGCCGCGGCGGTTCATCCGCGTCTGGGCGTCCCCCTCCGCCTCACCGGCGAGGACGTCGGCGAGGCCGTGGACGCCCGGGTTGTGGCCGATCAGGACCACGTTCTGCGCGTCGTCCGGGACTTCGTTGAGCACGGCGATCAGCTCGCCGGGTGAGGCTTCATAGACCCGCTCCTCATACACCGTCCGGGGCCGCTGCGGGAACTCCTGGACGGCGAGCTTCCAGGTCTCGCGGGTCCTGGCGGCGGTCGAGCAGAGGGCCAGGTCGAAGGCGATGCCGCTGTCGACGAGTTTGCGGCCGGCGACGGGGGCGTCCCTGCGGCCGCGCTCGGCGAGCGGGCGCTCGTGGTCGGCCACCTCGGGCCAGTCGGCCTTCGCATGCCGGAAAAGGACAATCCTGCGGGGTTCTGCGACGCTCATGCATTCCAGCTTCGCATGAAACACGCCATGGAGCGCAGGGAGTTGACGGGCTCCGCCAACACGGGTGACGGGGCTTTCACCACGTGACGCACGAGGTCGGGGCACTGCCGGGGCCGGGGCGGAGCGTCCCGAGCACCCCCGCTCGGGATCTTCGGTCCGGGCCGGGAACGGGGCGGGACCAAGATCAGGCCGCGATGCTCAGCAGGTCCCTGACGCGCTGCAGCAGGTCCGACACCACGGGCTCACCGCTCGCCGCGTGGGCGTCGGCCGGGTTCAGTATCAACAGGAGCAGGGACGCGAAGGCGATGGCGGGCAGCGCGATGGCCCACCACGGAAGCTGGATCTCGATGCCGGCCGGCTCCGCCTGGTCCGCCGGGTCGCGTCGAGTGTGCGAACGGACCGGCATGCCGCCTCCAGGGTCTTCGAGTGCTCCGTGCCGCGTCCTCGCGGCCACATCTCGAAGGTACGGAGTCCGGGCCTTTCAACCCATCCGGTGATCCACCCAGTTAACCCTGACACTGGCCCCCTAGGGGATGGTGGTGCTAGCCCCACCATCCGTGCGACGCGGAGCCCTCCGCCGCGGCGGCACGGGGACGCCGGAGCGACACGGGGGCCCGCCCTGCCTGCTGAGAGGCCGTCAGGGCGAGGCCACCGTCGCGACGATTCCGATGATCACGGTGATGGCCAGCATCGCGCCGAGCACGATCAGGAGCTTCTTCTGGCCGTTCTGGGGGTTCGGGTCGAGCACTGGCATGCGCCAAGTCTCGCACCCCGCGCGCGGACGGCGGCCGTCGGGGTCAGGCTCCCGCCGGCGCGGCCGCCGCCTTCGCCGCCACCTCGTCCTCGACGGTGCGGTCCCGGCCCGCCACGATGCCGACGGCGATCTGCGGCACCATCAGGCCCGCCATGAGCGCGATGGGCAGGCCCCATCCGCCGCTGTGCTGGTAGAGCACGCCGACGAGCAGCGGTCCCGGGATCGAGATCAGATAGCCGGTGCTCTGCGCGAAGGCGGAGAGCTTGGCCACGCCCGCGCTGCTCCTGGCGCGCATGCCGACCATCGTGAGGGCCAGCGGGAAGGCGCAGTTGGAGACGCCGCACAGCAGCGCCCACGCCCAGGCGCCGCCCGCCGGGGCGAAGTACAGGCCCGCGTACCCGGCGAGCCCGCAGGTGCCGAGGGCGACCACCACGGGACCCTGGTGGGACAGCCGCGTCGCCACGCGCGGGATGACGAAGGCGAGGGGCACGCCCATGGCCATCGTGACGGCGAGCAGCACCCCGGCCTCACCGGCCGGCACGCCCGCGTCCCGGAAGATCTGCGGCAACCAGCCCATGGTGATGTACGCGGCGGTGGCCTGGAGGCCGAAGAAGCAGGCCAGCGCCCATGCGGTGCGGCTGTGCGTGATGCGCAGGCCCTCGTCCT
>NZ_AOPZ01000017.1 GCF_000414115.1 Streptomyces aurantiacus JA 4570
ACCTCGCGGTGGCCGCGCCCGCCGCACCCGCGGCCCAGCTCGGCGAGGCGGTCGCGGCCGCCGCCGCCATGCTGCCCGCGCACGCCCCCACGGCGGGCTACCACCCGTACGGCATCCCGGAGTTGAGGCAGGCGGTGGCGGCGCGGTTCACGCGGCGCGGCCTTCCGACCCTGCCCGACCAGATCCTGATCACCACGGGCTCGCAGCACGCCATCTCGCTCATCCTGGCGCTGCTCGGCCGGCCCGGCGACCGCGTCCTGGTGGAGAACCCCTCGTACCCGAACGCTCTGGACGCCATCCGCCGCGCGGGGCTGCGCGCGGCGCCCGTGCCGGTGACGGACGCGGGCTGGGACACCGCCCTGGTCGAGTCGACGCTGCGGCAGGCCGCGCCGCGCATCGCCTATCTCGTACCGGACTTCCAGAACCCGACGGGCGCCCTGATGGCGCGTGAGCAGCGGGTGCGGATCCTGGAGACGGCGCGCGCCACCGGCACCTGGCTGCTGATCGACGAGACGGTCGCGGACATCGCCCTCGACGTGCCGTCGCCCCCGCCGTTCGCGTCGCTGGCACCGCACGGGGTGGCCGAACAGGTCGTCACGGTGGGCTCGTTGAGCAAGTCGCACTGGGGCGGCCTGCGGATCGGCTGGGTGCGGGCGGGGTCACGGCTGATCACGGAGCTCGCCATGGCGCGGATTCCGTCGGACATGGCGACGCCGGTCCTCGAGCAGCTGGTGGCGCTGCATCTGATGGGCGGCATCGACGAGGTGCTGGGCGAGCGGCTGCCGCGGCTGCGGGCCTCCCGCGACGCGCTCGCCGCCGCGCTGACCCGTCAACTGCCCGAGTGGCGCTGGGTGTTGCCGCCGGGCGGCCTGTCCCTCTGGGTCGACCTGGGCGCGCCCATCGCGTCCTCCCTGGCGCGGGCGGCGCTCGGGCACGGCGTCCGCATCGAGGGGGGCTCCCGCTTCGGCGCGGACCCCGGCACCCATGAGCACCGGCTGCGCATCCCGTTCACGCTGGCGCCCGAGCTGTACGAGGAGGCGGCCGCCCGCCTGGCCGCCGCGCTCCCCCCCGCCTGGCCGCCGCGCTCGCCTCCGGCCCGGACGCGGCGGGCGGGGCCGACCCGCGCCACGCCGACTGGGTGGCCTGACTCCGCCCCGCCGCCGCCCGCACTCCGCCCCGCCGCCGCCCGCGCGGACCCGCCTCCGGGAGCCGCCCGGCCGCCGCACGCGCGAGAGCCGCCGCATCACCCCGGATGCGGCGGCTCCCCCGACTCCCCGAACATCTCGACCGCTCCCCGGACTCCCGCGAGGGCACCGGCCAGGGCACTGACCGAGCCGATCGAACTCGCGACGAGCAGCAGGGAGCGGCGCAGGCGGCGGGGCTCGGGCTCGCCCGTCGCGGCCATCGCGGCGAGTGCCGCTAACTCGTCCTCCGCTATCGCCCGGTCGGGGAACTCCCCCGGATACGCGGCCAGTTGACGGCGCAGCCGGGACACGGCCGCCCGCAGTTCCGTCACCCGCGGATCCTCGAAGCTTCCCGTCACCGCTCTCTGCCCAACGCTCCGCAACACAGCTCTCCCCCTCGCACGTCGTTGTGTGCGCCTGTACGCGGACGGGCCCGGGCGGACCCGCCGCGGCGGCCGGACGCCGAAAGGGCGCGGGCGCGGTGGGGGCCACGCAGCGACGCGGGCGCCACTTTCGGCCACGCCCCCGGCCGGAACAGGGTCCCCAGATCCCATGCGGTAAGCAAGAGTCATGACCGAATCACTGTCACCTTCCGTCCCCACCGCCTCCGGAGAGGTCGTCGGGCTGCTCCTTGCCGGGGGCGGCGGGCGGCGCCTCGGCGGCTGCCCGAAGGCCCTTCTGGAGCACCGCGGCGAGCTGTTCGTGGAGCGTGCGGCGCGGGCGCTGCGGGACGGCGGGTGCGCCGGCGTGCACGTCGTGCTCGGGGCCACCGCCGATGTCGTACGGGAGCGGGCGACGCTGCCCGGGTGCGTGCTCGTGGACAACCCGGACTGGCGCGAGGGCATGGGGTCCTCGCTGCGGGCGGGCCTGGCGTCGCTGCGCGGGACGGGCGCGGGCGCGGCGCTGGTGTGCCTGGTGGACCAGCCGGGCATCGGCGCGGAGGCGGTGGCCCGGGTCCTTGCCGCGTACCGCTCTCCGGGGACGCTCGCTGCGGCGGCGTACGCGGGCGAGCGCGGCCATCCGGTGCTGTTCGGCGCCGACCACTGGGACGGCATCGCGGCGAGCGCGACGGGCGACCGCGGGGCCCGCGCCTACCTGAAGGAGCACGCCGCCGCCGTCACGGCCGTCGAGTGCGGCGACGTGGCCGAGCCGTACGACATCGACACGTTCTCCGACTTGGAGCGACTGGAGTGAGCTGGTCCACTTGGAGTGACAGGCATGGCACTCAGCGCCACGTTCTGTCGACGAGGAGAATCTCGACGTCAACAAACCATTGAACTTCCACCATGAGGAAACTAGTATCCACTGCTCAGAAGCGCCCGATACGTCAGACGGCGCCCGCAGCCGTATCTCGGCGCCGCGGCACTCCGTGCCGTGCCGCGGGGCCGCAAGCCCGCTGAAGGAAGTGACAGCTCATGTCCGCACCAGCGCCGTCCCCGCTGGCCATCGTCGACGCCGAGCCCCTGCCCCGGCAGGAAGAGGTCCTCACCCCCGCGGCCCTCGCCTTCGTGGCCGAGCTGCACCGCCGGTTCACGCCCCGGCGTGACGAGCTCCTCACCCGCCGCGCGGAGCGCCGCGCCGAGATCGCCCGCACCTCGACCCTGAACTTCCTCCCGGAGACCGCCGCCGTCCGCGCGGACGACTCCTGGAAGGTGGCCCCCGCCCCGGCCGCCCTGAACGACCGCCGAGTGGAGATCACCGGCCCCACCGACCGCAAGATGACGATCAACGCGCTCAACTCCGGCGCGAAGGTCTGGCTCGCCGACTTCGAGGACGCCTCGGCCCCCACGTGGGAGAACGTGATCCTCGGCCAGCTCAACCTCACCGACGCCTATGAGCGCCGCATCGACTTCACGGACGAGCGCACCGGCAAGTCGTACGCCCTGAAGGACGCGGGCGAACTCGCCACCGTCGTGATGCGGCCGCGCGGCTGGCACCTGAATGAGCGTCACCTCACCGACGAGGAGGGCCGCCCGGTCCCGGGCGCGCTCGTCGACTTCGGCCTGTACTTCTTCCACAACGCGCAGCGCCTGCTCGACCTCGGCAAGGGCCCGTACTTCTACCTCCCGAAGACGGAGTCGCACCTGGAGGCCCGCCTCTGGAACGACGTCTTCGTCTTCGCCCAGGACTACGTCGGCATCCCCCAGGGCACGGTCCGCGCCACCGTCCTCATCGAGACGATCACGGCGGCGTACGAGATGGAGGAGATCCTCTACGAACTCCGCGACCACGCCTCGGGGTTGAACGCGGGGCGCTGGGACTACCTCTTCTCCATCGTCAAGAACTTCCGTGACGGCGGCCAGAAGTTCGTCCTGCCGGACCGCAACCTGGTCACGATGACGGCGCCCTTCATGCGCGCGTACACCGAACTCCTCGTCCGCACCTGCCACAAGCGGGGCGCGCACGCGATCGGCGGCATGGCGGCGTTCATCCCGTCCCGCCGCGACGAGCAGGTCAACAAGGTCGCCTTCGAGAAGGTGAAGGCCGACAAGGACCGCGAGGCGGGCGACGGCTTCGACGGCTCCTGGGTCGCCCACCCCGACCTGGTGCCGATCGCCATGGAGTCCTTCGACAAGGTCCTAGGCGACAAGCCGAACCAGAAGGACCGCCTGCGCGAGGACGTGTCCGTCGCCGCCGGCGACCTGATCGCCATCGACTCGCTCGACGCGAAGCCCACGTACGACGGCCTCGTCAACGCCGTCCAGGTCGGCATCCGCTACATCGAGGCATGGCTGCGCGGCCTCGGGGCCGTCGCCATCTTCAACCTCATGGAGGACGCGGCCACCGCGGAGATCTCCCGCTCCCAGATCTGGCAGTGGATCAACGCGGGCGTCGTCTTCGACGACGGCCGGACCGCGACGGCCGACCTCGCCCGCGAGGTGGCCGCCGCCGAACTCGCCGCGATCCGTGCGGAGATCGGCGAGGACGCCTTCGCGGCGGGCAAGTGGCAGGAGGCGCACGATCTGCTGCTCCAGGTGTCCCTGGACGCGGATTACGCGGACTTCCTTACGCTGCCTGCGTACGAGCGGTTGCGGTAGCGCCGCTGGGGTTGCGGGACGCGTCTCGGCTGCGGGGCGGTGGGGGCTGGTCGCGCCCACGCGGCGGAGCCGCACATGGAAGCAGCCCCGCGCCCCTACGGGGCGCTCTGCGCGGTGGCTCATGGGTACCTCTTCGCGGGGCGTGGGTCCGGCTTGCCGTGCAGGTTCGGGACGCGCTTGAGCCAGGCGGGGCGGCCCGCCTCCGTGGCCCGGGCGCGCAGCGCGTCCTCGGCGGCGAGCTGCGCGCGGGACGCGAAGCCCGTGGGGAGCCAGGCGGCGGAGGCGCGGGCGCGGGCGGCGAGGAAGGTGACGTACGCCTCGCGGAGTTCGCCGGGGGAGGCGAAGCCGGGCTCGTCGGTGAGCCAGGCGTCGGGGACCTCCGCGGCGATCTCGTGGAGGAGGTCCTCGGTCACGCGGGGCGCCAGTTCCCTGTCGGCGGCCGCGGTGTCCGGGCCGTAGCGGCCGAGCGCGTGCTGGCGGAAGTCGTACGCCTTCTCGGCGGTGGCGAGCACGGTGGCGGCGTCCCAGCGGTGGTGGAAGACCAGGGCGGCACCGTGGTCGATGAGCCAGAGCCGCGGCTCGTGGACGCCGAAGGTGGGCCAGACCATCAGGTTCGAGCTGTGCACGGTGCGGTCGACGTTCGCGGTGAGCGCGTCGAGCCAGACCACCTTGCCCGCCTCCAGCGGGGTGACGTCCAGGTCGGACAGGTCGGACTCCGGGCTGAAGTCGCGGGCACCCGGCAGGAAGTCCATGCCCAGGTTCAGGCCCGCGCTGGCCCGCAGCAGCCCCTGCACCTCCGCGTGCGGCTCGTGCGCGGCGACCGCCGGGTCGAAGTGCGCGAGCACCAGCTCGGGCACGCGCAGGCCGAGGCGGCGGCCCAGCTCGCCGACGATGATCTCGGCGACGAGCGCCTTGCGGCCCTGCGCGGAGCCGGTGAACTTCAGGACGTACGTCCCCAGGTCGTCGGCCTCGACGACGCCGGGCACGGAGCCGCCCGACCGCAGGGGTTCCAGATACCGGACAGTCGTCACTTCTCGCAGCACACCAGTAACCCTAACCGCCCCCCGCAAGCCATTTTTGGAACACCCGGACCTTGATCCATAAGATCCGGTGATGATCATCAGAAAACGGCTCGCGGCGGGGCTCTGCGCCCTGATCGCGTGCCTGAGCATGGGGCTTTCGCCCGTGACGGCGTACGCCGACGACGAACCGGACCGCGACGCGGAGGCCGCCCCGAAGGTCGAGCTGGTGCTCGACGTGAGCGGTTCGATGCGGGCCCGCGACATCGACGGCAAGAGCCGGATGGCCGCGGCGAAGCAGGCGTTCAACGAGGTGCTCGACGCCACTCCCGAGGACGTCGAACTCGGCATCCGGACCCTCGGCGCCAACTACCGCGGCGACGACCGCAAGACCGGCTGCAAGGACACCGAGCAGCTCTACCCCGTCGGCCCGCTGGACCGCAGGGACGCCAAGACCGCCGTCGCGACGCTGTCGCCCACCGGCTGGACCCCGATCGGCCCGGCCCTGCTGAAGGCGGCCGGCGACCTGAAGGGCGGTGAGGGCTCGCGCCGCATCGTCCTCATCAGCGACGGCGAGGACACCTGCCAGCCGCTCGACCCGTGCGAGGTGGCGCGGGACATCTCGGCCCAGGGCGTGGACCTCACCATCGACACGCTCGGCCTGGTGCCGAACACCAAGATGCGCAAGCAGCTCAGCTGCATCGCGGAGGCCACCGGCGGCACCTACACCTCCATCCAGCACACCGACGAACTCTCCGACCGCGTGGGCCAGTTGGTGGACCGCGCCGCCGATCCCGTCGTCAAGCCCGTGGCCGTCTCGGGCGCCGACAGCTGCTCGGCCGCGCCGGAGCTGAAGCCCGGCCTGTACGCCGACCGCGCGAAGTTCGGCGAGCACCGCTGGTACCGCGTGGACGTCGAACCGGGCCAGGAGCTGCGCGCCTCGGTGAGCGTCGGCGCCGACCGGGCCGTGAACAACGACTACGGCGTGCTGATGCGGGCCGTGACCAAGCACCACCGCGAGATCGTGCGCGGCTCGGAGGCGGGTGACGGGCGTACGGACGCCATCTCGACGGGGCTGCGGTATCCGAAGCCGGAGCGCGACGACGAAGACGGCGCGGACGACGAGGACCGGACGGAGACCGTCTGCCTCCAGGTCTCCCACTCCTACTCCGCCACCTCCGCCACTGCCTTCGCCGACGCCAAGTCGAAGCCCGGTCTGCCGGTCGAGCTGGCCGTCGACGTCGTGGACGCGCCCGACGACGCCTCCGACGCGGCGGCGTTCGGCCTGGGCCGCGGCTGGTGGCTGCTCGGCGCGCTGGTGCTCACGGGCTTCGTGGGCGGACTGCTGTGGGGCTGGCTGTCGCGGTGGCGCGTCGCCGTCTGGAGGACGAACTGATGCGTACGAAGCGACTGGCGGCGCTGGCCGGGCTCTTGGGCCTCACCACGCTGCTCACCTCCGGCGCCGCGTTCGCCGCCTCCGGCGACGACGGCAAGGGCCCCGCCGACGCGGGCACCTCCTTCCGTACGGCGACGGAGATCGCGCAGGGCGACAGGGCCACGGCGAGTGCCTCGACGGGTGACTACCTCTACTGGTCGTTCCCGGCGGACGCCGGTCAGCGGCCCACCGTCGAGGCGACCGTGAAGCTGCCCGCGTCGGCGTCGCGGCACGCCGGCACGACGTGGCGGATCGATGTGTACGACGGGCTGAGGCGCCGTCAGTCCTGCATGTACGGCATGCAGGCGCGCACGGCGCCGAAGGACGCGGCCTCCGTCGACCTCGCCTGCACGCTGCGCACCGTGCGCGCGTGGTCGGAGCCGTGGGCCAACGACCCGCTGCCGGGCACGTACTACGTGCGCCTGACCGCGACGGGCGTGGAGACCGCCGACCTCGGCCTGCCCGTCACCGCCGAGGTGAAGGCCACGTCGAAGGACATCGGCGGCGCGGCGGCGGTGGACGGCACGCTGGGCGCGCCGCTCGTACCCGGCAAACGCGCCGCGCTGTCCGCCGCCGAGCCCGAGGACGGCTGGGCCTCCGGCTGGTGGACGGACCGCTGGGCGTGGACGGCCGCGGGCGGCGTCCTGGCCGCCCTGGCGGGCGTGGGCGGCTACACCCTCGCCCGGGGCAGGGCGCCTTCCGGCGCCTGAGGACCCGCCGACCATGGGGCTGCGCCCCTCTCCCCCTGGTCGGCGCTCCGCGCCTCGTCCTCAAACTCCGCGCCTCGTCCTCAAACGCCGGACAGGCTATGTCCCCTCCCGCAGCGCCTTGGCCAAGGCGCCCTCGCCGGTCACGGTGATACGCCCGGCCCGCACCCCGTCGGCGACGGCGAGCACACCCCGCCCGAGCTCAACAGCCGTCACCGCGTCCAGCGACATGCGGGCGTCCGGTTCGACGGGGGCGGGCCCCTCCCCGAACACGACCTCGTCGTCACCGCCCACGCGCACATGGAAGTCCCCCTCGTCCAGGCTGACTTCAGCCACCCCCTGCCAACCGAGCGACTCCAAGTGCGCGCGCAGCGGCAGCGCGAACCAGTGGGCGCGCACCGCGTCGGTGGGCCGGCGCTCGGCGAGCTCGGGGGCGCCCCAGACGGCGAGCGCCCGCAGGACGGGGAGCAACTCGCGGCCCCGGTCGGTGAGTTCGTAGACGTACGCCGACACGGGCGGCGGCATCCTGCGGCGCTCCGCGAGACCGCCCTGTTCCATGTCCTTGAGCCGCGAGGCGAGCACATCCGTGCTGACGCCGGGCAGATCGGCGTGCAGGTCGGTGTACCGGCGGGGCCCGGCGAGGAGTTCGCGGACGATCAGCAGGGTCCAGCGGTCGCCGACGGCGTCGAGGGCGCGGGCGGCGGCGCAGTACTGGTCGTAGCTTCGGCGCGGACGAGTCGACGGTCGAGGTGGCATGCGTCGCAGTCTAGACAAGTTGTTGGACTTTCCAAGCGGCGACTTGGTAAAACCAAGTAACGCACGCCACGGGAGGCACACCGCATGGAGTTCCGGCAGTCGAGCAAGCTCAGCGAGGTCTGTTACGAGATCCGCGGCCCGGTCATCGAGCACGCCAACGCCCTGGAGGAGGCGGGCCACAGCGTCCTGCGCCTCAACACCGGCAATCCCGCGCTCTTCGGCTTCGAGGCGCCCGAGGAGATCGTCCAGGACATGATCCGGATGCTGCCGGGCGCGCACGGCTACACGGACTCGCGCGGCGTCCTCTCCGCCCGCCGCGCCGTCGTCCAGCGCTACCAGGCGCTCGGCCTCGACGACCTCTCCGTGGACGACGTCTTCCTCGGCAACGGCGTGTCCGAGCTGGTCACGATGGCCGTACAGGCCCTGCTCGAAGACGGCGACGAAGTCCTCATCCCCGCCCCGGACTTCCCCCTCTGGACGGCCGTGACGACCCTCTCCGGAGGCAAGGCCGTGCACTACCTGTGCGACGAGCAGGCCGACTGGTACCCCGACCTCGACGACATGGCGTCGAAGATCACCGACCGCACCAAGGCCGTCGTGATCATCAACCCCAACAACCCCACGGGCGCGGTCTATCCCCGCGAGATCATCGAGGGCATCCTCGACCTGGCCCGGCGGCACGGCCTGATGGTGTTCGCCGACGAGATCTACGACCAGATCCTGTACGACGACGCGGTGCACCACAGCGTCGCCGCGCTCGCCCCCGACCTGGTGGTCCTGACGTTCTGCGGCCTCTCCAAGACCTACCGCGTCGCGGGCTTCCGCTCCGGCTGGCTGGTGGTGACGGGACCGAAGCAGCACGCGCGGAACTATCTGGAGGGCCTGACGATGCTGGCCTCCATGCGGCTGTGCCCCAACGCGCCCGCCCAGTACGCGATCCAGGCCGCGCTCGGCGGCCGCCAGTCCATCCACGAGCTCACCGCCCCGGGCGGCCGCCTGTACGAGCAGCGCGACCGCGCCTGGCAGAAGCTCAACGAGATCCCCGGGGTCTCGTGCGTGAAGCCGCGCGGTGCGCTGTACGCGTTCGCGCGCCTGGACCCGAAGGTGCACGCGATCCACGACGACGAGAAGTTCGTCCTCGACCTGCTGCTCCAGGAGAAGATCCAGGTCGTCCAGGGCACCGGCTTCAACTGGCCGCGCCCCGACCATTTCCGCATCCTCACCCTCCCGTACGCTGACGATCTGGACGCGGCGATCAGCCGCATCGGCCGCTTCCTGAGCGGCTATCGCCAGTAGTCGGGCCCGGCGGCCAGGCCACTAGTCAGGAGCGTGTCGGTGAGCCTCTGCACCACCTGCGGGACCCCGTCCCTCACTCAGTTCGCCTCGCCGGACCTCGTCGAGAAGATCGTGTACGAGGGTCATGACCGGGCCGACGACCCGGCCTGGCGGGAGTCGGGCGCCGCCACCCTGGAGGACTACGCGCGCTGGTGCAGCCATCTCTGCGGGATCGCATGCCTGCGGATGGCGCTCGGCCCGGACGCGCCGTCGCTCTTCGAGCTGCGCGACGGCGCACTGAAGTACGGGGCGTACACCGAGGACGCCCCGGACGCCGGGGGCATGATCCGCGGGCTGATCTACGCCCCGTTCGCCGAGTACGTACGCGACGTGCACGGCGTGGAGGCGACCGTGCACCGGCACCTCACGCTCGACGAGATCGTCCCGCTCCTCGACGCGGGGCGGACGGTGATGGTGTCCGTGCACTTCGAGATCCGGCGCCCCGAGCGGCCCGCGCCGGGCCGGGGCGGGCATCTGGTCCTGATCACGGGGCGGGCGCCGGACGGCTCCCTGCACTTCCACAACTCGTCGGGCATCGACGCGGGCACCCGCGTCGCCGAGCTGTCCCCGGCGGCCTTCGAGCCGTTCTTCGCGGGCCGCGGTGTGTCCATGGCCACGAGGTCGGGCGTGTCGGCCACGCGCTGAATCGCGGTCATGACAGAACGTCATCTTGCCTGCCAGGATGGCGTGATGATGCATTCAGGCAGGGTCGCCGTCGTCGGCGGCAGCGTCGCGGGGTGCGCCATGGCGCTGGCGGCGCACCGTGGCGGCGCGGACGAGATCACGGTGTACGAGCGGGCCGCGGGCCGGCTCGCGGAGCGGGGCGTGGGCCTGGCGGTGCACAACTCGCGCTACGCGGAGCTGGAGTCCGCCGGGTACATGGACGCCGACATGCCCTGGGTGCAGCTCGTCAGACGCCGCTGGTACGTGCGGGACGAGCGGGCGTCGGGCCCGCTCGGCAAGGAGCTCGGCGCGATGCCGTTCCCGTTCCGCACCTACAACTGGGGCCCGTTGTGGGGCGAGTTGCGGCGCCGGGTGCCCGAGTCCGTGGAGTTCCGCACCGGCACGTCCGTCGAGGCCGTGCGGTCCTGCCCGTTCGGCGCGGAGGTGGACACCGGCGGCGGCACCGAGCGGTTCGACGTCGTGATCGGCGCGGACGGCTACCGCTCCATGGTCCGCGCGGCCGCCCACCCCGGCCTCGGCGCCGAGTACGCGGGCTATCTGGCCTGGCGCGGCGCCTACCCCGAGGACCGTCTCTCCGATCCGCACCTGTGGGCCGCGGAGGACAGCGTGTACGTCGTCTTCGACGGCGGGCACGTGATCGTCTACCGCATCCCGGACGGCGCGGGCGGCCACCGCGTCAACTGGGTCCTGTACACGGCGCCGCCCCCGGGCCTGGACGCCGGCCTCGGCTTCACCAACCCCACCAGCCTGCCGCCCGGCGGCCTCACCGACGCGCTCGGCGCCCATCTCGCGTACGTGGCCGACGAGTTGCTGCCGCCCTACTGGGGCGCCCTGGTCCGCGCGACCGCGCCGGGCGAGGTGTTCCTCCAGCCCATGTACGACTTCACGGCGCCCCGCTACGCCCGGGACCGGGTGCTGCTCGCGGGCGACGCGGCGACGGTCGCGCGCCCGCACACCGGCGCGGGCGCGGTGAAGGCGCTGCAGGACGCCACGGTCCTGGAGTCCGCCATCGCCACGGCGACGACCTGGCCGGAGGCCCTGGAGTCGTACGACACCGACCGCACCGTCGCGGGCCGCACCATGGTCGACCTGGGCCGGCGGCTCGGCCGGGCCCTCGTCGAGGAGACGCCGTGCTGGCGGGACCTGGACCAGGCGGGCCTGGAGGCGTGGTGGAAGCAGGCGGACGGGACGGGGGCGTTCGGCGGGCGTGAGCTGCGGCCGCGCTGAGCGCGGCGGCGGTGGCCCGCCGGGGGGCGCGGAGTGACCCGCGTGGGCCGGAGCACCGGGGCCGGTCGGCGCTGCCCCGGTGCTCCGGTGCTCCGGCCTCCTGTCAGGCGCTCCCTCCGCGCCGGAAGTGCAGGATGCCCCACGTGATGTGCCCGTCACGCCCGGCGGCGACCCAGCGGGCGAGCCCTTTCTTCATCTGCGTGAGGTAGTCGTGGCTGACCTGGCCGGCCAGCCCCTGTACTTCCTGTCGCTCGGTCTCCTCGAGCACGCGCGCGTAGTGCGTGATCAACTGCTCGCGGTGCTCCTCGAATCCGCCGGTTCCGCCCGGTCCGGCGGGCCCTCCGCCGGAGGGCACGAACCCGAGCCCTTCCAGCTCGCGCTTGTAGAAGCCGGGTGAGCCCATGTTGTCCAGGTGGATGCGGTCGAGGATCGGTTGCAGGACGCCCGGCGGGCAGTTGTCGACGGCCATCGGGTCGGTGAAGATGAGCTGCCCGCCGGGCCGCAGCACGCGGGTCACCTCCTCCAGGACGCGGGCGCGGTTGCCGCTGTGCAGGAAGGCGTCCTGCGACCACACCACGTCGACGACGTCGTCCGGGTAGGGGATGTCCTCGAAGGACCCGTCGACGACCTCGATGAGGCCGGAGAGGCCGCGGGCGTGGTTGAGCTCCTTGTGGCGCTTGTTCTCCACCTCGCTGAGGTTGAGCGCGAGGACCCGGCAGCCGTACGTCGACGCCAGATAGCGCGCCGAGCCGCCGTATCCGGACCCCAGGTCGAGCACGACGGAGTCCCGGGTGAGGCCGAGCTTGCCGGCCATCCGCTCGACGGTGCGGCGGCTGGCGTCGGCGATGGGCTCGCCGGCGCCTTCGTAGAGGCCGATGTGGATGTCCTCGCCGCCCCACACCTTGGCGTAGAAGGTGTCGGCGTCGGAGGAGTTGTAGTAGTTGCGGGCGACGCCGACCGCGCCGGTGTACCGCTCGTCCTCCTCGTCGTCGCGGTACTCCTTCTCCGCGACGTGCACGAAGAAGTCGGGCTGCTCGCCCCGGTAGGTGTGCTGGAAGTCCCCGTACGTCTCGATGTTCTGGAACCCCACCTCCGACATGAGCCGCCGGGTGTAGTCCTTGCGCAGCGGGAACATGTTGAGGTGGTACACGGAGTCGTCCGGGAAGCTGTACCGCATCCGCACGAGCCCCTCGTCCACGTACTCGGGCTCCACGGAGACGTCTTCGCCGCAGTAGTAGTACTTGTGCTTGCTGGTGTAGCCGTCGTCGAGGATGGCGTCGTAGTTGCGCTGGTCCAGGACGAGGATGCCGTCGTGCTTGAGCATCGCGTAGAACTCGGCGAGCGCGCGGCGGCGGTCGCGCTCCGAGAACAGATGGGTGAAGGAGTTGCCGAGGCAGACGATGGCGTCGTACTCGCCGTGCACGTCGCGGTTGAGCCAGCGCCAGTCCGCCTGGACGACGCGCATGACGTGACCGTCCTTCATGCCGTTGGCGAAGGCCGCCGCCAGCATGTCGGCGCTGCCGTCCGCGCTGACGGTGTCGAACCCCGCGGCGAGCAGCCGCACCGAGTGGAACCCGGTGCCCGTCGCCACGTCGAGCACGCTCTTCACGCCCCGCTTGCGCAGCAGGTCGATGAAGAAGTCGCCTTCGCTCCGTGACCTCCGTTCCCAATCTATGAGCGAGTCCCACTTCTCCACGAAGCTGGGTACGTATTCCTCCGTGTAGTGGCCGGTTTCTCGTACTTCGACGGGGTTGTCGCCGAACTTCTGAGCCGGATGCACGATGAATGCCCTTCGACTTCAATTGGGGGATGGCCTGGGCACATCGCTATCCCGAGGCGGGTACTGCTAAGCGTCCGGGCTTCGTATACATACGCGGAGCTGACATTCCGCCGACCAGAACAGGACCGTCGACACCATGGGTGATCTTCTCCTCGTCCGCCACGGAGAGACCGAGTGGTCCCTGTCCGGACAGCACACGAGCTGGTCGGACGTCCCTCTCACCGACCACGGCCGGGACCAGGCCCGCTCGCTCGCGCCGCTCATCGGGAAGTACGGCGTCGAGGCCGCGTTCACCAGCCCGCGCGTGCGCGCGCGCGAGACCGCGGAGCTTGCCGGGTTCGGGCATGCGCGGGTGGACGAGGATCTGGCCGAGTGGGACTACGGGGCGTACGAAGGTGTCACCACCGTCGAAATCCACCGATCTCGCCCGGACTGGTTCCTCTTCACCGACGGGGTGGCCGCTGGGCCGCCGGAGCATCCTGGGGAGAGCCCCGAGGACGTCGGTGCCCGGGCTGATCGCATGCTCGCCAAGGTCGACGCCGCGCTCGCGAACACGGAGGGCAGCGTGGTGCTCTTCGCCCACGGCCACTACCTCCGCGTCCTGACGGCCCGCCGCCTGGGTCTGCCCCCCGCGGCGGGCGCCCACTTCCAACTCTCCACAGGCACCGTGAGCCGCCTGAGCCACGAACACGGCCGCCCGGTCCTGGCCACGTGGAACGTCCGCCCCTGAGGCGGGGCCCTGCCGGGGGCGGAGCCCCCCCACGCGGCGGAGCCGCAAATTGATACAGCCGGGAAGGGGTAGGGCTGGGGAAAGCCCGGCAGGGAACAACCCCCGCCCCACCCCCCGCACTTGATCGCCGATCAGGGACACTGCGACGTATGCGATACGGCGTAAATCTTCTCAACTTCGGCCCGGGGACGACCCCGGAAACCCTCACCCAGCAGGCAACCACCGCCCGCCACCTGGGCTTCACCTTCGCGATGATCTCGGACCACATCGCGGTGACACAGGACGTGCACGAGGCATACCCGGCCCCGTTCTACGACCAGTTCGTGCTGGCGGCCCACCTCGCGGGCCGCGTCCCGGGCCTCCGCCTGGGCACCACGGTCACAGTGATCCCGTACCGCCACCCCCTCCAGACGGCCCGCCTCGCGGCGAACATCGACCGCATGCACAGGGACGGCTTCATCCTGGGCGCGGGAGTGGGCTGGTCGAGGCCGGAGTACGAGGCGCTGGGCATCCCCTTCGGGGAGCGCGGCGCGATCACGGACGAGTACCTGGCGGCGATACGCGCGGCGTGGACGGACGACCCGACGACGTACCACGGCCGCTACGTGGCGTACACGGACGTCCGCACGGCCCCGGCCCCGGCGACACCCCCGCACCCGCCGGTGTGGGTGGGCGGCAACTCCCCGGCGGCGGTGCGCAGGGCGGGCCGCCTGGGCGAGGGCTGGCACCCGTTCATGCCGACGCTCGCGGGCCTGCGCGAGGCGCTCCCCCGGCTCGCGGCGGCGGCGGACGCGGCGGGACGGACGGTGCCGGAGCTGGTGCCGCGCCTCCAGCTCCGGCTCGCCCCGCACCCGGACACCCCCGAGCGCCCGCTGGGCCACGGCAGCGCGGACCAGCTCCGCGCCGACCTGACGGCGCTGGAGGAGCTGGGCGCCACCCACGTGCTGCTCGACACGTACCCGGGCAACCCCGCCGAGCGCGCCAGCGCCGACGCGGACCGTGCGCTGCTCGAACTGATCGCGGAGCAGGTCGTGGACCTGGCGTCGGGCACCGTGCGCTGACCCGGGCGGCGCCCCACCGCCCCGCGGGCCCCCGTTGTCAGTGGCACGAGGCACCATCGGAACCATGACCAAGCCGACGACGCCCGCGCAGCGGCGGATCATCGCCGCGGCGGACCCGGTCACGGGCCGCCTGACGGGGACGGATGCGCAGCTCACCGCACTCGTGCGGCTGCAGCTCGCGTTCCGGCACCCCCGCCCGCCGCACGCGTATTTCCTGACGCCGGCGGGCCACCGCGTCCGGGACGAGCCGGCGGGGGCGGCGCCGGAGACGGCCCCCGTGGAGCCCGTGCGGGGCGTGTTCGCGGCCCGCACGGGCACGGAGGAGGCCCCGCTCGGCGAGGACGGCCCCGCGCGGGCCCGCGAGGTGCGCGACGCGTGGCTGGGCCTGGTCGAGATGCGCCGGATGACGAATCCGGACGGCGACCGGGAGAGACCGTGCGCGTGGGAGCGCGCGCATCTCACCCAGGCCGCCGCGATAGCCCTGGAGGCCGCGGGCCGCACCCCGGCCCGCCCCGGCCGCGAGGGCTATCGCGTGACGGCGACGGAGCAGCCGGACGCCGTCGCGGTCCGCGAGCCCACAGCCGAGGGCGTGCGCGCCTGCGGGACGGCCCTGGAGCGGGCCGGCTGGCAGGTCAGCGAACACGCCGAGGCCCGCACCGGCAGGCGGTACGCCCTCGCGTCACCGCGGCGCGCGTGACCGTGGACAATCGCACCGACTCGAAGGAGAAGCCGTGACCGAGCCGTTCGCCGTGAGCGTCACCGTCCGTGGGTACGAGACGGACTCCCAGGGCCACCTCAACCAGGCCGTGTACTTGCAGTACGCGGAGCACGCGCGCTGGTCGATCCTGCGCGCGGCGGGCATCGACCAGCAGGACCTCATAGGCAAGGGCGTCGGACCCGTGGCCCTGGAGAACACCGTGCGGTACCGCAGCGAGCTGCGCGCGGGCGACGAGGTGCGGGTGGACTGCGTGTTCGTGTGGAGCGAGGGCAAGAAGTTCCGGGTCGAGCAGACCATCACCAAGGCGGACGGCACGGTGGCCGCGACGGTCACCGGCCTCGGCGGCCTGCTCGACCTCAAGGAGCGCAGAATGGTGCCGGACCCCGCGGAGTATTTCAGAGCGCTGGCTTCGGACCCGCGCGTGCTCGGCCTCTGACGCGGGCCCGTGCGGGTCAGGTGCCGCTGAGCTCCGCCAGGTCGGCGGCGTCGAGGCGGAGCGCGGCCGCGGCGATGTTCTCCTCCAGGTGGTCGAGGGAGGACGTGCCGGGGATGGCGAGGACCGCGGGGGACACGGAGAGGGACCAGGCGAGGCCGACCTGCGCGGCCGTCGCGCCGTGCCGCTCGGCGACCCGCCGCAGCCCCTCGATGTGCGGGGCGCCGGTGCCGCCGAGCGGGTAGAACGGCACGAAGGCGATGCCCTGCCGGGCGCAGAGCTCGACCATGGCCACCGCGTCGGCGCCCCGGTCGACGGGGCTGAACTTGTTCTGCACGGCGGTGACGGGCGCGACGGACTGGGCCTCGGCGAGCTGTTCCGGCGTGGCGTTGCTGACGCCGAGATGCCGGATGAGGCCCTCTTCGCGAAGTTCGGCGAGGGCCTCGAAGCGGCCGTTGCCGGGCCCCTCGTCGGCGTGGAAGCGCAGATAGACGAGGTCGAGCCGGTCGCGGCCGAGCCGGCGCAGGTTCCGGTGGACGTCGGCCTTCAGCTTCGCCGGGTCGGCGGGGGTCAGCCAGTTGTGGTCGCGGTCGCGGTCGGGGCCGACCTTCGTGGCGATGACGAGGTCCTCCGGATACGGGTGGAGGGCCTCGCGGATGAAGTCGTTGGCGGCCAGGTCCTTGTAGAAGTAGAAGGCGGCCGTGTCGATGTGGTCGACGCCGAGTTCGACGGCGCGGCGCAGCACCGCGCGGGCGTTGACGGGGTCGTGTGGAGGGCCGTCCCAGGTGCGGCTCGGCAGCCGCATGGCGCCGAAGCCCATGCGCTGTACGGGCAGGTCACCGCCGATGAGCAGGCGGCCGGCGGCGGAGGCGTGGATGTCGTTCACGTTCGGCATGGCCCTATCCTGCGAGCGGGGCGGGCGGCGCGGGCCGGGGTGGCACGTTGCTGCCAGCCCGCGGAAACGGGGAGGCGGGACGGGACATGGAGCACGGCGGAGCGGCGGCGGTCGTCACCTTGCGCGGCGAGGCGGAACTGGTGCGGCGGGCCGGCGACCTGATCGCGTCGGCGCGCACGGAGTACCTGTGCGGGGCCACGGATCTCGTCACGTGGTCCGCGGGGACGAACGCCGTCTTCAACGACGGGCGGCGGCCCCGGCTGCGGCCCGGCCCGGACGGCCTCGCGATGCGCAAGGTGTACACACGGCAGGCCCTCGGCGACCCCGAGTCCGAGCGGCGCCTCGCCCGGATCGCCGCGTCCGGGGCGCAGGTGCGGATCTCCTCGGCGCCGCTCGCGCGCGAGGCGATCGTCATCGACGGGCGGGTGGCGATCCTCGCGGGCTCCGAGGCGCGCGGCGCCCGCACGTACACGGTGATCAGCGAGCCCGTCGTCGTCGAGGGCGTCCGGTCCCTGCTGTACGCGGCGTGGGAGGCCGCCGACGACCTCGCCGACTGCCTGGGGGCGCCCGCCGCCCGCCCGCCCGTCCTCGGTGAGGAGTCCCGCGCGGTGCTCGCCGCGCTCGCGGCCGGGCTGACCGACGAGGCCGCCGCGCGCCGCCTCGGCATGTCCTTGCGGACGTACCGGCGGCGGGTGGCCGCGCTGATGGCGGAGCTCGGGGCGACGTCGCGCTTCCAGGCGGGGGTGCTCAGCCGCCGGGCGGGCTGACCTCCGCCCACACCGTCTTGCCGACGGAGCGGGCGTCGACGCCCCACCTGGTGGCGAGGGCCGCCACCAGGACGAGGCCCCGGCCCGACTCCTCGTCCGGGGACGGCAGTTCAGGTCTCTCCGGCGGGCGGCACTCCGTCCGGGTGTCGGTCACCTCGATACGTACGCCGTCCGCGAGGAGCAGCAGGCGCAGCGCGAAGTCCCGGCCCGACACGCGGCCGTGGGTCGCCGCGTTCGCGGCCAGTTCGGCGGCCACCTGGGCCACCGCGTCGGAGAGTTCGCTGTCGTACGGGATGCCCCACCCGTCGAGGTGGTACCGCGTGAGCCTGCGGGCGAGGCGGGCCCCGCGCGGGGTGGCACTGATGCGCTGCGTGAACGTGTGTGCTGGTGTGGGGGTTTGCACCTGGGCTGGCATGGCGCCCACCGTGACCTGCGACGGCGCCCGGCGGCAGGGGCCGAACTCGTACGCTCCGTAAGTGTACGGGTGCGAAGTGTGGACAGTACGGGTAACTGTCCGTGAGCATGGGCGCGTTGGCGGGGAACGGTACGCAAGCGTCTGGGGAGACCCGTGATGTCGTCAAGCACGCCTGGCACGAATGAGCCCGAGCCGACGGATGGCCTGAAGGCCTTCGGTGCGGCTCTGAAGAGTTTCCGCAAGCGGGCCGGGTACACGCAGGAGTCCCTGGCTCCTGAGATCGGGTACTCGGCGCACTTCATTGCGTCTATTGAGCAGGGGAGGCGGTTTCCGCCGCCCCGGTTCGTCGACCAGTCGGAGGCGACGCTGGACGCGTTCGGGACGCTGCGGTTGGTGGTGCATCAGCTTTCCCGACAGCGGGGGTTGGCGTCGTGGTTCAAGCGGTGGGCTCAGTTGGAGCAGGAGGCCATCACGCTCTACACGTACGAATGCCGGATGGTTCCGGGCCTGTTGCAGACTCCTGCGTACGCACATGCTCTGTTCGCAGGCCAACTTCCGCCGCTGCGCGACGAACAGGTCGAAGCACAGCTCGCTGCGCGCTTGGAGCGGCAGACGTTGCTCACGGAGCGGCCGAACACGGCGTACAGCTTCATCCTCGAAGAGCACCTGTTCCACCGGCGGATCGGAGGCTCTGCGGTCGCCCTGGAACTCATCGACCACATCCTCGGCTTGGCCGAGCGGCGCAACATCGAGATCCAGGTCATGCCGCTTGTGAGCGAGAGCCACGCCGGGCTGGCGGGCCCCATGCGGCTCCTAGAGACCCCGGACAACAAGTGGTTCGCGTACTGCGAGGGGCAGCGCTACGGCCAGCTCATCTCCGACCCGAAAGAGATCAGCGTGCTCCAGACTCGGTATGCCAGGATGCGCTCGCAGGCCCTCTCCCTCAAAGACTCGGTGAGCCTGCTGCAGCGGATGCGAGGAGCGCAATGAGCACCACTGAACTGACCTGGTTCAAGAGCAGCTACAGCAGCGGGGACGGCGACGATTGCGTCGAAGTCGCCCCCTGCCCCGCCGCCATACACGTACGCGACTCCAAGAACCCCAAGGGCCCCCAGCTCGCCCTGGGCCCCGCCGCGTGGGCGGACTTCCTCACGTACGCCTCCGGGCAGGAAGCAGCAGGCTGCGCCGCTCCTCGTCCGTGAGGTCGCGGAAGACGCGGGAACGGGCCCGCTCCAGAAGCGGGTTCAGGTCCGTCGTGGGGTTCCAGATGCGGAGCGTACGGTCACGGGAAACCGTGGCGAGGCGACTGCCGTCCGGCGACCAGACGAGATCGTTGACCTGGTCGTCGTGGACGCCGACGACGGCGAGTTCGCGGCCCTCGGCCGGGTCCCAGAGGCGGACCGTGCGGTCCCAGGACGCGGTGGCGAGGCGCGTACCGTCCGGGGACCACCCGATACCCTGCACCCGGTCCGTGTGGCCGGTCATCGTGCGCAACTCCGTGCCGTCGAACGGGTCCCAGAGGCGGACGGTGCGGTCGCGCGAGCCGGTCGCGACGCGGCGGCCGTCGGGCGACCAGGCCATGCGCCACACGTAGTCGGTGTGGCCTTCGAGGGTCGCCACGGCCGTGCCCTGCTCGACGTCCCAGACACGGAACGCCTTGTCGGTGAGCGATGTGGCGAGGTAGCGGCTGTCGGGGGACCAGGCGGCGCCGCCGAGCCAGTACCTCCCCGTGATCAGCGTCATGAGCTCGCGGCCGTCGCTCGCGTCCCAGACACGGCTGGTGCCGTCGCGGGACGTGGTGGCGAGGCGGGTGCCGTCCGGGGACCAGGCGAGGGAGGTGACGGCCTCGCGGTGGCCGTCCAGGAAGGCGAGCGCGGTCACCGCGGGCGGATGCCAGAGGAACGCGTGGCCGCTGTGGTCGGCGACGGCGATCCGGGTGCCGTCGGGTGAGAACACGGCACCGCCCACCTGGCCGGTGTGTGTCGTCGCCGACACGCGTCCTTCCGCCACGTCCCAGACGTTGACGGTTCCGTCGACGCCGCCGGTGACGAGGTGAGTGCCTGACGGGGACCAGTCGACGCTCACGACGGAGCCCTCGTGGCCGCGCAGGGTCTGGAGCTGACCGCCCGGCGCGTGGAGGTCCCACAGGGCCAGAGTCCGGTCCCGGGACACGGAGGCGATGCGGTCGCCTTGCCACGACACGGAGTTGACGCTGTCGGCGTGGCCGACGAGTGCCAGCTCCTCGCGGGTTTCCAGGGTCCACACGCGCAGGGTGCGGTCGTCGCCCACGGCGATGCGGTCGCCGTCCGTGGACCACGTGACGCAGCTCAGAGGCTCCAGGGTCGTGAAACAGTGGGCGGGCTCAAGGATGCCCACCCTCGACCACCGGCGCACGTCCCAGACCCTGGTCTTCCTGTCTTCCGACACCGAGGCGAGGCGGTCGCCGCCCGGTGACCACGCGAGCGCCATGACGGCGCCGCCTCCGTCGGCGAGGTGGCGAACGGCCTGATCCCTCGGGCGCCACAGCACGACGGCGCCTTCGGCCGATGAGGCGGCAATCTGACGCCCGTCCGGCGACCACGCCACGTTCCACCCCAACCGGCCGCGTTCCACCGGAACAGCCGTCCCTGCGTACGTCCCCGTGTCCCAAAGACGGGCGACGTGGTCGGTAGCAGCACTGACCAGCCGAACGCCGTCACGTGCCCAGGAGACGCTCGCCACGGGCGCGTCGTGCCCGACGCACACCCCCAGCTCGGCCCGCGTCCCCACGTCCCACACCGTGATCGTGCGGTCCCGCGACCCCGCCGCGATCCGCTCGCCGTCCGGCGCCCAGGCGACGGCCTGCACCCGTTCCCCGCCACCGGCCCGGGTGAGGACAACGGGCTCGGCCCGCCCCTCCGGGTCCCACACCCGTACGGTCCCGTCGTCCGACGCCGTCGCGAGACGCGTCCCGTCGGGCGACCAGGCCACGCAGTTGACGTCCTGCTCGTGCCCCCGGAAGACCGCGCGCCGATGGGCCACGTTGAGCGCCGCGTGCAGCGCCTGCTGCGCGACCGAAGTCGGCGCGCACTCCTCGACGGCCGCCAGCGCGGCGAGGACCGCCAACTCCGGGTCCCGCGGGGCGACTTCGATGGCCCGGCGCGCCACGGCGTCAGCCATCCGCTCCAGCGCGGCCGAGTCGTGCTGCACCGAGATGTCGAGGAAGTCGACGACCAGCTGCACCCCCGCGAACGCGTCCGGCGCCTCGTCCACCCACCGCCGCGCGACCGCCAGCCGCTCCCCGCTGAACAGATACGCGTCCCGCCACCCCGCGTTGGCCCAGTCCCGCGCCGCCCGTTCCAGCTCCGTGCGCCGCCGCAGCGTCTCCTCCCCGGCCGCGACCGCCTCCCGCAGCGGCGCCCACCGGCGGAACAGCGCCTCGTGCGCCACGTCGAGCACGTCCCCGTCGCCGGTGAGCAGCCGCCCCGCGACGAACGCCTCCGCGACCGCCCGCTCGCCCGGCGCGAGGTCGGCCCGCGCCACCCGGCGCCGGGTGGGCTCCCCGTGCTCCAGGGACACGAACTTCAGCAGCGTCGGCAGCACCGGCGCGCCCGCGTCCGCCGCGCGCAGCTCCGCGTGGATGCGGTCGGCCTGGTCGGACAACGCCCCGGCGACTCCGCCGAGTTGGCCGTAGTCGTCCTCGGTCACCGCTCCCCGGTCGCGCGCCCGCAGGAACAGCGCCTGCAAGGTGTACGCGAGCAGCGGCAGCGCGTCGCCGCCGCCGGTGTCGTCGACCATGCGGGCGACCAGCGCGGGCGGGAAGGCGAGCCCGGCCCGCTCCCCCGGCTTCTCGATCACCTCGAACAGCTCGGTGCGCCCAAGTGCCCCGATGAGTACGGGCTGTTGGGCCAGCGCCGCGTGCCCGGTCTCCAGGAACTCCGTCAGGAAGTCCGACCGCAGCGTGACCACGACCCACAGGTGCGGGTCGGCCTCCAGGGCCTCGGCCACCCTCTCCAGGAACGCCTCGCGCTCATGCTCCCCGGCCAGCGTGAGCAGTTCCTCGAGCTGGTCGACGACCAGCAGGACCGGAGCGGTACGTCCGCCACGTACCGTGTGCGACTCCCGCAGCGGCCTCACCGCCGCGAGACCGGAAGCCAGCCCTGCCACAGGGTCCGTCCCGGGCGCGAACGGCGGCACCACCGCCCACCGCTCCCGCCGCGCGGCCAGCGCGGGCAGCAGCCCCGCCCGCACCAGGGACGACTTGCCGCTGCCGGACGGCCCGATGACGGCCACGCAGCGGCGCGCGGCGGCCACCGCCGAGACCGGGTGCAGCCGCGCCACCAGCTCCGCGATCTCCCGGTCCCGGCCGAAGAAGACGCCCGCGTCGTCCTCGGTGAACGCCTCAAGCCCCGGGTAGGGAGGCTGACTTGAGTCCCACGCCGGGCGGGCTGGTGCGGGCCGGTCGAGCAGGTGCAGCCACACCTGCCCGGCCACGAGCAGCAGCACCGCGAGGCCGAGCAGCGGCAGCGACCAGTCCCGCAACACCCGCAGCACCCACGGCACGTGGTCGGTCCGGCTGGTCGCGTAGTTCGCCGCGAGCCCCATGAGCGCGGCCACGAGCACGAGCAGTACGTCCACACAGAGCTTCAGCCGGCGCCGGTCCACCCGGACAGCCTAAGCAGCGGAATTCGTTGGACAGGCGGGGGCCGGGATGAAACATGATGCGTGCGTGAGCGACCACTCCCCCACCCCGCCCGAGCTGCTCGCCCGCATGGAGAGCAACCTCGCCGAGCACGCCTGCCATCTGCACCGCCGCCTGCCCGGCGCGACCGTCACGGAGACCGACGACCTGCTCGTCGCGGACAGCGGCATCGACGACGACACCTTCAACATCGTCGCCACGGCACGCTTCACCGCCGAGAGCGCGGACGCGCGGATCGCGGCGGTCGTCCGCGAACTGCGGGCGCGGGGGCGCACGTTCTCGTGGTGGGTGGGGCCCGCGTCCGCGCCCGGCGATCTCGGGGTGCGGCTCGCTGCGGCGGGGCTTCCGGCCTCCGAGAGGGAGGTCGGGATGTGGGCCGACCTCAGCATTGCCCCGGCCTCGCCTCACGTCGACGGCCTGGACATCCGGCCCGTCCGGACCGAGCGGGAGCTTGCCGACTACGCCCGCGTTCTCGCCGCGAACTGGGAGCCGCCCGCCGGTACCGTGCGGCGCTTCTACGCGGACGCGGCCGAGCAGGTCCTTGCGCCCGGGTGCCCCGCTCGGCTTCTCGTCGGGTACGTGGGTGGCCGTGCGGTGTGCACCGCCGAGGTGTTTCTGTACGCGGGGGTCGCCGGGGTCTACAACGTCTCCACGCTCGTCGGCGAGCGGCGCCGTGGGTATGGCGGGGCGATCACCCTCGCCGCGTTGGGCTCCGCCCGGGCTGCGGGGTTTCCCACCGTCGTCCTCCAGGCGTCGCCGGACGGGGAACCGGTGTACCGGCGCCTTGGGTTCACCGCGTGCGGTGTGTTTACGGAGTACGCCGTTACTGCCGCTTGAGCGATTCGGTCGGCTGCGGCGGTGCCTGGGCTGGTCGCGCCCACGCGGCGGAGCCCGCGCCCACGCGGCGGAGCCGCAAATAGACAGAGCCCCGCGCCCCTGACGGGGCGCCTCCGTTACCGAGCGCCTTCATCGCGCCCTCGTTTTGAATCGAGTGCTTCAGAACATGCTAGCGTCCTCGTTATGAAGCACTCGCTCCAAAACAGCGGCACCCGTATGCCGCTCGCCGTCTATGTGTTGGCGCTCGGGATCTTCACCCAAGGGACCTCCGAGTTCATGTTGTCGGGGCTGCTGCCCGGCATGGCCGAGGACCTTGGGGTTTCGATTCCCGACGCCGGGCTGCTCATCTCCGCCTTCGCCATCGGCATGGTCGTCGGCGCGCCGCTGCTCGCCGTCGCCACGCTGCGGTGGCCGCGTCGGACCGCGCTGGTGGGGCTTCAGGCGGTGTTCATCGCGGGGCACGTCGTGGGCGCGCTCGCGCCCGGGTACGCCGCGCTGTTCGTGACCCGGGTCGTCAGCGCGCTCGCCTACGCCGGGTTCTGGGGCGTGGCCGTGGCCACCGCCGTGGCGCTGGTGCCGAGCGCCGCCCAGAGCAAGGCCGTCGCGCTCGTCGCGGGCGGGCTGACCATGGCCACCATCGTCGGCGTACCGGCGGGCACCGTGCTCAGCCAGTCGGCCAGTTGGCGTGCCGCCTTCTGGGCGGTGGCCATCGCCACCACCGTCAGTCTGCTGTGCACCGCCTTCGCCATTCCGGCAGGCGGGAGCGAGGGCGAGGCGCCGCGCTCCGTGCGCGCCGAACTGCGCGGCATGGCACGGCCGCAGCTCTGGCTCTCGTACGCCATCACCGCCTTCGCCTTCGGCGCGGTGATCGTCACCTTCAGCTATCTCGCGCCCTTCCTGACGGAGGAGAGCGGTCTCGGCGAGGGAGGGGTGCCCGCCGTGCTCGCGCTGTTCGGGGCGGGCGGCATGATCGGGCTGATCATCGGCGGCCGCACCGCCCAGTCGCACTCCGTCCGCACGCTCGCCGTGGGGCTCGGCGCGCTCGCCGTCATCTCCGCGGCCCTCGCCCTCACCGCGCACACCACGCTCGTCGTCGTGATCGGCCTGACCTTCCTGCTCGGTCTCGCCGGGTATGTCACCAACCCCGCCCTCCAGTCCCGCGTTTTCACGCTCGCGCCGGACGCGCCCACCCTCGTCGGCGCCACCAATACGGCAGCTTTCAACGTCGGCAACACCCTGGCGCCGATGCTCGGCGGGCTCACCATCGGCGCCGGATACGGATACACATCCGTCGCCTGGGTCGGCGCCGGTCTCGCCGCCGTGGGGTGCGTGGGCGCACTGTGGGCGGCCAGGCTTGAGCGCACGGCAGCGCAGATACCGCGGCCACGTTTTGAAAAGGTATTCCAAAACAGTTAGTGTGCCGTCATGGCCAGGCCACGACAGTTCGACGAGGACCGCGTCATCACCGCGGCCATGGACACCTTCTGGCGCCATGGGTACGAGGGCACGTCCACCCGGGACCTGTGCGACAGCACCGGGCTCGGCCCTTCGAGCCTCTACAACACCTTCGGCGGCAAGCGCGAGCTGTATCTGCGCGCCCTGGGGCGGTACTACGAGACGGTCACCGCCGAGCAGATCGCGCGCCTGAACGAGCCCGGCTCCGCGAAGGAGCGGCTGCGCGCCATGATGCTGCACTCCCTCGACAGCGACCTCGACGACGCCGAGGGGCGGCGCGGCTGCTTCGCCATGAACGCCGCCGCCGAGGTCGCCGCCCTCGACCCGGACGTCAAGCGCGCCGTGCGGCGCTGCTTCGACCGGGTCGAGGACGAGCTGTGCGCGGTCGTGGGGGCGGGCCAGGATGCGGGGGAGATCGCGTCGGGACGCGACGCCCGCACCCTGGCCCGCCAGGTACAGAGCACGTACTACGGCCTGCGCGTGCTGAGCCGGGTCCAGGACGACCGGAAGGCTCTCCTGGCGACCGTGGACAGCGCGCTCGCGGACCTCTAGTCCGACTAAATAGAGCGTTCTACCGCGCGAACAGTTGGGTGCGGGGGACGACCTGTTGGGGCTGGTTCGGGCTGGACCACAGCAGCTTCATGTGCGCCTCGCCGGTGTTCTCCGCGTAGTCGATGCGGATGCTGTGGCGTTTTCCGGCCGTCAGCGCCACCTGCGCCTTGTCGATCTTCGGCTCGTGCGGGTTCCACGAGTCGATGACGAGCTTGCCGTCGATCCACACGCGGACGACGTCGTCCGAGACCGTCGTGAGCGTGTACGTCTCGCTGTGCCGCGGCTCGATGGAGCCCGACCAGCGGACGCCGAAGCGGTCGGAGGGGATCGACGCGTCCGGTGAACCCTGGAACTTCCAGGCGTGGTTGACCGCCGGGTCGACCCGGGTGAGCTTCGGGGCTCCGCTCAGTTCCGCGTTGTCGAAGATCTCCTGCTTGAGGCCCTTGCCGGTGCCGGGGCGGGCCGCGCGGCCGGGGTCCACGGTCAGTTCGATGACGGTGGCGGTGGGGTTGGTCGCGGCGCCGGACGGCGTGATGTCGTAGCCGTCACCCGCCTTGGTGACCGTCACCTTCTGCGAACTGCCAAGGACGCGGGCCGACTTGACGGCGAAGTCCGTGCGCGCCGTGAGGTGCAGGGACCGACCCGCGCCCGGCCACTGCGTGACCGCCGCGTACAGCTTGTTTCCCTTGCGGCTCACCGCGCCCCACTTCGGCTCCTCGACGAGGCCGCCGTAGCGCGCGCCGTACACCGCCTCGCCCTGGCCCGCCGTGCGCAGCCAGGTGCCCATCTCCTTGAGGCGGTCGACGGACGGCTGCGGGATGCGGCCGCGCGCGTCGGGTCCCACGTTCAGGAGGTAGTTGCCGCTGCGGGACGTGGTCGCGAGGAGGTTGCGTACGAGCGTCCGGCTCGACTTCCAGTTCTGGTCGTAGCGGGCGAAGCCCCAGTGGTCGTTGAGCGTCATGCAGGACTCCCAGAGCTGGCCGTCGACCGGCGCGTCCGGGATCTCCTGCTCGGGCGTGCCGTAGTCGCCGTCGACGACGCGGCGCTTGCCGACCCGGTTATTGATGACGAGGTCCGGGTCCAGGCCGCGCAGATACGACTCCAGGCGCTCGCCGTCCCTCGCGGTCCACGGGTTGTGCGGGTCCTCGGTGTCCCACTCGCCGTCGAACCAGAGCAGCGCCGGGTCATAGGTGTCGACCAGCTCCTTGAGCTGCGCGTACATGCGCTTCTCGTACTTCGGGAAGGTGGCCGGGTCGGGGAAGTCCGGGTCGTGCCAGTCCCAGATCGAGTAGTAGAAGCCGAGCTTGATGCCCGCGTCGTCGGACGCCGTCTTCAGCTCGGCGAGGATGTCGCGGTTCTTGTCGAAGGACGAGTGGTCGCGCAGGTTGTAGGAGTTCACCTTCGTCGGCCACATCGCGTAGCCCTCGTGGTGCTTGGACGTGATGACGATGTACTTCATCCCGGCGTCCTTGGCGGCCCGCACGACCGCCTTCGCGTCGAAGTCGGCCGGGTCGAAGCTCCGCGCCTGCTTCTCGTACTCCGCGGCGGGGATCTTGCACTCGCGCTTGATCCACTCGGCGTTCCGGCAGACCGAGCCGTCGGGGCGCTTGTACTCGCCCTCCAGGTTCGAGTAGGCGCCGAAGTGGATGAACATGCCGAAGCGGTCCTGGCGGAACCAGTTGGCGCGGTCGGCGGTGAAGGGATCGTCGGTGGCGTGGTCGGTGCCGGGGCCCCCGGCCGGCCGGGGCGGGGCGGGGGCGAGGGCGGGGGTACCTTCCGCGGGTGCGGCGACCGCGAGGGGCACGGCGGCGGCCGCGAGCGCGGCACTGAGGAGCAAGGCGAGTCCGGTGACTCTTCGTCGCATGAGCGGCTCCTGTTCGTTGACGGAACGCTCGGGAACGTAGAAGCGGATACATCGGATGTCAATGGGGGGAACGAGGGCTTCCTCGGGCCCAGTTGGGACGTACGACGCCCTCTGGTCCGATGAATTCCGGTGGTCCTTGGTGCACTCGAACTAATCCCAGGAACATGTTTGGCCACTCTGGATCTCGCGATCAGGCGTGTGGCAGGCTCCTCCAAGTCCCCCCACCACAACCGGAATTCAGGACATCTCTGTGCGCCGAATACCTGCCGTTGCCACCTGCGCCGCCGCCGTGCTCGCCCTCGCGCTCACCGGATGCGGAGGTGACGACAACGACAAGAAGCGCGACAAGGGCGCGTCGGGTTCCACCGGGTCCGTGCAGGAGCCCGCCAAGGACGACGGCGAGAAGGCCGGCGCCAAGAAGACCGCGTCGCCCACCCCGAGCCGTACGAAGAAGCCGAAGGCGACCGCCTCCCCCACCCCGGCGCGCACCAGCACGCCGACCGCGGCCGCCACCCCCACCAAGCCGCGCACCAGCGCGCCCGCCGTGCCCCCGAAGAAGACCACGCGCCCCGCCACCGGGCCGCAGTCCGTGCAGGGCACCTGGTACCACGTGACGCGCGGCTCGGGCGGGCGGTTGATCGTCCTGACCGTCAACGGCACCTCGATGGACATGCGCTCCGGCACCAAGTCGTGCCCGGGGACCATCACGTCCGCCATGGAGATCCGCGCGACCTGCATGGGCGAGGTCGGCACCGGCAAGGCCACGCTCAGCGGCGGGCAGCTCACGTTCGCCTGGCCCGGCCAGGGCGGCAACGACTACTTCCGGCGGACGCAGCCGCCCGCCTGAGCGGGACACCCGGGCGAACGGCGTCCGGCCGGAGAGTGAAGGGGCAGCCAACCTCCGGCCCGAGGGTTACGGAACGGGGCGGCGGCGGGCAAGAGTCACCTCGGTACGACACGAGTCACCCGGTCCGCACCGCGCCCGCCCCGACCCCCGGAGCCCCGCATGCCGCACCCGCCCCGCCGCCGCACCGTCCTGACCGCGCTCGCCGGTACGGCCGGCGCCGCAGCCATGGCCTGTTCGCCCGCGTCGTCGCAGGGCTCCCCGGGCCCGGGCGCGGGGACGGCGGTGCGCACGCGTACCGGGACCGGGCCCGCCGCGGCGGCCCGCGCGGCCGCACGGCGGCTGCTCCCCCGGCACTGGGAACAGATCACGTTCAGGACCGAGGAGGGCGAGCCGGGTGCCGGGGACGCCTTCCGGGTGTCCGGGAAGCGCGGGCACGTCGTCGTGTCCGGGCCCACCGCCGCCGTCCAGCTCACCGGCCTGAACCACTATCTGAAGCACACCGCGCACGCCTCGATCACCTGGGCGGGCGACCAGACCGACCTCCCGGCGACGCTGCCCGCCCCGGGCGCCCCCGTCACCAGACGCGCCAACGTCCCGCACCGCTTCGTCCTCAACGACACCAACGACGGCTATACGAACGCCTACGCCGACTGGGACTACTGGGAGCGCGAACTCGACGTACTCGCCCTGCACGGCTACAACGAAGTCCTCGTGTACTCCGGTGCCGACGCCCTCTACCACCGGCTCTTCCAGGAATTCGGGTACGGCGACGAGGAGTTGCGGGCCTGGGTGCCGGGGCCCGCGCACCAGCCGTGGTGGCTGCTGCAGAACATGTCGTCCTTCCCGCACCCCGTGTCACGGCAGTTGCTCGCGAAACGCGCCCGCCTCGGCCGCCGCATCGCCGACCGGGCGCGCGAGCTCGGCATGACGCCGGTCCTGCCCGGCTACTTCGGCACCGTCCCGGCGGGTTTCGCGGACCGCAATCCGGGGGCGCGGACCGTGCCGCAGGGCGACTGGGTCGGGTTCGCCCGGCCGGACTGGCTGGATCCGCGCACGGACCTGTTCGCCCGGGTGGCGGCGGCCTTCTACCGGACGCAGGACGAGCTGTTCGGTCCTTCGACGCTGTACAAGATGGATCTGCTGCACGAGGGCGGCAAGCCCGGTGACGTGCCGGTCGCGGCCGCCGCGAAGGGCGTGGAGAAGGCCCTTCAGGCGGCACACCCCGGCGCGGTCTGGGTGATCCTCGGCTGGCAGCACAACCCGCCGAAGGCCCTCACCGACGCCGTCGACAAGTCCCGCATGCTCGTCGTCGACGGGCTCTCCGACCGCTTCCCCACCGTCACCGACCGCGAGTCCGACTGGGGCTCCACGCCGTACACCTTCGGTTCGATCTGGAACTTCGGCGGGCACACCGTCCTCGGCGCGAACACCCCGGACTGGGCCGAGCTGTACGAGAAGTGGCGCACCAAGGACGGCAGCACCCTGCGCGGCATCGCGCTGATGCCGGAGGCCGCCGACAACAATCCGGCCGCCTTCGCGCTTTTCTCCGAACTGCCTTGGCTGGACGGCGACTTGGACGGCGAGTTGGACCTGAAGAAGTGGTTCGCCGCATGGTCGGTGAGCCGTTACGGAGCTGCCGATCCGCACGCCCGGGCCGCCTGGGACGTGCTGCGCCGCACCGCGTACGGCACGACCCGCGCCGACAAGTGGGCCGAGGGAGCCGACGGTCTCTTCGGCGCGCGTCCGGGGCTCGCGGTGACGTCGGCGGCCTCCTGGTCACCGAAGGCGCTGCGGTACGAGGCGGCGGACTTCGAGCCCGCCCTGGACGAACTCCTGCTGGTACGGCGGGAGTTGCGGGGGTCGTCCGCGTACCGTCGCGATCTGCTCGACGTGGCCCGGCAGGCCCTGTCCAACCGCAGCCGGGTCCTGCTGCCGCGGATCAAGGAGGCGTACGACCGGCGGGACACCGCCCGTTTCGACGCGCTCACCCGCACCTGGCTCGGCCTGCTCGACCTCCTCGACCGGCTCGTGGCCACCGACGGCCGGCATCTGCTCGGCCGCTGGGTGGCCGACGCCCGCGACTGGGGGGCCGACGCCCGCGAACGGGACCAACTCGCCTATGACCAGCTGTCGTTGGTGACGGTGTGGGGCACCCGCGCCGGGGCCGACAAGGGTCTGAAGGACTACGCGAACCGGGAGTGGGCGGGGCTGGTCGGCGGGCTCTACCGGCTGCGCTGGAAGACGTACTTCACCGAGCTGCGCGCGGCCCTCGACGAGGGCCGCGACCCGAAGGACCTCAAGGAGACCGACTGGTTCGCCCTGGAGGACCGCTGGGCCCGCGATCCGGGCCGCCTCGCGGTCCGGCCCACCGGGGACACGTACACGATCGCGAAGCAGGTACGCGACGAACTCGCCGCGTCCCGCTGACGTGCCGCGCCCGCGGACGGCTCGCGCACAAGTGCGCCGCGGGCGCGGCCCCCTCACCAGAATCGAATCAGTGCCTCACCGAGGGCCGGTCAGTTCGGGCACTCCTTCCACTTCACGCGGTAGATGGTGCTGATGGCCCCGTCCGTGGAGTCCATCGTCATGAAGCTGGTCTTGGTGCGGTCCGAGGTGCCGACGTCGACGCGCAGCTCGGTGTTGACGTTGAAGTTGCGCTTCTTGCCGCAGGGCGCCCAGACGAGCTGGGTGACCTCGGTCTCGTCGGTGGCCTGCCAGTTGTCGGCGATCGGCCCCGAGAAGGAGTGCGACTTGCTCCCGGTGTCCGGGGAGCCCTGGAAGTAGTACGACGCCTTCTCGGTGCCCTTGGCGCCGCGCTCGAGCGAGGCGAAGCCGCGGTAGTCGGCGCTCGCGATCGCGTAGGTGAAGCCGTGCGGGACGTGCACGATCAGGCTGAGCTGGCAGTTCTTGCGGAACGCCGTCGGCGAGGACGTGCCGCCCGCCTGGGCGAGGTAGTCGCTGTAGGTGACGGTGAAGGCGGTGTTGTCCTCCGAGACGGCCACGGCTGCGGTGCCTCTGGGGCAGCCGGATCCGTTCACGGTGGCAATTTCGATCACTATCTTGTCCGGCGGAGGATCACTGATCCCCGATGGATCGGCGGCGGGAAGCCCCGCGCCGATCAGGGCGGCGAGAGCGCCACCGGCCAGCAGTGCAACGGACATGGTTCTCCCATTCATTGCTTCGGCTCACGACGGCAGACGTGCAGAGCGGACCGCCGTGAGGTGGGGGTTGGAGCTGTGCTGGGAGGAACTGACTCAGCCCTCGCGCGGGGGCCGAGCGGCCTGCGCGCGATGAGCGGAGGCTGAGGGTGTTGGGATAGTACGGACCAACGTGAGCAGCGACTAGGGCGATGTCCGGCCATGTACCGGTTCCGCCGCGCGACCCGTGGGGCCGACGGGGAGACACGCCGCGCCGTACCGAGCCGTGCTTGACGGGTATACGTCACCCCCAAACTCTGGTAGGAAACCTTCCTAACAGATAGCGGAACGCTGAACTCCCCCACCTGGAGGCCCCGTTGCACGCCCATCGCACCCCCCACCGTCGCACCCCGCGACGTGCTGTCATCGGCCTCGTCGGCGCCGCCCTGGTCGCCGGACCGCTCGCCCTGACCCAGGTCGCCGGCGCCGCCCCGGCACCCGTGGCCGCGGACACCGCCCCCGCGCGCTCCGCCGCCCCCGGTCTCGACGACCCGGCGAAGAAGGAGATCGCCATGAAGCTGGTCTCCAGCGCGGAGAACTCCTCATTGGACTGGAAGGCGCAGTACAAGTACATCGAGGACATAGGCGACGGCCGCGGCTACACCGCGGGCATCATCGGCTTCTGTTCCGGCACCGGCGACATGCTCGATCTCGTCGAGCTGTACGCGAAGCGCAAGCCCGGCAACGTACTCGCGAAGTACCTGCCCGCGCTGCGCGAGGTGGACGGCTCCGACTCGCACGAGGGCCTGGACCCCAACTACACCAAGGACTGGGCGAAGGCCGCCAAGGACCCGGTGTTCCAGCAGGCCCAGAACGACGAGCGCGACCGCGTCTACTTCGACCCCGCGGTCAAGCGGGGCAAGGCCGACGGCATCGGCACGCTCGGGCAGTTCGCGTACTACGACGCGATCGTCATGCACGGCGACGGCGGCGACAGGACGAGCTTCACCAACATCCGCAAGCGCGCCCTCACCAAGGCCAAGCCCCCGGCGCAGGGCGGCGACGAGGTCACGTACCTGCACGCGTTCCTGGACGCGCGGGTGTGGGCGATGAAGCAGGAGCAGGCCCACGAGGACACCAGCCGCGTGGACACCGCGCAGCGCGTGTTCCTCAACAAGAAGAACCTGAGCCTGAACCCGCCGCTGGACTGGAAGGTGTACGGGGAGTCGTTCCACATCGCCCGCTGACCGCTGTTGCGCCCGAGGCTCACGGCGGACGAATCCGCCGCGAGCCTCGGGCGCACCGGCTCAGGAACCCGCGGGCGGGGCGGGTCGCTCGCGGCGGGTCCGTCGGGCGTCCCGGGAGATCCGCCACACCGCGTACATCAGACGCGCGAGCCGCAGCGCGTTCAGGGCGTCTTCGCCGTGCTCCACGGCGAACTCCACGATCAGCATGGCCCGTTCCCTTCGACCGGCCCCCGCGGGGCCCCGCTTCGAACGGCGGTCCGCCGTCCCGTGGCATCTGGATACGAGCGGGAACCGGGTGGCCTGAAGCGGCCGCGGACACCCGCCGGACGGGCCCCGGACAAGAGCGCGCGGACCTGCGGACGGACGGCGTGTCCGGGTGTCCGGATCCGGACGGTCCCGGACATCCGCGGACACCCTCCGGCTGTCCGACCCAGCACGTACTCTCGGTCGGGTCGTGGCACACGGAGGGGCGCATGAAAGACCTGAAGCCGGTCGACCCGCGGGCACCCGAGGACATGCGGATATTGGCCGAGCGGCTCCGGCTGCGGCTCGACAGGGCGGGCTTCACCGGGGTACGGGACGTCTCCGGATCCTGCGACCTGAGCCGCAGCACGATCTCCGAGGCCCTGAGCGGTTCCCGGACGCCGACGTGGAACACCGTCTCGAAGCTGCTCAGGTGCTGCCGGATCCCACCGGACGCGGACTGGCGGCGGCTGCAGGAGCGGGCCAAGGCGGCCGACACGGAGTGGCGGCGGCTGACCCGCGCCGGGCACGCGGCCGCCGACCCGACACCGCTCCCGCCCGCCGTGCCGGTGGCCGGGTCCCGGAGCCCGCAGCTGCCGGGCACCTTCACCGTGCGTGCCCCGTACGGCGAACTGCCGCCCCGGGTAAGGGGCCGCGACGAGCTGATGGCCGGACTGCGGCACGCGCTGACCGCGGACCGCGACCGGATCCAGGTGCTGCACGGAGTCGGCGGCTGCGGCAAGACCACCGTGGCGCTGGGGCTCGCCCGGCTCGCGAAGGACCTCGGGTACCAGGTCTTCTGGCTCTCGGCCGCGACGCAGGACAGCCTCGTCACCGGGATGCGCCAGGTCGCACGCGTCCTCGCCGTCCCCGAGCCGCAGATCGAGGACGCCTGGGCGGGGAAGTCCAGCGCGATGGACCTGGTCTGGCGCGCCCTGGACGCCGCCGAGCAGCCCTGGCTGCTGGTGGTCGACAACGTCGACGAGCCGGACCGCACGGCGTCCCGGTACGGCTCACCCGGTGACGGAACGGGCTGGATCCGCCCCGGCGGAGCCGGGCTCACCGTCGTCACCACCCGGATCGGCAACCCGTCCGTGTGGGGCGGCGAGGCCACCTGCCGTCCGGTCGGCGTGCTCTCCCCCGACGACGGGGCCGAGGTGTTGGTCGACTTCGCGGGCAACGCCGGCCCGATGGAGGACGCGCGGGCGCTGGCGAGCCGCCTGGGCGGGATGCCCCTGGCACTCAAGCTCGCCGGCTCCTATCTGGCCCGGGCGGGGCGCGGCGCGGGGCTGCTGCGCAGACACGCCACCGGCGAGGCCCAGCTGCGGGACTTCGCGGGGTACGCGCGCGAACTCGACCGGCTCGGCACGGGGCTGCTGGACCGCGGGGCGGGCGGCGCGCCCGAGGCCGCGGCAGGACCGGACGGTGAGCAGCGACGCTATCGAAGGCTGATCAGCAGCACGTGGGAGATCAGCCTCGATCTGCTGGCCGAGCAGGGCCTCCCGGAGGCGCGGCTCCTCATGCGGCTGATCTCCTGCTTCGCACACGCCCCGCTCCCCGCGTTCCTGCTCGACCTGGATGTGCTGGAGAAGTCGGGCCTGTTCCCGGAGACCGCCCGCGCGGACCGCTGCGAAACGGCGCTCGAAGGACTCGTCGACCTGGGGCTGCTGAGCGTCGAGGACATCACGTTCGGCAGGAACGGTGACGTCGACGAACAGGCCACGGAGATCCTCCCGTGCCTGACGGTGCACCCGCTGGTCCTCGAAGCGAACGCGCTGCGCGTCCAGGAGTCGACCGGCCCCGAACGCGAGCGGCTCTGGCGGGCCGCGGCTGCCGTGGCCCAGTTCGTCTCGCACATCGACCCGCGCGCCCCCGAGATGTGGAAGATCTGGAAACTGGTCCTGCCCCACATCGAAGCGGGCGTCCGAGCCGTGCCGAGCGCGGAGGTCGAGGCCCTCGCCGTGTTCCTGTGGGCCGGGCGGAACGCGCGTTCCTACGCCGTGGTGTCCAACAGCCGTGACACCAGGCGGATGCTGGACCTGCTGCTCAAGGAGCGGACAGAGGACCTCCCCGACGGGCACCCGGCCGAGGAATTCATCCGGCGCACCCTCGCCGAGGGTGTCGAACCCACCCGTGAGGCGTATCTGTCGACGCGCGCCGAGGCCGGTGAGGAGGCCCCCGTCACCCTGTCGGCGCGGGCGGCCTGGGCCCACGAACTGTGGCGCGCCGAGCGGCTGGACGAGGCGGAGCGGGAGTACCACGCGGTCCTCGACGTGCTGCGCCACGCGGACGTCGGCCTGGGCGGCGCCATGACCATCCATGCCGAGTACGTGCAGGTGCTCGCCGAAGCGGGCAAGACCGAGGCCGCGCAGACCGAGGCCCGGGCGCTGCTTGCCGACTTGTCGGCGGGGCACGAGGACGGCGACGACGTGGCGGTGCGCCATCACGTGGGCCACGCGCTGGAGAAGGCCGGGCTGCTGCCGGAGGCCGAGCGGGCGCACCGCGACCAGCTGGCCGAGCTGGAGAAGGCGGGCGAGCAGGACTCGGTCCTGTATCTGGACACCTCGTACCTGCTCTGCGGCAACCTGACGCGTCAGGAGCGCCGGGCGGAGGCCCTCGCGGTCGTCGACGAACTGCTGGAGCGATACCTGTCGGTGCCGGAGCCGCTCAGCGCGGTGGGCCGCAACGTGGTGAAGCTCTACCAGCAGCGGGCCCAACTCCTCGTCGAGGCAGGGCGGTTCGCGGAGGCCACGGCCGATATGGAGTGCGTCCTGAAGGGGCTCCTGGCCCACTTGCCGCCCCTTCACTCCTTGGTGATCGGCACGCGCTTCCGTCTCGTCCGCACGCTCCTGGAGTGCGGGCGGCCCGACGCGGCCGTCGACGAACTGGACACGCTGGACGCCACGCTGGACGCGCCGGGTCCCGGCGGGGAGGACCCCGAGCGGCACCGGCACGCCTCCCTGCTGTGGCGGGCCCGCGCCGCGTGCGTGGGAGGTTCCTGCGCGACCGCTGTCACGACGTACGAGCAACTGCTCGCGACGGTCGGCCGGGACAGCCGGGTCGCGGGCATGGCACGTGAGGAGGCGGAGGCGTGCCGTGCCTCACTGGCCCGGCGGCCGGACGAGGACGGGGACGAGGACGGGGACGAGGACGGGGACAGCCCCTCGCGCGAGAACTGACCGCGGGAGGGGCCGCCGGTGGGCGCCGAGGGGGACGCGGCCTCGTGAGGGGCCGCCGGGGGTGGCTCAGTGGGCCGCGGCCTGCTTCGGCACCCGGGTCTCCGAGATCTCGCCGCCCGGTTCCATCGGCGCCGTCACCTCGTCGGCCTCGCCGCCCCTGCCGGTGTGGTTGAACAGCAGGTTCAGGACGACCGCGGCGACGCAGCCGGTGGAGATGCCCGAGTCCAGGATGATCTTCGCGGTCTCCGGGAACGCGTGGTAGAACTCCGGCGCGGAGATCGGGATCAGGCCGACGGCCAGCGACACGGCGACGATCAGGACGTTGTTGTCCTTCTCCAGGCCCGCCTTGACCAAGGTCTGGATGCCGCTGGCGGCGACCGAGCCGAACAGGACGACGCCCGCGCCGCCGAGCACCGGGCGCGGCACCACCGCGATGAGCGAGGCCGCCATCGGGCACAGGCCCATCAGGACCAGGAAGCCGCCGCCGGTGGCGACGACGTACCGGGAGCGGATCTTCGTCATCGCGACCAGGCCGATGTTCTGCGCGAACGCGCTGCACATGAAGCCGTTGAAGAGCGGGCTGACGGCGGAGCCGAGGGTGTCGGCGCGCAGGCCCGCGGCGATGGTCTTCTCGTCTGCGGGGCGGTCCACGATCTCGCCGAGGGCGAGCATGTCGGCCGTCGACTCGGTCATGGAGACGACCATGACGACGCACAGCGAGACGATCGCGGCGGCGGCGAACTGCGGGGCGCCGAAGTGGAACGGCGTGGGGAAGCCGACCACGTCCGCGTCGGCGACCGGCCCGAAGTCCGTGACGTCGAACGGGATCGCCACCAGCGTGCCGATGACCAGGCCGAGCAGGACCGCGATCTGCTTCACGAAGCCGCGCGTGAAGCGGCGCAGGAGGAGCACGATCACGAGCGTGGCGCCCGCGAGGGACAGGTACTTGGTCGAGCCGTAGTCGCCGGCCGCCGGGTTCGGGCCCTGCATCCAGCCGAAGGCCACCGGCATCAGGGAGATGCCGATGAGGGTGATGACCGTGCCCGTCACGACGGGCGGGAAGAAGCGGACCATCTTCGAGAAGAACGGCGCCGCGATGAAGCCGAGCAGACCCGCGACGATCACCGCGCCGAAGATGATCGGCAGCGCGTCGTCCTTGTCCTTCGTCGAGTCGACGACGGCGAGCATGGGCGCGACACCGGCGAAGGTGACGCCGTTGACGAACGGCAGGCGCGCGCCGATCTTCCAGATGCCGAGCGTCTGGAGGAACGTCGCGAGACCGGCGGTGAACAGACACGCGCCGGTGAGGAAGGTGAGTTCCTTCGCCGACAGGCCGACGGCCGCGCCGACGATGAGCGGCGGCGCGACGACGCCCGCGTACATGGCGGCGACGTGCTGAAGGCCCGTGGTGGCCATCTTCAGCGGTGGCAGCTTCTCGTCGACGGGATGGAGCGTGCCCTCGGGGGGCGGTGCCCCTTCGGGATCGGGGGTGGGGGTGGTGCCTTGCTTGGTGAACCTGGGCTTGGACGCCACTGCGGCTCCTCCGGTTGTTTTCCTGTGCCGGCCGCCGGCCGGCACGCGCTTCTGGGAGGTGGTGCGTGATGCAAGGACTTGCTCGGTATGCGGTTGTTGAAGCGCCCAGGTAGTACTGACCGCCCCGGCAACGTGAAGCTTTGGGCCACGTTCCGGGGCGGCACTCGAGCAGCCCGCTCGGCTGCTCGAGTCCGGTCGGGGGCCGTCCCCCCCGACCGGAGATCCAGGGGTCAGCTCTCGGCGGGGATGCGCGCCAGTCGCTGCGCCTCGTCCCGCGTGACGCGGGCGATGGCGTCCTCGTCGACGTGCAGCAGTCGTCCGTTCTCGACGACGGGCTCACCGTTCACGAGGGAGAGGGTCACCGGCGCGGCCGCGCCGAAGACGATGGCGGTGACCGGGTCGGCGATCGAGGAGTGTCCGATGCCGTCGATCTTCCAGAGGACCAGGTCGGCGAGCTTGCCGGCCTCCAGCGAGCCGATCTGGCCCGCGCGGCCCAGGACTTGGGCTCCTCCGTACGTCCCCAGGCGCAGGGCCTGACGGGCGTTCAGGGCGGCTTCCTTGTGGGCGCCCAGGCGGTTGATGAGGAGAGCGTTGCGCAGTTCGGTGTGCAGTTCGCCGGACTCGTTGGACGCGGTGCCGTCCACGCCGAGGCCGACGGGCACGCCCGCCGCGAGCATGTCGGGGACGCGGGCGATGCCCGCGGCGAGCCGCGCGTTGGAGGAGGGGCAGTGCGCGACGCCGGTGCCGGTGCGCGCGAACGCCTCGATGTCGGAGTCGTTCATGTGGACGCAGTGCGCCATCCACACGTCCTCACCGAGCCAGCCGGTCGACGCGAAGTAGTCGGTCGGGCCCAGGCCGAACAGCTCGTGGCAGAACTTCTCCTCCTCCACGGTCTCACTGCCGTGGGTGTGCAGGCGTACGCCGAGGCGGCGCGCCAACTCGGCGCCCTGCTTCATGAGTTCGGTGGACACGGAGAACGGCGAGCAGGGGGCGACCGCCACCTGCGTCATGGCGTCGAAGGACGCGTCGTGGTGCTTCTTGACGGTCTCCTCGGTCGCGGCGAGCGCGCCTTCCAGGGTCTCGACGGCGAAGTCCGGGGGCAGGCCGCCGTCCTTCTCGCTGCGGTCCATGGAGCCGCGCGCCAGGGTGAAGCGCACGCCCATCTCGCGGGCCGCTCCGATGATGGCGCCGGACAGGTCGCCGGAGCCCTTCGGGTAGACGTAGTGGTGGTCCATGGCGGTGGTGACGCCGCCGCGGGCCATCATGCCGAGGGAGCCCTGCGCGGCGGCGCGGACCATCGGCTCGTCGATGCGCGCCCACGTCGGGTACAGCGCCACCAGCCAGTTGAACAGGTTGTGGTCGGTGGCCAGGCCGCGGGTGATCCACTGGTAGAAGTGGTGGTGCGTGTTCACCAGGCCGGGGGTGACCAGGTGGCCGGTGCCGTCGACGCGGCGCCCGACGTTCTCCAGGCCCTCGGGAGCCTTCCCCGCGCCGATCGACTCGATCTTGTTGCCCGCGACGACGACGTACCCCGAGGCGTACTCGGTGTCGTTGGCGTCCACGGTCGCGATGGCGCAGTTCTCGATGACGATGCGCGCTGCGGCGCCTTCGGGGTTTGCCGATGCAGCCATGGTGCTTCCCTTTCCTGCGAGTGGCGATGTGGGCACGGCATGACCCTAGGAAGATTTGAGTGCCGGGGCCGCGTTCTGGGCGCTGCCACGGGTGCCGAGATGGTGGAAGAACAGGTTGAGCGAGACCGCGACGAGCGCGCCCGCGCTGATGCCGGAGCCGAGCACGGTCTGGGCCCACGCGGGGAAGTCCGCGTAGAAGGTGGGCGCGGCGAGCGGAATGATGCCCGCTCCGAGCGACACGGCCACCAGGACGATGTTGGAGCTGTCGTCCAGGCCCGCCTCGGAGAGCGTACGGATGCCGCTGACCGCGATGGAGCCGAAGAGGACGATGCCCGCGCCGCCGAGCACCGGCATGGGTACGAGGCTGACGACCGCGCCCAGCATGGGGAAGGCGCCGAGCACGATGAGCGCGCCGCCCGCGACGGCGACGACATAGCGGCTGCGTACCCGCGTCAGGGAGACGACGCCGACGTTCTGCGCGAAGGCGGAGGTGGGGAAGCCGCCGAAGACCGGTCCGACGAGGGTGGCGATGCCGTCGGTGCGCAGGCCGCGCGTGATGGTCCTGCCGTCCGTCCTGCGTTCGCAGATCTCGCCGAGGGCGAGCATGCCGGCGCTGGACTCGGTCATCAGGACGAGCATCACGATGCACAGGGACAGGATCGCGGCGGGCTGGAACTCGGGGGCGCCGAAGGCGAAGGGCTCGGGGACGGCGGCGACGGGCGCGGACCTCAGGGCGGCGAAGTCGGCCAGGCCGAACGGGATCGCGGCGAGCGTGCCGATGAACAGGCCCATGAGCAGGGCGACTTGCTTGAGGAAGCCGCGTCCGAAGCGCTGGAAGAGCAGGATCACGACGAGCGTGAAGGCGGCGAGCGCGAGGAAGCGCATGTCGCCGAAGTCGGCGGCTTCCTTGTCGCCGCCCTGCGCCCAGGTGACGGGCACGGGCATCAGCGTCACGCCGATGAGGGTGATGACGACGCCGGTGACGAGCGGCGGGAAGAAGCGCAGGAGCCGGCCGAAGAAGGGGCCGACGGCGAGGCAGAAGACGCCCGCGACCATCACCGCGCCGTAGATGGCGGGGAGTTGGTGTCCCGTCGCACTGTTCTCGGCGATGGCGAGGATGGGCGCGATGCCCGCGGAGGAGGCGGCGTTCACGAACGGCAGGCGGTTGCCCACGAAGCCCTTGACGCCGAGGGTCTGGAGGAGGGTGGCGAGGCCGGCGATCAGCAGGCTCGCGGCGATGAGCCGGGTCCGGGCGGCGGTGTCGAGGCCGACGGCCTGACCGATGATGAGCGGAGGGGTGACGACGCCCGCGTACATGGCCGGCGATGTGCTGGACGACGCCCGCGTACATGGCGGCGATGTGCTGGAGCGCGGCGGGGACGAGCCGCGAGGGGCGGAGCTTCTCGTCCACCGGGTGGCACTCGTCCACCGGGTGACAGGCGGGAGTCGACGTCCCGTCGGGTATTGCGGGCTGTGCCATAGCTGTCGTTCCCTCCGGTGTGGCGCGCCCCGGCGTCAGGTGCCGGGGCGCGCGTCCCGCGTCAGAGGTTGGTCATGTCGACCGGGATCCTCGCCTCGGCGCCGTCGCGCAGGATGGTGGCCTCGATGAGGCCGTAGGGACGGTCGGCGGCGTAGTAGACCGCGCCGTCCTTCGCCTCGTTGTCGAGGCCGCAGAAGGACAGGTCCTGGCGGAAGTGGTGCTTGTTCGGGGCGGAGAAGCGGATCTCGTCCACCTCGCTGCGGTTGTTGATCACCCGCGAACCCATTTGGTACAGCGTCTGCTGCAGCGACAGGGAGTACGTCTCCACGAAGGCTTGCAGGATGTGCTTCTTGGCCTGCTCGTAGGACTTCTCCCAGTTCGGCATGCGCTGCTCGTCACTGGTCCAGTTGTGCCGCCACCACGTCGACAGGGAGGTCGCCAGGATGCGGTCGTAGTCCTCCTTGAGCGTCGTGTACTTGTCCTTGATGTAGCCCCAGAACTCGGAGTTCGTGGAGTTCATCACGGTCAGGTCCTTCAGGCCGCTCAGGACCTCGAAGTGCCGGCCGTCGTAGGTGATCTGGGCGAGCCGTGTCTCCTGGCCCTTGCGCACGAAGGAGTGCTTGACCTCGTCGGCGCCGATGAACTGCGAGTTGGCGTCGGAGGCGGCGATGCGCTCCCAGGCGTACTCCTCGATGCGGATGCGCGCCCGGTGGATCGAGGGCTGGCTGTCCACGAAGTGCCGCGCGAGGTGGATGCCGTACTGCTCGGCGGACTCGATGCCGTGCTCCTTGGCGAACGCGAAGCAGGTGTTCTTCGTGGTGTCCGTCGGCAGGCAGTTGGCGTTCGAGCCGCTGTAGTGCACGTCGTCCAGGTCGCCGGAGAGGGCGACGGAGACGTTCAGGTCCTTGATGTGATGGGTGTCGCCGTCCCGCGTGATCTTGACGACCCGGTTCTCAGCCTTGCCGTACTGGTTCTGTCCCAGAATGGTGGGCATCTTCGCTAGCTCCCTCGGTAAACGGAGTAGCCGAACGGGTTGAGCAGCAGCGGTACGTGGTAGTGCTCGCCCGGTACGACGGCGAAGGTGATCGCCACCTCGGGGAAGAACACTCCGTTCGCACCGCTGTCCCGATTCGCGGGGGCGTCCTGCTGCGCCTCGGCTTGCTTTTCTTGCGGCTTCAGGAAGTACGGCTCGACGGCGAAGTCGAGACGTACGTGGGTGGTGCCCGCCGGCAGCGCCGGCAGGTCCTTGCAGCGCCCGTCCGCGTCGGTCTCCGAGCCGCCGAGCGCCACCCAGTCCGCGCCGTCGCCGCCGCGGGCGGCGAGCGTGACGGCGACGCCCTCGGCGGGGCGGCCGACGCTGGTGTCCAGGATGTGCGTGGACACGGAGGCCGTGCTGTCCGCGGGTTCGGTGCTCATGCGTTCTCTTCCTCTGCTTGCTCTGCGAGCTCCGCTCGCTCCGCGAGGCGGGCCAGACGGATGCGGTTGATCTTGCCGAGTTCGGTGCGGACGATCTCCCGCTCCTGCTCGGGCGAGTTGCCGATCCGGTCCCGGACCGCGTCCCGCATCTGCTCGCCGGTCCGACCGGTGGCGCAGATCAGGAAGACGTGGCCGAACTTGTCCTGGTAGGCGAGGTTGAGTTCGAGCATCTCGGTCCTGAGGTCCTCGGACGCCCCGGCCATGCCGGCCTGCTCGCGGGACGAGGTCGGGTCTCCCGGCTTCGGGCGCCCGATCGGCGGGTGCCCCGCCATCGCCTCGGCCAGATCGTCGGCGGTCAGCTCGGCCATGGCGGCGTCGCTGGCGGCGTAGAGGGCTTCGGCGGTGGTGTAGGGGCGCCGGGAGAGCAACTTCCTCCCCCAGGCCGAAGAGGCGCAGACCTCGTGGAGCGCGGTGGTGGCCGCGGCCTCCTCCAAGGCGTTGAACCGGGCGATGCCCGGCGTCGTACTCGAAGTCACGGGAGCCTCCGTGGCCTTGTGCTGGACGGGCTGCGGAACAGCTAAGACCTTCAACAACAGCGCGTCAACAGTTTGTTGAAATCATTTGAACAAAGAAGCCGTCACCCCGCGACACGGGTGACGGCTCGGCTGCGCAGCGTGACGCCGCTCGCACCCCTCCCGGGGGCGCTCCTTGTGGTGCTACTTGTCCTTCGCGGCGTTTTCCCTGTTCAGGTAGTTGTACACGGTGAATCTGGAGACCCCGAGGGCGCTCGCCACCGTCTCCACGCCGTGGCGCACGGAGAACGCGCCACGGGCCTCGAGTATCCGTACGACCTCCTGCTTGGCCTTGCGGTCGAGCTCGGCCAGGGGCTTGCCGCGCTTGCGCTCCAGGGCGAGCAGGATGTGGTCGAGGGAGTCCGCGAGCTGCGGAAGCCGAACCGCGAGCACGTCCTCGCCCTCCCACGCCAGGACCACGTCCTCCGGGCCCGCCTGGCCGGGCGGCAGTATCTCGCCGCCCATGGCGTCCACCAGCGGCTTGACCGCGGCCGCGAAGGGGTCGTCCCCGAAGGCGGTCACCGGGCGACCTCCCCCGGCGCGGTCCGCTCGCCCGGCTCCGCGATCACATTGACCTGGAGCGAGACCCGGGTGGCGCCGGCGCCGAGGGACCGGCGCAGCATCGCGTCGACGGCCGTGAGGACCGCGTCGACGTCGCCCTCGGCGGTGTTGCCGAAGGGGCCGACGTCCACGGCGTCCAGCTCCGCGTCCTGGATGACGTCCCGGGCGGCCAGGGCGTGGGGCGGCGCCTCTTCGAGGTCGAAGGGCTCGGTCGTGAACTCCACTCTCAATCGCACGGCGCCAACTTAACGCGACGCCGCGATTCCTCGGCGGCGCCTCTTGTTTTTCCGGCGGCGGCTCTTGACAGGTTCCGCGGATCGGATGCAACCTTCCATCAAGCAGAAATGAACTTCCGCAATACGGAAGGAGCGCGGAAGCCCCATGGGATACTCCGACCAGCGCTTCAATGTGAACCTGTCGATCCTCTTCACCGAGCTCCCGCTCCTGGAGCGGCCCGCGGCCGCCGCGAAGGCCGGCTTCGGCGCGGTCGAGCTGTGGTGGCCCTGGGTCGACGCCCCCACCCCCGAGCGGTCCGAGCTCGACGCCCTCAAGAAGGCGATCGAGGACGCGGGCGTGAAGCTGGTGGGCCTGAACTTCTACGCCGGACAGCTTCCGGGCCCGGACCGCGGGGCGCTGTCGATCCCCGGCGAGGAGAGCGCCAAGTTCCGCGCGAACCTCGCGGTGGCGGCGGACTTCGCCAAGGCACTGGGCTGCAAGGCGCTGAACGCCCTGTACGGCAACCGCGTCGACGGCGTGGACCCGGCGGTGCAGGACGAACTCGCCCTGGAAAACCTGGTGTTGGCCGCACGCGAGGCCGACCGGGTGGGCGCGATCCTGTTGATCGAGGCGCTCAACGCCCCCGAGTCGCCCAAGTGCCCCCTCGTGAGCGCGCCCAAGGCGATCGAGGTCGTGGACAAGGTGAACGCCGCGACGGGCCTCGGCAACGCCAAGTTCCTCATGGACCTTTACCACCTGTCCATGAACGGCGAGGACCTGCCGTCGGTCATCGAGCGGTACGCCGCCAAGACCGGGCACGTGCAGATCGCCGACAACCCCGGCCGCGGCGCCCCGGGCACCGGGTCCCTGCCCCTGGAGGAGCTGCTCGACCAGCTCCGGAGGGCGGGATACGACGGGTGGGTCGGCCTGGAGTACAAGGCGGGCGACCGCCCCAGCGCCGAGTCGTTCGGCTGGCTGTCCTGAAGAGCTGAGACAGAAACACCGAGTAACCGAGTAGGAGAGGTTCCCTCATGAGCACGCTTCCCAAGGTCGCCTGGATCGGACTCGGCATCATGGGATCGCCCATGTCCGAGAACCTGATCAAGGCGGGGTACTCCGTCACCGGCTTCACCCTGGAGCAGGACAAGCTGGAGCGGCTCCCGGCGGCCGGCGGCACCGCCGCCGCGTCGATCGCCGAGGCCGTCAGGGACGCCGACGTCATCGTGACGATGGTGCCCGCCTCGCCGCACGTCGAGGCCATCGCGTACGGCCCGGACGGCATCCTGGAGAACGCGAGGTCCGGCGCACTCCTTGTCGACATGTCGTCGATCACCCCGCAGACCTCCGTCGACCTGGCCAAGGCCGCCAAGGACAAGGGCATCCGGGTCCTGGACGCCCCGGTGTCCGGTGGCGAGGCCGGGGCCGTCGAGGCCGTCCTGTCCATCATGGTCGGCGGCGACCAGGCCGACTTCGACCAGGCCAAGCCGCTGTTCGACGCGCTCGGCAAGACCATCGTGCTGTGCGGCCCGCACGGCTCCGGCCAGACCGTGAAGGCCGCCAACCAGCTCATCGTCGCCGTCAACATCCAGGCGTGCGCCGAGGCCGTGGTCTTCCTGGAGAAGTCCGGCGTGGACCTGAAGGCGGCCCTGGACGTCCTCAACGGCGGCCTCGCCGGGTCGACCGTCCTGACCCGCAAGAAGGACAACTTCCTGAGCCGCGACTTCAAGCCGGGCTTCCGCATCGACCTGCACCACAAGGACATGGGCATCGTCACCGACGCCGCCCGCAACGTCGGCGCCGCCCTGCCCGTCGGCGCCGTGGTCGCCCAGCTCGTCGCCAGCCTGCGCGCGCAGGGCGACGGCGGCCTCGACCACTCCGCGCTGCTCCGCTCCGTCGAGCGCCTCTCCGGCGCCCAGCTCTGAGCGCGGGCCCGCACCGGGCCTGAAGCTCCCGCACGGAGCCCGAGACTTCCGGGCCGCGGCGGCGTTGACACCTGTCCTGTCGCGCCCAGACGCCGCCGCGGCCCGGAACCCCACCCTTCTCCGCAACTTCAACAAACTGTTGACGCAGCAGCTCAGGGGTCCTTACGCTCCCCATCACGTCAGCAGCCACAGCACGGAAGGCCGACCCCACCACCATGTCGCAGCGTGTGCTCACGACCGAGTCCGGCGCTCCTGTCGCCGACAACCAGAACTCCGCCACCGCCGGCGTCGGCGGCCCGCTGCTCCTCCAGGACCAGCACCTGTTGGAGAAGCTCGCCCGCTTCAACCGTGAGCGCATCCCGGAGCGCGTCGTGCACGCCCGCGGCTCGGGTGCCTACGGCTACTTCGAGGTGACCGACGACGTCACCGCGTACACCTCCGCCGCCTTCCTCGGCGAGGTCGGCAAGCGCACCGAGACCTTCCTCAGGTTCTCCACGGTGGCCGACAGCCTCGGCGGCGCGGACGCGGTCCGTGACCCGCGCGGCTTCGCCCTCAAGTTCTATACGGAAGAGGGCAATTACGACCTCGTCGGCAACAACACGCCGGTCTTCTTCATCAAGGACCCGCTGAAGTTCCCCGACTTCATCCACTCGCAGAAGCGCGACCCGTTCACGGGCAAGCAGGAGCCGGACAACGTCTGGGACTTCTGGGCGCACGCCCCCGAGGCCACGCACCAGGTGACCTGGCTGATGGGCGACCGCGGCATCCCGGCGTCGTACCGCCACATGAACGGCTACGGCTCGCACACCTACCAGTGGACCAACGCGCAGGGCGACGCCTTCTTCGTCAAGTACCACTTCAAGACGAACCAGGGCGTCCGCTCCCTGTCCTCCGAGCAGGCCGCCGAGCTCGCGGGCAAGGACCCGAACTCGCACCAGACCGACCTGCTCCAGGCCATCGAGCGCGGCGTGAACCCGTCCTGGACCCTGCACGTGCAGATCATGCCGGCGGCGGACGCGGCGAACTACCGCTTCAACCCGTTCGACCTCACCAAGGTGTGGCCGCACAGCGACTACCCGCTCCAGCGCGTGGGCCGCCTGGTCCTCGACCGCAACCCCGACAACGTCTTCGCCGAGGTCGAGCAGGCCGCGTTCTCCCCGAACAACTTCGTGCCCGGCATCGGCCCCTCGCCCGACAAGATGCTCCAGGGCCGCCTGTTCGCCTACGCCGACGCGCACCGCTACCGCCTGGGCGTCAACCACACCCAGCTCGCCGTGAACGCTCCGAAGGCGACGACCGCGGACAACTACGGCCGCGACGGCCTCATGGCGTCCAACGCCTACGGCCGCGACCGCAAGAACTACGAGCCGAACTCGTACGACGGCCCCGCCGAGACCGGCAAGCCGCTGTCGGCCCCGCTGGCCATCAACGGCCACACCGGCACGCACGAGGCTCCGGCCCACACCAAGGACGACGACTTCTTCCAGGCGGGCGAGCTGTACCGGCTGATGTCCGAGGAGGAGAAGTCCCGTCTGGTGGCGAACATCGCGGGCGGCCTGTCCCAGGTGTCGCGCGACGACGTCATCGAGAAGAACCTCGCCCACTTCCACGCCGCCGACGCCGACTACGGCAAGCGCGTGGAGGCGGCGGTCCGCGCCCTGCGCGAGGACTGAGTTCTTCGAATCCCTGACTGCGCCGGGGACTTGACGGGAGGTCAGTTTCTCGGCGCGGAGACCCGCGCCGCCGTGGACCCGGATGAGGGGTGGTCCCACGGCGGGCGGGACGACGAGGACCGCGGCGGTTCGTGCGAGCCAGTGCGGTGGTGAAGGTCTCCCGGCACCCTTTCGACCTGAGGAAGGGCGGCCGGGGACTGTCGCCCGGCCGCCGCGGTCCCGCTCTGTTCTGCTCTGTTCCGCTCTGTTCGGGGCCTCCCCATGGATTCCGTCCGGCGGCGCGTACGCATGTTCCGCCAGTCGCGCGCCGTCGGACGGCAGCAACTTCCCGACTCAGCAGCAACTCCCGAGCCCCCGGGGCGCCCTCGCGCCCCGGGGGCTCGACGCACTCTCGCCCGCCGGGCTCAGCGCACCTTCTCCCCCGCCGCCAGCGCCGCCACCATCCGCTCCAGGCGGGCCGCCCGCGTCCGTGCCGTCCGGGCCGTCTGCAGGCGCAGGATCACCAGGTACCGGTCCGTCTTGCCGAGGCCGTCGTACGTCCGCCTGGCCCGCGGTTCGGCGTCGAGCGCCGCCGCGAGGTCGTCCGGGACCGTCGCCTCGGCCTGCGCGTCGTACGCGGCGTCCCAGCGCCCGTCCGCCTTCGCCGCGGCGATCTCGGCGAGGCCGCGCTCCCGCACACGGCCCTCGGCGATCAGGGCCTCGGCCCGGTCGATGTTCCGCTTCGACCAGGTGCCGCGCGGGCGGCGCGGGGTGATCTTCTGGAGGAAGTACGTCTCGTCGAGCCGGCGGCGCTGACCGTCGATCCACCCGAAGCACAGCTCCAGGTCGATCACCTCCTGACCCGCCACGGACGGGACGCCCGACGCCTTCTTGGCGAGCTTCAGCCAGACGCCGGGGCTGTCCTCGTGATGGGCGTCGAGCCACTCCTCCAGCGCCCGCCGGTCGGCGAACGCGAGGACCGGAAGTCCGTCGAGCGTGTCCATGGGAAAACTCCTTCGGTCCGTGCGTCACCTCGCGCCACGGTATCCGCCCACCCGCCTCCTGCCACGGTGTACGTCCCTCTCCCCCGCGCGACGGAGACGGACCGGCGCGGGAGCTGACGATCTCCTCGCGGCCGGGCGGAAGAGTAAGTGCCATGACGACGACCGCAGTTCAGACGCCCGCAGTTCAGACACCCTCTGTCCACGAGAGGCACGTCCCCCGCTGGGCCGAGCGCGTCGCGCACCTCATCCCGCTCGTCCTGCTCCCGCAGTGCCTGTGGCGGCTGCCCTTCGCCTTCGGGTTCGACATGGGCACGGACAACGGCTCGATCGGCAGCCTGTGGATCTCCGTGCCGTACATCTTCGGGCTGAGCCTGCTCACCGAGGCCCTCGCGCTGCTGAGCTTCGGTCTGGTGCGGGGGTGGGGCGAGGTGGTGCCTTCCTGGGTCCCGCTCCTGGGCGGACGGCGGGTGCGCCCCGTGGCCGCGCTGATCCCCGCGACGCTCGGCGGCCTGGGCGCGACGGCCCTGTTCGGGCCCTTCACCTTCGCCGCCCTCGGCTTCGTGTCCCTCGACGGGTTCGACAACGGAGCCTGGGAGTTCCTGTTCCGGGCCTGCGTCCTGCCGGCCGGTCTGTGGGGCCCGCTGGTCCTCGCCCTGGCCGTCCACTACTCCGTACGCCGCCGCCGGCCCTGAGCACCGGGAAGGCCCCCGTCCCGGAGCTGAACTCCGGGGCGGGGGCCTCCCGTTGGGGCACGCCGTGAACGGCTGGGACGTATTACGCCTTCAGCGTCTTGATCGAGCTCGGCGCGTGCCACGGCTCCGTGGCGATCTCCTCGAACTCGGTGACGTCGCTGATGTCCGCCGTGCGGCTCATGGAGATGTTGGTGATCCGCTCCAGGATCGCCTCGACGACGACCGGCACCCGGTACTCCTGCGCCAGCTTCTTGGCCTGCTCGAAGGCGGCGCCCAGTTCGTTCGGGTCGGTCACGCGGATCGCCTTGCAGCCGAGACCCTCGGCGACCTTGACGTGGTCGACGCCGTAGACGCCGAGCTCCGGCGAGTTGAGGTTCTCGAACTCCAGGTTGACCTGGAAGTTGATGTCCAGGCCGAGCTGGGCCTGGCGGATCAGGCCCAGGTAGGAGTTGTTCACCAGGACGTGGACGTAGGGGATGCGGTGCTGCGCGCCGACGGCCAGTTCCTCGATCATGAACTGGAAGTCGTAGTCGCCGGAGAGGGCGACGACCTGGGCGTCCGGGTCGGCGGTGGCGACACCGAGCGCGGCCGGGACGGTCCAGCCGAGCGGGCCCGCCTGGCCGCAGTTGATCCAGTGCCGCGGCTTGTACACGTGCAGCATCTGGGCGCCGGCGATCTGGGAGAGGCCGATGGTGGAGACGTACCGGGTCTCCGGGCCGAACGCCTTGTTCATCTCCTCGTAGACACGCTGCGGCTTGATGGGGATGTCGTCGTAGTGGGTGCGGCGCAGCAGCGTGGACTTGTGCTCCTGGCCCCGCGCGATCCACTCGCCGCGGTCGGGCAGCTCGCCCGCGGCCTTCAGCTCCTCTGCGACCTCGACGAAGAGCTCCAGGGCCGCCTTGGCGTCGGACGCGATGCCGTAGTCCGGCGCGAAGATCTTGCCGATCTGGGTCGGCTCGATGTCGACGTGCACGAACGTGCGGCCCTCGCGGTACACGTCCAGCTTGTAGCCGGTGTGGCGGTTGGCCCAGCGGTTGCCGATGCCGAGGACGAAGTCGGACTCCAGGAACGTCGCGTTGCCGTAGCGGTGCGAGGTCTGCAGGCCGACCATGCCGGCGTTCAGCTCGTGGTCGTCCGGAATGGTGCCCCAGCCCATCAGGGTGGGGATCACCGGAGTGCCCGTCAGTTCGGCGAACTCCACGAGGAGTTCGGACGCGTCGGCGTTGATGATGCCGCCGCCCGCGACGATCAGCGGCCGCTCGGAGTTCAGGAGCATGCCGAGGGCCTTCTCGATCTGGGCGCGGCTCGCGACCGGCTTGTAGATTGGCAGCGGCTGGTACGTCTCCGGGTCGAACTCGATCTCGGTGAGCTGGACGTCGATGGGCAGGTCGATGAGGACCGGGCCCGGGCGGCCGGAGCGCATCAGGTGGAATGCCTGCTGGAAGACGCCGGGGACCTGCGCGGCCTCCAGGACGGTGACGGCCATCTTCGTGACCGGCTTGGCGATCGAGGCGATGTCGACGGCCTGGAAGTCCTCTTTGTGGATCACGTTCGTGGGCGCCTGGCCCGTGATGCACAGGATCGGGATCGAGTCACCGATCGCGGAGTAGAGGCCGGTGATCATGTCGGTGCCCGCCGGACCCGACGTGCCGATGCAGACGCCGATGTTGCCCGGGTGGGTGCGGGTGTACCCCTCGGCCATGTGGGAGGCGCCCTCGACGTGGCGGGCGAGGGTGTGATCGATGCCGCCGCCTTCCTTCAGTGCCCTGTAGAAGGGGTTGATCGCGGCCCCCGGCACGCCGAACGCGTTGGTGACGCCCTCGCGCTTGAGGATCTCGACTGCCGCGCGGGCAGCGGTCATACGAGCCATTGAGTTCTCCTGCTTCGGCTGGCGAATTCTGGCTCCCGTCGCGCCCCGCGGTGAGCTGTGAATTCCGGTCCTGCTTCCGCGCCGTGGCCCGCCTCGCGGGCAACTTCCACATTGCGGAAATTATGTTCTGCTATATGGAAGCAATGTAGGCGGGTGCGGGAGGGCCGTCAAGGGATCCCGGGGCGTCCTCCAGCTCAAAATGGCGTATCGGGATGGCCGCTTTCGTACGACGATGGCCCCGGCGGGCCGACGGCCGGGGATGGCCGGAAGTCCGCTCGGGGCCGCGGGGCGCGGCCCGGCGGCGACGGAGCGCACAGGGCGGCGGTGGAAGCGATGACGGCGGACGGCGTCCTGGTGCGGTGCCCGGTGTGCCGCCACGAACAGGCATACGCTCCCCCGGCGTTCCCCTGCGTCTGCGGCGCCCCCGTCGTCCCGCCGGTCACGCACGGCGCCGCGATCCCGCTGACCCACCGGACGCGGGCGGACGCCTGGGTGACGGTGCGCTGCGGCGCCTGCGGGCGGGCGGCGGACTGGCCCCGGCCGGAGCTGGGGTGCGCGTGCGGGACGGTGCTGCGGGTGCCGGTGGCCCAGGACGGCGCGGCGCCCGCGCCCCGGGCCGCGTTCCGCCCCCTGCCCGTCCGCGACGCCCGCGACGCGGTGACCACGGCGGCCCTGTTCCTGCGCTGGCTCGGCTACGAGGACGTGCGCGACGCGGGCCCCGACGAGGAGCGCCCGCCGTCGGGCACCCGGCTCACCGCGCTCGGTGTGGTGGCGCAGGTCGAGCCGACCGTACGGCACGCCTCACTGCGGGACGTCGAGTGCGCCTGGCTGACGGCCATGACGCGCTCCGCGACCTGCGTGTGCTTCGCCCTGTGCGACTTCACACCCCTGGCCCGCGCCCGCGCAGACGAGCTGAAGGTGGCCCTGTTCCGCATAGACCTGTCGGGCACGCCGGAGCCGCTGAACGCCGCGGCGGACGAACTGACGGCAACAGGCGCGTAGCGAGGAAGGGCGGGCGGGTGGGTGGGGAAATCCGCCGCGCAGCGGCGGCACTGAACCCGCTCACCGGGGCCCGCGGCCCAACCTCAGCCGAACCGCTCCCGCAGCTCCACCTTCCGCACCTTCCCCGACACCGTCATCGGAAAGCTCTCCAGGATCCGCAGCCCAGCCGGGATCTTGTAGTGGGCGAGCTGCCCCGCGCAGAAGCCCCGCAGTTCCTCCAGCGTCAGCGTGTCCCCCGCGTCCCGCAGGATGACGCAGGCCAGCGGTACCTCGCCGTACCGCTCGTCGGGCACGCCGACGACCTGCACGTCGGCGATCTTCGGGTGGCCGTACAGGAACTCCTCGATCTCGCGCGGATAGACGTTCTCGCCACCCCGGATGATCATGTCCTTGATGCGTCCGACGATCCGGACGTACCCGTCGTCCCGCATGACCGCGAGGTCGCCCGTGTGCATCCAGCGCCCGGAGTCGATGACCTCGGCGGTCCGCTCCGGGTCCTCCCAGTAGCCGAGCATCACGCTGTACCCGCGTGTGCACAGCTCGCCGGACTCCCCGCGCGGCAGCGTCACCCCGCTCACCGGGTCGACGACCTTGACCTCGATGTGCGGCAGGACCCGCCCCACGGTGCCGGTGCGGCGCTCCAGGTCGTCGTCCATCCGGGTCTGGAGGGAGACGGGCGAGGTCTCGGTCATGCCGTAGCAGATGGAGACCTCCTCCATGTGCATCTCGGCGACGACCCGCTTCATGACCTCGACGGGGCACGGCGACCCGGCCATGATCCCGGTCCGCAGCGTCGACAGGTCGTACGTCGCGAAGTCGGCGAGGTTCAGCTCGGCGATGAACATGGTGGGCACGCCGTACAGCGACGTGCACTGCTCGCGCTCCACGGCGTGCAGCGTGGCCACCGGGTCGAACGCCGGCGCCGGGATCACGACGCACGCGCCGTGCGAGGTGGCGCCGAGGTTGCCCATGACCATGCCGAAGCAGTGGTAGAAGGGCACCGGCAGGCACACCCGGTCCTGCTCGCCGTAGCCGATGGTGCGCCCCACCCAGTACCCGTTGTTGAGGATGTTGTGGTGGGAGAGCGTGGCGCCCTTCGGGAAGCCCGTGGTCCCCGAGGTGTACTGGATGTTGACCGGGTCGTCACAGCTCAACTCGGCCTCGCGGGCCGCGAGTTCACTGTCACTGACGGACCGCGCCGCGTCGAGCAGCGCGTCCCAGGACCCGTCCTCGATGTAGTGCACGGCCCGCAGCGCCGGGCACTCGCCCCGGACCTCGTCGACCATCGCGCGGTAGTCGCTGGTCTTGTGCCGCTGGGTGGCGACGAGCAGCGAGATACCCGACTGCTTCAGGACGTACGCCAACTCGTGTGCCCGGTAGGCCGGGTTGATGTTCACCATGATGGCGCCGACGCGCGCGGTGGCGTACTGCACCAGGACCCACTCGGCGCAGTTCACGGCCCAGATGCCGACCCGGTCGCCCTTGCCGACGCCCGAGCCGATGAGCCCGCGCGCCAACTGGCGGACGGCGGAGCCGAATTCGGCGTACGTCCAGCGGGTGCCCGCGGCGATGTCGACGAGGGCGTCCCGGTCCGGCCAGGCGGCGACGGCCCGGTCGAGGTTCTGCCCGATGGTGTCACCGAGCAGGGGTGTCCTGCTGGTGCCGTGGGCGTACGAAAGGGCGGCGGCGCCGGGCGCGCCCTCGGAACCGACCGGACCCACCGGACCCGCCGTCGTGCTCACCGGAAGTCCTCCTCGCGGTACTCCGCGTCCGACCCCTTGACCGTCGCCTCCCGCAGCTCGATGCGGCGGATCTTGCCGGACACCGTCTTGGGCAGCGCGCCGAACTCCAGGCGGCGTACGCGTTTGTACGGGGCGAGCACCGCCCGCGAGTGCTCGAACAGCAACTTCGCGGTGTCGGGCCCGGGTTGGTGGCCCTCGGCGAGCACCACGTACGCCTCGGGCACGGCGAGGCGCACCGGGTCCGGGGCGGGCACGACCGCCGCCTCGGCCACCGCTTCGTGTTCGAGCAGCGCGCTCTCCAGCTCGAAGGGCGAGATCTTGTAGTCGGACGCCTTGAAGACATCGTCCGATCTGCCCACATAGGTGAGGTATCCATCGGCGTCGCGGGCGCCGATGTCGCCGGTGCGGTAGTAGCCGCCCGCCATGGCCTCTGCGGTGCGCTCCGGGTCGCCGTGGTAGCCGGTCATCAGGCCGACGGGGGCGGCGGACAGGTCGAGCGCGATCTCGCCCTCGGCGGCGCCGGGTTCGCCCGTCACCGGGTCGAGCAGTGCGACACGGAAGCCGGGCGTGGGCCGCCCCATGGAGCCGGGCTTCAGCTCCTGGCCGGGGGTGTTGGCGACCTGGACGGCCGTCTCGGTCTGCCCGAAGCCGTCCCGGATGGTCACCCCCCAGTCGCGCCGCACCTGCTCGATGACCTCGGGGTTCAGCGGCTCACCGGCGGCGACGACCTCGCGCGGCGGCGCCTGGAGCTGGGTGAGGTCGGCCTGGATGAGCATGCGCCACACGGTGGGCGGCGCGCAGAAGCTGGTGACGCCCGCCCGGTCCATCTCGGCCATCAGGCGGCCGGCGTCGAAGCGCGTGTAGTTGTGGATGAAGACGGTCGCCTCCGCGTTCCACGGCGCGAACAGGTTCGACCAGGCGTGCTTGGCCCAGCCCGGCGAGGAGATGTTCAGATGCACGTCGCCGGGCTTGAGACCGATCCAGTACATGGTCGCCAAGTGGCCCACGGGGTACGACACATGGGTGTGCTCGACGAGCTTGGGGCGGGCGGTCGTGCCGGACGTGAAGTACAGCATGAGGGGGTCGTCGGCGCGGGTGACGCCGTCGGGCGTGAAGTCCTCCGGGGCGGTGTCGACGCCCTCGTACCGGATCCACTCCGCGGACGGCGCGTCAGGTGTCCCGGTCGCGGGGGCGCCGACCACGATCCGGGTGTACTCCCCCGGGACGTCGTCGAACTTCGCGGTGTCCTCGGCGCGCACCACGACGTGCCGGGCCCGGCCGCGCTCGATGCGGTCGCGCAGATCGGCGGCGCCGAGCAGCGGCGTCGCCGGGATCACCACGGCGCGCAGCTTCATCGCGGCGAGCGCGACCTCCCACAGTTCGACCTGGTTGCCGAGCATCACGACGACGCGGTCCCCGGCGCCGACGCCCAGCGCGCGCAGCCAGTTGGCGGCCCGCGCGGAGCGCCGCGCGAGCCCCGCGAAGGACCGCCGGGTCTCGGTGCCGTCCTCCTCGACGATGTGCAGTGCCGTGCGGTCGTTGCCGTCGGCGATCGCGTCGAACCAGTCGAGGGCCCAGTTGAAGGTCGCGGGCCGCGGCCAGGCGAAGCCCTCGTACGCGGCCGTGTAGTCCTCCCGGTGGCGCAGCAGGAAGTCCCGTGCCGCACGGAAGTCCTCCGTGCGGCCGCCCGTTCCGGTCGCCGTCATCTGCGCTCCTCGCATTCCGCGTGACCCCGCTCGTCCGTACCATCGTGTAATTCGTGATGCAGGTCTCACTACCCCCGGACGGGGGTGGTGTCCCGCGCGGGGCAGGACCTGTCTTGTGGATCAGGCCCTGGGGCCGGGAGCTGAAGGGGCGCGCGCGTGACGGCTGCGGACGGCGGCGAGACGGCGGACGTACGGGCCGCGCTGCTGCGGCTGCGCCGCGGGACGGGGCTGCCCGTGGCCTTCGGCGGGCTCGTGACCGGCGCGGACGGCGCCTCGCGGGTGCGGATCGCCGAGCTGAGCGGCACGGCGACGCGCTCCCTGAACGGCCTCGCGATCTTCGCGGGCCACGGGCTCGGCGGCAAGGCCGTCGCCCTCGCCCGGCCGTGCGCCGTCACGGACTACAGCACGTCCCGGCAGATCAGCCACGAGTACGACGCCGCCGTCGAGCCCGAGGGCCTGCGGGCGGTGCTCGCGGTGCCGCTGGTGGTACGCCGCCGGGTGCGCGGCCTGCTGTACGGCGCCCTGCGCACCGCGCTTCCGCTCGGCGACCGGGCGCTCGCCGCGGCCGTCGAGGCCGCCCGGGACGTGGAGCAGGCACTCGTCGTCAGGGACGAGGCGGCCGCGCTCGCGGCGGCGGCCCGGGAGGCGGTCGCGGAGCTGCCCCCGCGGCGGTACGGCTCCGGGGACGCGGCGTGGGAGCGGGTGCGGGAGGCCCACGGGGCGCTGCGGGCGCTGGCCCCACGGATCGGTGATCCCGCGCTGCGGGAGGAACTGCTCGCGGTGAGCGACATGTTGACGGCGGCGTCGGCTGCGGCGGTCGCGTCGGCTGTCGGCGTCGTGGCCGGGGTCGGCGGCTCCGGCTCCCGCTCCGGGGTCCGTCTCGCCCCGCGCGAGCTGGACGTGCTCGCCTGCCTGGCCGGCGGCGCCACCAACGCGGCGGCCGCGCGGCGCCTCGGCCTGCGCCCGGAGACGGTGAAGAGCTACCTGCGGTCGGCCATGCGGAAGCTCGGCGCGCACACGCGCTGGGAGGCGGTGGTGGCGGCACGGCGGGCGGGGTTGCTGCCGTAGCGGGCCCGGGGCCTTGTTCAATGACCGCACACAGCGCACCTAGGGGATGGGGGGTGGGACCCGCATGGTGTCCACCGACAGATTTCTGGCCTTCGCGGCGATGTCGGCGCTGGTGATCGTGATCCCGGGGCCGAGCGTCCTGTTCGTGATAGGCCGCGCCCTCGCGCACGGCCGCCGCACCGCCGTGGCGACGGCCCTGGGCAACGTCGCGGGCTCGTACCTGATGATCGTGGCGGTCGCCTTCGGCCTCGGCTCGCTGGTCGAGCGTTCGGCGGCGGTGTTCATGGCGGTGAAGCTGGCGGGCGCGGCGTATCTGGTGTTCCTGGGGGCGCAGGCGTTCCGGCACCGCAAGGAGATGAAGGCGGAGGCGATCCGCGCGGCGGGGTCCGGAGCGAAGTCCGCGCGCGGCGACGCCCGCACCGTCCTGGACGGCGTCCTCGTGGGCCTGACCAACCCGAAGGGCATCGTGTTCGCGGCGGCGGTCCTTCCGCAGTTCGTCGACCACTCGGCGGGCCACGTCCCCCTCCAGATGCTGCTGCTCGGCCTCGTACCGATCAGCATCGGCCTGGTCACGGACACCCTGTGGGGCCTCACCGCGTCCGCGGCGCGCACCTGGTTCGCCCGCTCGGACCGCAGGCTCGCGCTGATCGGCGGGGCGGGCGGGTGCACGATGATCGGGCTCGGGGTGACGGTGGCGGCGACGGGCCGCGCGGACTGAGCCCTGGCGGCCTGCCTACGCGTCGACGACCGCGCCGAACCCGACGTCGTACGAAGCCGCGTCGGCCGCGAGCAGCCGCACCGTGCGCTCCGCCTCCGCGGCGACCGCCTCGCGCCGCGCCTTCGTCAGCGTCCCGAACGGCTCCACGGTGAGCCGCGCCGCGCCGTCCTTGGCCTCCTCCAGGCGCCAGACCCCGGCGAGGAAACCGTCGACGAGGAAGACGCAGAAGGGCTGGTTCCCCTTCCAGGTACGGGACTTGTACGCGTCGGGCACCACGCGGGTACGGTCGGCGTGGGACAGCAGGAGGTTGTCGTACTCGGGCAGGAACCGGGGCGGAGCCGGGGTGTCCGGATCGGGGCGGGGAGCGTCGGGCAGGTCGAAGAGCTCGACGCCGTGCTCGTCGCGGAACGTACACAGCCGGGGCCGCAGCCGCTCGAAGGCGCCGCGCAGGCGGGTCAGACCGGCCCAGGTGTGCATGTCCTTGACGGAGGCGGGCCCGAAGGCGGCGAGGTAGCGCAGGACGGTGTCGTCGAGGGCGTCGGGCCCACCTGGCGTGGAGGCTTCGGCGAGGGGGCGGCCGAGCCAGTGCTCGGCGGTGGTGAGGGCGACCTGGCCGCTCTGCCGCCACAGGCCGCGCGGGGTGACCTGGACCAGCGGGAGCCGGGCGCGGGCGGCGATGCCGAGGGACTGCGGGTCGGCGTCCGGCCAGTGCCGCAGGAGTTCGGCGCGGAGCTGGGCGAGGGTGCGGGGCTCCTCCTCGACGTACGCCCGCGCGAGCGCGGTGAGCCGGTCCAGGTCCACGCCCGTGAGGCCGCCCCGGAACATCCGCAGCTCACGGTCGATGGCGGGCTGCGCCAGCGGCCGCAGCGTGAGCATGTCGTCGGCGGTGAGGGTGTGGACGGTGGACCGCATGGTGACGGCACGGACCGCGGCGCGCTCGCTCATCAGCCGCGACAGCTCCATCGGGTCGAACCCCGCGAGACGCGCGGCGAGCGCGTAGTACGGGGGCTTCACGTTCTGCGCCTGCAGCCCGACGAGGTGGGTGAGGGCGGCTTCGGCGGACATCTCGGCGCGGCGCAGGAGGAGCTGGCGGGCGAGGGTGGCGCGGTTGAGGGCGCGGGGGGTGAGGGTCGCCGCGGCGGACGTCTTCGCACTCGACGGGGTCTTCGTCATGCCCCGCACGCTAGCGCCGCTTGCGGACACATACGGTCCGCGATAGCCCCGCCCGCCGCGGTCGCGCCCACGTAATCTGCCGCATATATCCTGCTCCGGGGCCGCAGGGCCGAGCGAACCGGGCGGACCGCGCGGGCCCGTACGAAGCCGACCGACCAATCACGGAAGGGCTGCCGGTGACTCCGGAGCGACGAGCACACCGCCCACAGCAGACGCGCAAGCACTCCTGGCGGCGGGCGTCCTCCCAACCCGCGACGGCCGACCGGCCGCCGGCCGACGCGCCGCAGCCCCACGCCGAGCAGACCCCCGCCCCCGCGAGCGCCCCGAGCGTGGTCCAGGCGGCGCTGTACCGCGACGGCGTGCGCGTCTCCTCCCCCACCTCGCTCGCCGCCACCTTCCGGGAGTTGCGCGCGCAGCCCGACGGCATGGCGTGGATCGGCCTGGCCCGCCCGACGGAGGCGGAACTGCTGTCCCTGGCGGCCGAGTTCGACCTGCACGAGCTGGCGGTCGAGGACGCGATGGAGGCCCACCAGCGCCCCAAGCTGGAGCGGTACGGCGAGACGCTGTTCGTCGTCCTGCGCGCGGCCCGCTACCTGGACGCCCCGGAGGAGGTCGACTTCGGCGAGCTGCACGTGTTCGTCGGCGCCGATTTCGTCATCACGGTGCGCCACGGCGCGGCCCCCGACCTGTCGGCGGTGCGCCGCCGCATGGAGGAGGACCCGGAACTGCTGCGGCTCGGCCCGGAGGCTGTCCTGTACGCCATCCTGGACGCGGTCGTCGACGGCTACGCCCCCGTCGTGTCCGGCGTCCAGAACGACATCGACGAGATCGAGACCGAGGTCTTCAGCGGCGACCCCGAGGTGTCGCGCCGCATCTACGAACTCTCCCGCGAGATGGTCGAGTTCCAGCGCGCGACCCGCCCCCTGGTGAGCATGCTGCACGGCCTGATGGCGGGCTTCGCGAAGTACCGCACGGACGAGGAACTCCAGCGCTACCTCCGCGACGTGGCCGACCACGTCACCCACACCAGCGAACGCGTCGACGGCTTCCGCCAGGCCCTCACCGACATCCTCACCGTCAACGCCACGCTGGTGACGCAGCAACAGAACGCGGAGATGCGGGCGCTGGCGGAGGCGGGCTTCGAACAGAACGAGGAGATCAAGAAGATCTCTTCTTGGGCGGCCATCCTGTTTGCTCCCACGTTGGTGGGAACGATCTACGGGATGAACTTCGAGACGATGCCCGAGCTGAAGTGGGCAGCCGGGTATCCGTTCGCGATCCTGCTGATGGCTGTGGTGTGCGTGAGTCTGTACTTCATCTTCAAGCGGAGGGACTGGCTGTAGATAGCAGGCCGCACCGACCACTGAAGTTCACAGGAGCGAACAGTCCTTGGAGTTCGTTTCGACGCCCTGGGGAGAATCTGGGGAGAATGCGCAGCGCCGGGGAGTGGGTCGCCTCCTGCGTTCACCGCTGACCGTCAACTCCTTGCACCATGGGACAGCACCGACTTACGACCCCATTTCGTCACAGAGCATGCAAGCGAGGCCGTTCAAGTGTGTGAGCCATGCCGTTACGACGCATTGCTGAGCCGCAGGCTGCGGACGACGTATGTCATGTGCTGGGCCGCACCGACCCACAGCCAAGTGCCGAAGTTCCCGGTTCCCCCGAGCCCCTGCGCGCAGTCTCGTATCCACGCCTCACCCGCGCTAGCGCCCGGCGAACGGAAGCCGGGCGTCTCAAACAACCCTCGTGCCATCGCTCGGTTGTGTGCTGTGCGATCCACGCCACGCGCCAGCATCTTCGCGACGACGTAGGACTGTTCGGTGGTGTAGCGCAGGAGCCCCCATGGCGGGCCGCCCTTGCCAGCGCTCGCCACGCGAGCAAGGTCGCTGGCGGGCTGAATCCCATAGTCACCGTAGGTCAGCAGGGGACTATAGGACCGGCCGCTGTCTGTGGCTTCGCACCACGCGGTCCATTCCACACGCGGTGCGTCGTGCAAGCCCTGGGTCAGCATGTCGGCGGTTACCGATGGCATCCCCCCACCGATCACCGCGACGGTCCGCCAGGGCGCTAGTGGTACCAGGGCGTCCAGGGCCTTCAACGCTTCCTTGCCCGCCTCAGGCCGGTCAGAGAGAACTCGGGCGAGATCAAGGAGCAGGTCCACTTCCACTGCGAGATCCGCCTGTGCCAGCAGGTCGCGTACGTCCCCTGTGACATCGGCGTCCCACTGCTCTTCCATCCGCACCCGGACGCCGAGCCCATCACCGGAGCGTCGGGCCGTCTCCCAGGCCCACACCTGCTGCTGCCGGGCGCGCTCCGGCCCGGTCACCGGCCGCAGCGGGGCCTCAGCGACTACTCGCTGCAAGAGCAGTGCGAGCACGGAACGTTGGGAATCCTCCGCGAACGGGGCGTCCAGCCAGGCGGGGTGGTAGCGCTGGACCTTGGTCACCACACGCAGGTCGCCCCGGAACGCGGCGCCGAGTTCGGAAGGCCCAAGGCCAGTGCGTAGCGGAAGGTTCCACAAAGGCACCACGTCCCGCTGGATGTCCGGACTCAGGCGGCGATATGCACCCGCTGCATGAGGCCGGGCTGGAAGCATGGGTACGTACAGCGGTCCGGGCATGACGGCTTCCCCCTCTGCGCCGTTCACTCCTCTTCCCTAGTTGCCAGGGTGAGCGGCCCAAATACTCCAGGTAAAGAGGGTGTTGCCAGCCAAAATGGCCTGCATAGACCATGCAACGCGGCATACGACCTCAGCAGGACACTCGAACCACGCTTATGTCCAGTAGCAGTCGTTGTGCCGGACAACAGCGGGGCAGGCCGTAGCCGCGAGCGGTGGCTGGGGCAGCAGCAGTGGGCCCTCAAGAAACGACGTACTCACTACGGAGTTTCACGGGTCGACGCATGCGGCCGCGGCCCGGCACAACACAAACGGGTGGCACAGCGCGTGCTGTGCCACCCGTTCTTCAGGCCACGACCCGGCTCTCAGGGACGTACGCGGGGATCGAACCAAGCAGCGCGTGGACCGCAGCACGCCCCTTCCCACCGGCCTCCGGCGTGAAGTGCGCGTAGTGGTCGAGCGTGATCGTCGGGCTGGAGTGGCCGAGCCATCGGGCCAACGTGACGACGGACTCACCCGCTTCGAGGATGACCGAGGCGAAGGTGTGTCGGAGGACGTGAAAGCCATCCTTGCGGGATGCCTTCCAGCGCTGCCCCTTCTCCCGCATCGGGATGACCCCGGCCGCAGCGAGGGCGGGCTTCCAGACCTCGTCGTGGCCCGCAGTGCGTTGCCGTACGTCGTCGTCAGGGCGAGCGGGAACATCCGCTTCTCCCGCTCCGGCTCGGGCCCGCCCCATGGCAGTTCGACCTCGACGGCCGGGTACTGCAAGAAGTGCGCTGCCAGCTCGGCCGCGACCGACCCCGGCATGTCGACGATGCGCGTCTTCCCGCCCTTGGGCAGCGCGAAGTACAAGCGTCCGTTGAGCAGTTGGACCTGTCTGCGCACGCGGATGATCCCGCGCTGGAAGTCGACGTCCTCCGGTGAGAAGCCGAAGACCTCTCCCTGCCGCAGCCCGCAACCAAGGGCGACCACGACCGCGATGCGGTAGCGCGCCTTGATCGCGTCCCGCATACGCTGCGCGGTCTCCAGCGGCCACGCCTCCCGCTGGTCCTCCGGCACCTTCGGCCAGTGCACCGACTTGGCGCGCATCGGATTGCGTACGAGGCGCTTGTCGTCGATGGCCGTCTCGAAGATGTTCGAGAGGGTCGTCAGGATCTGGCGGGTGTAGCGCGGCGCGCATTCGCCTTCGAGCGTGGCGATGTAGCCACGCAGGACGGTCGCCGAGATGTCCCTCAGGCCCACCGTGCCGAGGTGCGGAAGGATGTGGAGGCGGAAGCGGGCGTCGACGCGCTTGATCGTGCCAGGGGCGCCCCGCACGCCCTCCTTCCAGAAGCGGGTGACGTAGTCGGCCAGCGTGATGGAGCCATCGCGCGGGTCGACGAACTCTCCACGCTCGCTGTCGGTTCCGGCTCTGCGCAGCCACGCCTTGGCGTCCTCCAACGTGTCGAACGACATGTTCCGTACGCCGGGGATCCCGGCGACGCGGTACCGGGTGCCCTTCCCGTAGCGGGCGGTGCGCTCCCGCTTGCCGCTGGTGGGGTCCTTCTTCTTGTTGATCCAGCGGTCTTCTATATAGCCGGCCAAGTACTTCCTCGGGGTTGGGGGTGGGGGTGCCGCTACCGCTGGTGCGTCAGGCCGTAGCCGAGTGGTCGACCCGACGCTGCGGGGCCGCGCTCACGGGGTCGAGGGCCGGGTTGGAGCGCGAGTCGGCCAGCTCCTGCTCCCGTATCCAGGCGTCGAGCGCGTCGAGCCGGTACGTCACCCGCCCACGGGCCCCCATCCGGAAGCTCGGTGGCCCCTGCCGCCGGTGCCGCCAGACGTAGAGCGTGCGCGGCGAGATACCGAGATAAGCCGCCGCTTCCTGCACGCCAAGAAATGCCCGTCCTATGGCGGAGGCATTCGGAAGCGCGGAGTAACGACGCTGGGAAAGCGGGGCGACTTCAGACAAGAAGGGGTCCTTCGGCTAGGAATTTGGATTCACGAGCGCCCCGTCACGACGATTGGCTCCATGCCGTGGCGGCAATTCCTCGGCAGGACCCTTTTCCACTGGCCGCAGGACCTGCTGCGCAAGGCTCTGCGCGACGGATGGAGACGGGACCGCCTCGGGAGACTCAATAGTCCGGAGGATCCCCGGTTTTGCTAACCGGGGATCGTCGGCTATGTTGCGCCCTCGCTGAGCGGGGCCAGCGGCTGAGCGCGACAGCCGAGCAACGCGTGCGGGGCGACATCAAGGGCCATGGCGATGGCTACGAGATCGTCGATGTCGCAGCGCCGGACCCTGCGTTCGATGCGGGAGACAGCAGTGAAGGTCATGGGGCGCCCAAGCGCGGTGACGCGACTGGCGAGCTGGCGCTGGGAATAGCCGAGTGCGGTGCGAGTGGACTCGATGGCGCGGGCAACGGCCTGTCCTGCGGGCCCGATTCGGAGAGGACGTGGAGGCATGGTCGTGTTGCAGCTTCCGCACGCCGCCTCAGGGAAGCGCTATTCGTCTGCTGTGAGCGATGCGCTGTACGACGGCGATTTCGGCAACCGGGGATCTGGGCCTACTGCATTCGCGGCCCATCAGGAAGTTGTACTGAGTTCATGAGTTAACTCTGAAGTTTTGGGCTGTAGGTGTGGCTGTGTCGCCCACGCATCAGCGCACCATCCCCTGCCCGAATCCCCCCGCCCCCGATTCACGAAAGGTGGTCGATCTACATCGCCCGTATCCGCACCACCAAGCCCGAGGCGTTCGCATCCGAGTCCCTGGCAGCAGTCCCCTCTCCGCCGAGCGGACCTTCTTCGGACTGCTCACCCAGGCCGACGACCACTGCCGGTACCGCGACCAGGCAGCCGTCATCACCGGCCGGCTGTGGTCCCTGCGCCCCGAGCACGGGCCCATGGGCGTCGAGGACGACCTCAACCAGCTCCACACCGCTGGCCTGATCTGCCGCTACAAGAGTGCGGACGGGAAGCGGTACCTGCACATCGTCACCTGCCCTGCGTCCTTGCTGCCAGCCCCGCTGTAACTGCAGGAGCGGGCGCACCGACTGACGGTTGTGCTGCCGCGCGACACGCGCCTCGTAGACAGAGACGACGAGCGAGGCAACCGCGATCACGACCGCACATATGGCCACGACGGTTTCTGTGCCTACTCGCATCCGACCCTCCGGTCGAAGCACCCGCTCGGGCAGTAGCGGCTGACTGTGCCCCAGGTTGAGGCTGGCACAGATCGTCGGCCAGTACGGCTTGGCCGCCATGATTGCGACCAACGCTCGGTGATGGCGTCCCACGAACAGCATTACGGGACAAGCCTGAAGCGGAGCACCGGTGGCTGCGAGCGAGATCCTGCTCATGACGTAGGTGTCGGGGGAAGCCAACGAGGCCGTGGAGCTGTACCGGCGCCTGCACGGGTGGGGACCGACGGTGCCGTCACCGCCACCCTGCCCGAGGTCCAGGGCGGGGTGTGCGCGGCTGCCACGGCCATCTCGGTCGCCCTCAGCCACATCTCGCCGAACAGCACCGCACGAGAAGTGTGGGACCGCTACCTGGCGTTCGGGTACGCCCGTGCGAAGAGGGAGAACGCGGCACAATCCTGAGACACGTCGGCCCCTGACGCTACGTTGGGGGAGCCGCCGTTGTCGTACAGGCCCAAAGGAACGCCGTGGCAGACGCCTTGCAGACGAACCCCGGATGCGTCGCAGTCATCCTCACGAGCCGCCAGGAGATCATCCTCCAGCACCGTGACGACAAGCCCGAGATCTGTTGGCCGGGGTACTGGTCGCTTCCCGGAGGCGGAGCCGAGCCGGGTGAGACACCGATGGACACCGTCCTCAGGGAGATCAAGGAAGAGACCGGGGTCGTTCCGGACGAGATCGCTGAGGTCCCGGTCACGCCGTACGAGCCCGCCAAGAACCCGCCGCACGTGTTCCTCGGCTCATGGGACGGTGCGGAACAAGACCTAGTCCTTGGGGAAGGGCAGGCGCTGCGGCTGTTCCCGATGAGCCAGCTGCCGCAGAAGATGCCTCCTCATATCCGTCATTACATTGATCAACTGATCCGCGGAGTTACCGAGTCGTAGCTCGGAGCCCGGCACTGCGGCCCAAGACGCTGCCTCCGTCAACCTCACCGTGAGGTCGTTCGGCGACTGATTTCCTCCCGCGTCTCCCGCCCTGGCTGGACAGACGTGGCCGTGTGCGAGAACGATGAGCCACGCGGCCACCCACTCGCATGGCCTTCGAAAGTAAGGCCCCACATGGCGTGCTCACCTGGCATTCCCGTTCGACACACCGTCGGCGCCGCTGACCGCCGGCGAGATCTGGGGCGCCTCCCCCAAGCGCCGAACAGCCCCGGACGGGACCATCGGCCCCTTCAACCGCAGGCCCGACATGATGAGGCTCGGAGCATGGCCGCCACGCCGGTCCACGACCCGCACACCTCAACCATGGAGGTCTCCATGATTCGCCCCGTCACCGCCGGCCTGGACGGCTCCCCCGAAAGCCTGGCGGCCGCAGAGTGGGCCGCTCGCGAGGCCGAGGACCGCGGCCTCCCCTTGCGTCTCGTACAGGCATGGATCTGGCGGCAGCAGGACGTGCCCGTCGCGGAGGACCTGGACACCCAGAAGCGATGGGCCCTGAGCGTCCTGGAAGAGGCCAAGGACCTGGTGTGCGATCGGCATCCGGGCCTGGCCGTCAGCACGGAGCTCATCTGCGACACGGCACCTGCCGTGCTGTTGGCCGAGGCGGAGGCGGCCGAGATGCTCGTGCTGGGTTCCAGTGGCCACGGGGCCGTCGCCGGATTCCTGCTGGGCTCCGTCGGACAGCAAGTCCTGGCCCGGGCGCAGCGCCCAGTGATCTTGGTGCGGGCCGGCCATCGCCCGGCCAACGAGGGCGGCGGTGCAGCGGAGCACGACAGCGGGAACGTGGTCGTCGGTCTGCAGGAACCCGCTGAGATTCCCGCGCCGCTCCTCGAATTCGCCTTCAACGCGGCCGCCGTCCGCGGTTCCGCCCTGCACGCGGTCCACGCGCCCGACCTGCCGCCGCTGTACGGGTACGGCCCTGCCGTAGGGCGGCTGGCCGGGCAGGAGGGCGGGATCACGAGGCAGGCGGAGAGGGCACTGACGGACGCTTTGAGGCCGTGGCGTGAGAGGTACCCGAAGGTGCCGGTGACCCACGCCGTCGAACTGGCGCATGCCTCCAGCGTCGTCCTCTCGGCCGCCCCGCAGGCCGGTCTGGTGGTGGTCGGCCGCAAGATGCACCGTCGCGCCCTCGGCATGCGTATCGGACCGGTCGCACACGCCGTACTGCACCACGCCACCGCCCCCGTCGCGGTCGTCCCGCACGACTGACGCCCCACGGCGCGCAACGCCAGGGGACCGGAATCCGTGCCCCAGGGCCGGACGGCCCTGGGGCAGCGACCGTCCAGCACCTGCTGCATCGAGACGACGCGTCCGACACTGAAGGCCCGGGGCGCCCGGGAGGAGCCGGTTCCGTACCCCTGACCGCTGACCCGACCCCGCCGAACGGCGCGCGACCTCAGCCCGGTCCTCCCTCAGACACCGGAAGGAAGTGCACCGCCATGGTCCAGTACGTGTACGAGTTCGCCGAGGGCAACCGCGACATGGCCGACCTGCTCGGCGGCAAGGGTGCCAACTTGGCAGAGATGACCCGACTGGGCCTTCCTGTGCCACCCGGGTTCACGGTCACCACCGATGCCTGCCGGGCCTTCCTCGCCACGGGGACCGAGCCGGACGGCCTGGCTGACGAGATCGCCGACTGCCTCGGCGTTTTGGAGCGGTCGGCAGGGCGTCGGCTCGGGCAGCCGGATGACCCGCTGCTGCTCTCGGTCCGGTCCGGAGCTCGATTCTCCATGCCGGGGATGATGGAGACGATCCTCGACATCGGCCTCACCGACGACTCCGTACGAGGGCTGGCCAAGGTGTCCGGGAGCGAGCGCTTCGCCTGGGACTCCTACCGCCGCCTCCTGCAGATGTTCGGCAGCACCGTGATGGGCGTCGACCCCGCGCTGTTCGAGGCAGCCCTCACCCGTCTCAAGGACTCCCTGAACTACCGGGACGATCTGCACCTGGACGCGCCGGACCTCGCCCGGCTCGTCGAGACCTACAAGAACCTGATCAGCGGGGAAACCGGCAAAGACTTCCCGCAGGATCCCACTGAGCAGCTGCGCCGGTCGATCCGAGCCGTCTTCGAGTCCTGGAACGGCCAACGCGCGCGCCTGTACCGCCGGCGCGAGCACATCTCCGACACTCTGGGCACCGCAGTCAACGTACAGCGCATGGTCTTCGGCAACCTCGGTCCCGACTCCGGCAGCGGTGTCGCCTTCACCCGTGATCCGGCCACGGGTCGCCGCCGCCCCTACGGCGACTACCTGCCCAATGCGCAGGGCGAGGACGTCGTCGCGGGCATCCGCAACACCGTCCCGCTGACCGACCTCGAACGCCTCGACCCCACGTCGTACGCCCAACTACGGGACCATCTAGAGGCGTTGGAGGGCCATTACCGGGATCTGTGCGACGTCGAGTTCACCATCGAGCGTGGCACCTTGTGGATGCTTCAGACCCGCGTGGGCAAGCGCACGGCCGAGGCCGCGTTCGCCATCGCCGCCGGGCTCGCCGAGGAAGGTCTGATCACCCACGACGAGGCGCTGGCCCGCGTCAGCGGCGACGAAGCCGCCCGGCTGATGTTCCCGCGGTTCGACACGGCTGCCGTCGGGGAGGCGCTGGCGCACGGCATCCCGGCCTCGCCGGGCGCTGCCGTCGGCGCCGCGGTGTTCGACTGCGCCGAGGCCGTCCGGCGCGCCGCCGCCGGGGAGAAGGTCGTCCTCGTACGGCAGGAGACCACACCGGACGATCTGCCCGGAATGGTGGCCGCTCAGGCGGTGCTCACCAGCCGGGGCGGCAAGACGAGCCACGCGGCCGTGGTCGCCCGCGGCATGGGCAAGGTCTGTGTGTGCGGCGCCGAAGACCTCGTCATCGACCCGCCGGGACGCCGTTGCACCACTGCGGGCGGCGTCACCATCGAAGAGGGCATGGTCATCTCCGTCGACGGCTCCACGGGAACCCTGTACGCCGGGGTGGCACCGCTGGTCGATTCCGAGGTCATGCGGTACTTCGAGACGGGTGAGCGCTCCGGCGAGCTGGTCGACGCCGTTGCCCGTGCCCTGGACCGGGCCGACGCTGTACGGCGCCTGGGGGTCCGGGCCAACGCCGACACTCCCGAAGACGCCGCGCGCGCCCGCCGGTTCGGCGCCGAGGGGATCGGGCTCTGCCGCACCGAGCACATGTTCCTCGGCGACCGGAGGAAGCTCGTCGAGGCGATGATTCTCGCCCACACCGACGCCGACCGCGTACGGGCGCTGGACGCTCTCCTGCCGCTGCAGCGGCAGGACTTCATCGGCATTCTGGAGGCGATGGACGGGCTGCCGGTGACCATCCGCCTCCTCGATCCGCCCCTGCACGAGTTCCTGCCCGACCGCACCGAGCTGTCCGTCCGTATCGCCACCGCCGAGGCCCAGGGCAACCCGCCCAGCGCGCACGACGCCGAACTGCTGGCAGCCGTGAACCGGATGCATGAGGAGAACCCGATGCTCGGTCTGCGCGGCGTGCGCCTCGGACTGGTGGCACCGGGCCTGACCGCGATGCAGGTCCGAGCCCTCGCGGAAGCGATCGTGGAACGCAAGCGGGCGGGCGGCGATCCCCGGGCGGAGATCATGGTGCCGCTGATCGATGCGGTCGAAGAACTGCGCCTGGTGCGTGAGGAAGTGGATGAGACACTCGCCGCTGTCTCCGAGGCTTCGGGGATGGCAGTCCGCTGCCCGGTCGGCACGATGATCGAGCTACCCAGGGCTGCCCTGACGGCAGGTCAGATCGCGCAGGAGGCGGCGTTCTTCTCCTTCGGCACCAACGACCTCACCCAGACCACCTGGGGCTACTCCCGCGACGACGTCGAAGCGGCGTTCTTCTCCGCCTACCTGGACAAGGGCATCTTCAAAGTCTCCCCGTTCGAGACCATCGACCCCGAAGGCGTGGGCCGACTCGTCCGCATCGCCGTCGCCGAAGGCCGTGCGGCGCGGCCCGATCTGAAGGTCGGGGTCTGTGGTGAACACGGCGGTGACCCCGCGTCCGTCCACTTCTTCCACGCCGCGGACCTCGACTACGTCTCCTGTTCGCCGTTCCGCGTACCCGTGGCCCGCCTCGAGGCCGGACGGGCCGCGCTCACCGACACGGAGGCGTCCGACAGCAGGTGAAGACAGCAGGGCCGTCCGGCCCTGGACACCGGTACCCGTCGGCCGCTCCCCCGGTGCGCAACGGCACCTGGGTTCACCACCGGTTCCGCGCGACGCTCGTGGTGGTAGGGGCGTGGGCCCAGGGACAGATCCTCACGCCGCCTGCTCTACGGATTCAGCTCTCGACGACGGAGGCCCCCGATGACCGCACGCGACGAGCGCCTCAGTGCCGCCCCGGCCATCAGGACGCCAACGGACACAGCTGTCGCCGTGGACCGGCTGGTGACGGCCGGACTCAAGGCACTCGCCGACTACGAGTCGCTCACCCAGGAACAGGTCGACCACATCGTGAGCAAGGCATCGGTCGCCGCCCTGGACCAGCACACCGCGCTGGCTCGGCTCGCGGTGACGGAGACCGGGCGCGGCGTGTTCGAGGACAAGGCCGTCAAGAACATGTTCGCCTGCGAGCACGTCACGCACAGCATGGGTCCGATGAAGACCGTCGGCGTGATCGCCCGCGACGACCTTGAGGACATCGTCGAGATCGCGGAGCCGGTGGGCGTGGTGTGCGCCATCACTCCCGTCACCAACCCCACCTCCACCACCATCTTCAAGGCGCTCCTGGCTCTGAAGACCCGCAACCCGGTCGTCTTCGCCTTCCACCCCGCCGCCCAGCAGTGCAGCGCCGAGGCGGCCCGGGTCGTGCGCGACGCGGCCGTCGCCGCGGGCGCCCCGGAGCACTGCGTGCAGTGGATCGAGTCACCGTCCCTCGAGGCCACCGGCGCCCTGATGCACCACCCGGGCGTCGCGTTGATCCTCGCGACCGGCGGCAACTCCATGGTCCGGGCCGCCTATTCGGCCGGCAAGCCCGCTCTGGGCGTGGGTGCGGGCAACGTACCCGCGTACGTCCACAAGAGCGCGCGGCTGCCCCGGGCCGTCAACGACCTCGTGCTGTCCAAGGCGTTCGACAACGGCATGATCTGCGCCTCCGAACAGGCCGTCATCCTGGACGACGAGATCTACGGCGCGGCCCTGGCCGAGTTCCGCACCCTGCACGCCCATCTGGCCACCGCCGATGAGAAGGCGAAGCTGGAGGCGTTCCTCTTTCCCGTCGGCGCGGCGGGCTCCGGCTGCGAGCCCAAGGTCAACTCCGCAGCCGTAGGCCAGAGCCCGGCGTGGATCGCGGAGCAGGCCGGCTTCTCCGTGCCCGACGACACCTCGCTCATCCTGGTCGAGGCCACGCGAGTCGGCCGGGACGAGCCACTGACCCGCGAGAAGCTCTGCCCCGTACTCGCCCTGCTACGCGCCGACTCCGAGCAGCAGGGCTTCGCCCTGGCCGCGGACATGGTCGCCTTCCACGGCCAGGGCCACAGCGCCGTCATCCACACCGACGACTCCGCACTGGCTGAGGCATACGGCAGGCACCTGAAGACCGTCCGGATCATCGTCAACTCCCCCTCGTCGCAGGGCGCCATCGGCGGCATCTACAACAACCTTCTGCCGTCGCTGACGCTCGGCTGCGGCTCGTGGGGCAGCACCTCGGTGTCCAACAACGTCTCCGCCGTCCAACTGCTGAACATCAAGCGCCTCACCACGCGCCGCAACAATCTGCAGTGGTTCAAGGTCCCGCCGAAGATCTACTTCGAGCCGCAGGCCATCCGCTACCTCGCCGACATGCCGGACGTCCACCGCGTCACCATCGTCACCGACGCGACCATGACCCGCCTCGGCTTCGTCGACCGCGTCACACGTGTCCTGCAGCGTCGCCGCGAGCCGGTCACCATACAGGTCATCGACACCGTCCAGCCGGAGCCGAGCATCGACTCCGTCCGGCACGGGGCCGACCTCATGCGGGACTTCCGCCCGGACACCATCATCGCGCTCGGCGGCGGCTCGCCCATGGACGCCGCCAAGGTGATGTGGCTGCTGTACGAGCAGCCGGACGTCGACTTCGCCGACATGCGGCACAAGTTCTCCGACATCCGCAAACGCGCCTTCCGCTTTCCCGTTCTCGGCTCGCTGGCCCGTCTGGTGTGCGTGCCCACCACCTCGGGCACCGGCGCCGAAGTCACGCCCTTCGCGGTGATATCCGATCCGGCCACCGGCAAGAAGTACCCCTTGGCCGACTACGCCCTCACACCCAGCGTGGCCATCGTCGACCCCCTGCTCACCACCCAACTGCCCCCGGCGCTGGCGGCGGACAGCGGCTTCGACGCCCTCACCCACGCCATCGAGGCGTACGTGTCGGTGTACGCCAACGACTTCACCGACGGCCTGGCCCTGCACGCGATCCGGATGGTCTTCGAGAACATCGAAGCAGCGGTGAACGAGCGGGCGGACCGGCCGCAGGCCCGGGAGAAGATGCACAACGCCGGCACCATCGCGGGCATGGCCTTCGGCAATGCCTTCCTCGGCATCGTCCACGCCATGTCCCACACCCTGGGCGCCACTTTCCACGTCGCGCACGGCCGCACCAACGCGATCCTGCTGCCCCACGTCATCCGCTACAACGGCACTGTCCCCTCCAAGCTCACGGGCTGGCCGAAGTACGAGAACTACCGCGCTCCCGAACGCTTCCAGGACGTGGCCCGCACGCTCGGTCTGTCCGCGGCCACCCCGCGGGAGGGTGTGGAATCGCTGGCGTGCGCCGTGGAGCACCTGCGCGACGCCGTGGGCATCGAGCCGTCGTTCAAGTCGGTCGGCGTCGAGGAGCACGCCTTCCTCGACGCTCTCCCCCAGCAGGCCCTGAACGCTTACGAGGACCAGTGCGCGCCCGCCAACCCGCGCATGCCGATGCTCGACGACATGCAGGAGATGATGCGGGCGGCGTTCTACGGAACGGACGGCGGGCCGCGCCCATAGGCACACGGCCGAGAGCCGCGCCGCGCGCCGGCTCAGTGCGCCCGCAAACCGTGGGCGTGAAACTGCCGGCGCACCCGCTCGACGAGGTCGGGCCCCGGGCCGGGGGTGTCCCGCAGCGGAAAGGGAAGGCCCAGGGCTTCGTACTTGTGGGCACCCAGCTTGTGGAACGGCAGGACGTCCACTCGGTCGACGTTGCCCAGACCGGCCAGGAAGGCGCCGAGGCCGTCGATGGCGGCCGCGTCGTCGGTCCGGCCCGGGACCAGGACGTAGCGGATCCACACCGGGATGCCGAGATGGTCCAGGCGGGTGGCGAAGCCGAGGGTGGGGGCGAGTTCACCCCCGGTCAGCTTGCGGTAGGTCGCGACGTCGAAGGACTTGATGTCCAGGAGCACGAGATCGGTGTCGGCGAGCAGGGCGTCGTCGGCGCGGGCGCCGAGGAACCCGGAGGTGTCCAGGGCGGTGTGCAATCCCGCCTCCCTGCAGCGACGCAGGACGGTGCCGGTGAAGGCGGGTTGGAGCAGGGGCTCGCCGCCCGTGAGGGTCACCCCTCCGCCGGCGGTGGTGATGAACGGACGATACTGGTCGATCTCGGCCATGACCTCGTCGGCGGTGAACGGCCGCCCGTCGCGCATGCGCCAGGTGTCCGGGTTCGCACAGTAGAGACAGCGCAGTGGGCATCCGCTGACGAACAGCACGAAACGGGTGCCGGGGCCGTCCACTCCGGTGGACAGATCCCAGGAGTGGACGCGCCCTGTCACCAGCCCGTTCGTGGTGTTCACAGTGCGCCGTGGAAGGTGCGGCTGAGCACGTCGAGCTGTTGCTCGCGCGTCAGGCGGACGAAGTTGACGGCGTATCCGGAGACCCTGACGGTCAGCTCCGGGTACTTCTCCGGGTGGTTCATGGCGTCCTCCAACGTGGCCCGGTCCAGGACGTTGACGTTCATGTGGAAGCCGCCGCATGCCATGTAGGCGTCCAGTACGCCGACGAGGTTCCCGGCCCGCTCGGCGGGGTCGTGGCCCAGGCCCTCGGGGGTGATCGAGGTGGTCAGCGAGATACCGTCGCGCGCCAGCTCGTACGGGATCTTCGCCACGGACAGGGCTGAAGCCGCGGCCCCGTGCCGGTCCCGTCCGTTCATCGGGTTGGCGCCGGGCGCGAAGGGCTGTCCGGCGCGGCGCCCGTCGGGGGTGTTGCCGGTGTGCTTGCCGTAGACGACGTTGGAGGTGATGGTCAGCACGGACTGGGTGTGCTCGGCGTCGCGGTAAGTGGAGTGCTTGCGCACCTTCGCCATGAACGTCTCCACCAGGCCGACGGCGAGCGCGTCGACGCGGTCGTTGTTGTTGCCGTAGGCGGGGAACTCGCCCTCGGTCTCGTAGTCGACGGCCAGACCGGAGTCGTCGCGGATCACCTTCACCCGGGCGTACTTGACCGCGGACAGGCTGTCGGCCGCGACGGAGAGGCCGGCGATCCCGCAGGCCATGAAGCGGTGCACAGGGTAGTCGTGCAGCGCCATCTCGATCCGCTCGTAGGCGTACTTGTCGTGCATGAAGTGGATGACGTTGAGGGCGCCGACATAGGTCTCCGCCAGCCAGTCGAGCATCCGGTCGTACGCCGCGCTCAGCTCCTCGTACTCCAGGTGCTCGCCGCTCAGCGCGGGTGTCTCGGGCCCCACCTGTTCGCCCGTCATCTCGTCCCGACCGCCGTTGATCGCGTACAGCAGCGCCTTGGCGAGGTTGACGCGGGCTCCGAAGAACTGCATCTGCTTGCCGACCGCCATCGCGGACACGCAGCAGGCGATCGCGGTGTCGTCGCCGGTGAGCGGCCTCACCAGCTCGTCGGATTCGTACTGGACCGCGCTGGTGTCGATGGAGACGCGGGCGCAGAACTCCTTGAAGCCGGAGGGCAGCCGGGGCGACCAGAGCACGGTCAGGTTCGGCTCGGGCGCGGGCCCGAGGTTGTAGAGGGTCTGCAGGAAGCGGAAGGAGGTGCGGGTGACGAGGGTGCGGCCGTCCGCGCCGATGCCGCCGATCGACTCGGTCACCCAGGTGGGGTCACCGGAGAACAGGGCGTCGTACTCGGGCGTGCGCAGGAACCGTACGAGCCGCAGTTTGATCACGAAGTCGTCGATGAGCTCCTGGGCGCGGCTCTCGTCGATGGCGCCCGCGTCCAGGTCCCGCTGGAGGTACACGTCCAGGAAGGTGGACGTGCGGCCCAGGGACATCGCGGCGCCGTTCTGCTCCTTCACCGCGGCGAGGTAGCCGAGATAGAGCCATTGCACGGCCTCGTGCGCCGACGCAGCCGGCCGGGTGACGTCGCAGCCGTAACCGGCTGCCATGCGCGCCAGATCGGCCAACGCCCTTATCTGTTCCGCGAGTTCCTCCCGATCACGGATCACTTCCTCGGTGGACGGGCGGGCGTCCAGCAGGGCGCGCTCGGCGCGTTTGGCGGCGATCAGGCGATTCGTACCGTACAGCGCCAGGCGTCGGTAGTCGCCGATGATCCGTCCGCGGCCGTACGCGTCCGGGAGGCCCGTAATGATCCCCGCCCTGCGGGCGGCCCGCATGACCTGCGTGTAGCCGTCGAAGACGCCATCGTTGTGGGTCTTGCGGTAGGTACCGAAGACCTTGGTCACGAACGGGCCGGGCCGGTATCCATATGCCTGCAGGCTGGTTTCGACCATGCGGAGGCCGCCGTTCGGCATGATCGCGCGCTTCAGCGGGGCGTCGGTCTGCAGACCGACGATGAGTTCCAGGTCCTGGTCGATGTACCCGGGAGCGTGCGCGGTGATCGTCGAAGGTGTGGCGGCGTCGACGTCCAGGATCCCTTTGCGCCGTTCCTCGGGGAACAGCGCGCTGACCTTCTCCCAGACGGCGCGCGTACGGTGAGTGGGGCCGGTGAGGAAGACCGCGTCGCCTTCGTACGGCGTGCAGTTGGCCTGGATGAAGTCGCGCACGTCCACGTGCTCGCGCCACCGTTCGCCCGCGAGGCCGCGCCACTCGGTCCTCGGAGTCGCCACATCTGTCGGAGCCACCGTCGTCATCACTTGCCTCCGCATCGGATCGCGTTGCTGTCCGCGGGGCTCACCGGCCCCTCTCGAAGTGCCGTGGCCCCTGCGCATTTCATGCTCGTGTGCGCCGAGGGCCCGGGGCAGGGGCCGTGCGGTGGCAGGCGTGGTGCCGTCCGGCCCCTGTTCCGCCGCTCCCTGGGGCCGGTGTGGCCGTGCCGCAGGGGCCGTGAGTTCCTGGAGTTCAAATGAGGGCCGGTCGGCCCAGGCCCGGGCCCCGTCGGCCCTTCCACTCCAGTGGCCCGGCCCCCGACGCTGGAATCGAAGCCAGGTGCGAATCGAGGCCGTGAGGCGTCGAGGGGCGGTACGACCCTCCACCCTCGACGTGGGTCCGGCTCTGACCAGGAGGTACGCGTCATGTCCCACACTGTCGTAGCCGGTTTCGACGGCTCGCCCGAGAGCCAGGCGGCCGCCGAGTGGGCCGCCCGCGAGGCGGGGCTGCTCGGCGCGGAGCTGAAGCTGGTCAGCGTCTGGCAGCCCGTTCCCCTGGCGTACGCCCCGTTCCTCGGTGGCGAGGCCCAGCAGCACGAGATGGTCCGGGTGCCCCGTGAGGCGGCAGAGGGCCTTCGGCTGCGTCACCCCGGTGTGTCCGTGAGCGTGGAGCAGCTCAGTGGCCGTCCCAGTGAGGTGCTGGCCGCCGCGGCGGACGACGCCGACCTCTTGGTTCTCGGGTCGCGCGGGCTGAGCGGCTTGAGCGGCTTCCTGGTCGGATCCGTCGGGCAAGCCGTGGTGGCCCACGCCCGGCACCCGGTCGTCCTCGTCCGGGCCGGGGAGCAGGCCGCGGACGAGCACGCCAAGGATCCGTCCGGTGTCCCGTCCGCCGCGACGCCGTATCGACCGGTCATCCTGGGGCTCGACGCCGTATCGCCCGATGCGTCAGTGATCGAATTCGCCTTCGAGGCCGCGGCGCGCCGTGACACCGCCCTGCGCGTGCTCCATTCCTGGCCGCTGCCTCCCTACTTCGCCTACGGCCTTCCCGAGGATCCCGAGTTGAACGCCCAGCTGGCCGAAGACGACGCGGAGATTCTGGCCGAGGCCCTCCGCTCCTGGCGGCAGAAGTTCCCGTCCGTCGAGGTCCGCGAGGAATCCCGTCCCGGCAAACCCGCTGACCACGTGGTCGATGCCTCCCGCGACGCCTCGCTCGTGATTGTCGGACGCCGGATCCGCACCTCGCCGGTCGGCGCCCGCGTCGGGCCGGTCACGCACGCGGTGCTGCATCACGCGGCCGCGCCGGTCGCCGTCGTCCCGCACCACTGACCCCGGAGAGAACGGGTGAGCGAGATGCCGAGCATGGAACTGCCCGTGGTGGCCGGAATCGACGGCTCCGATCCGAGCCTGCGCGCCGTGGACTGGGCGGCGGACGAGGCTGCCCTGCACGGCGTGCCGTTGCGGCTGGTGTACGCCTCGTTGTGGGAGCGCTACGAAGGGCCCGCGCTGGCCCAGGCTCTGGGCAAGCCTTCGGAGCGGGTACGCGCCGACCTCATCGTCGGCAGTGCCGCCGAACGGGCTGAGCGTCGCGCACCGGATCTGAAGATCTCGGCCGAGGTGCTGCGCGCCGACGCGGTGAGCGCCCTGCTCCGGGAGGCGCGTAACGCCTCCATGGTGGTCGTGGCGTCCCGCGGCCGCAGCGGGGTCGCCGAGTTGCTGCTCGGCTCCGTCAGCCTGGCGGTCGCCGCCCGGGCCGCCTGCCCCGTGGTCGTGCTGCGCGACGGCCGCGGACAGGGACCCTGGACCCGCGCAGCGCAGCGGATCGTGCTCGGGGTCGGCGACGAGGCGGGCTCGGCGGCGGTGCGCTTCGCGTTCCAGGAGGCGGCCGACCGTCACGCCGCTGTGCACGCCGTGCGGGCGTGGCGATGCCCCGCGCACGAGACCTTCGACCCTCCTCTCACGGCCGGTGATCCCGCCCACGACCACGAGCGACGCGCCACGGAGCTCGTGGCGGAGGCCCTGCGGGATGCCGCGGAGGAGCATCCGTCCGTGCGGGTGCGTCCGCGGATCGTCGAGGGGGCGGCGCGCACAGCGCTGGTGGATGCCTCGGCCACCGCCGACCTCCTGGTCGTGGGCGCTCGCCGCCGTCACGGACACCTCGGGCTTCAGCTCGGCCGGGTCACGCACGCGGTACTGCACCACTCCGCCTGCCCCGTCGCCGTCGTCCCGCAGCGGGCGTGACGGTGCTGCCCCGATCAGAGTCGGGACGCGTGGTCGGGTACGTACGTCTGCAGCTCCCTGGGCGGGCGTACGTAGCCGGTCGACGGCGGGCGTTGCGGCAACTCCAGTACGGGGGGCGGCACTTCGCGGTAGGGCAGCGACCCCAGCAGGTGGGCGATCATGTTCAGCCGGGCCCGGCGTTTGTCGTCGCTCTCCACCACGTACCACGGAGCCTCCGCGGTGTCGGTGTGCACCAGCATGTCGTCCTTCGCGCGCGAGTACGCCTCCCACCGGGTGATGGACTCCAGGTCCATCGGCGAGAGCTTCCAGCGCCGCACGGGATCCTCCAGGCGCCGCCGGAACCGCTCCTGCTGCACCGCGTCGCTCACCGAGAACCAGTACTTGCGCAGCAGGATCCCCTCCTCCACCAGCATCCGCTCCAAGACCGGGCACTGGCGGAGGAACAGCTGGTACTCCTCCGGAGAGCAGAAGCCCATCACGTGCTCGACGCCGGCGCGGTTGTACCAGCTCCGGTCGAACAGCGCGATTTCCCCTGCCGCCGGCAAGTGCGCGATGTAACGCTGGAAGTACCACTGGGTGCGTTCGCGTTCAGTGGGCTTGGGGAGGGCCACGATCCGAGCCACCCGGGGGTTGAGATGCTCCGCGACCCGCTTGACGGTGCCGCCCTTGCCCGCCGCGTCCCGTCCCTCGAACACCACGACGAGCCGGGCGCCCTCCGCGCGCACCCACTCCTGAAGTTTCACCAGCTCCGTCTGCAGTCGCAGCAGCTCCCGCTCGTACATGCCACGCGGCAGCGACGCGGGGCGCTTCTTCTTTCCGGCCATTCCGCCTCCTTGCTCATCGACCGCCCCCCGACTGCTCCTCGATCACTACTCGACCCATCCAACGACGTTCACGAGGTTCTTCATGTCCAACGCCAAGCAAGAGAACCCGGACAGCAGCACGACGTTGACCGACGAGGAACTGCGCACGCTGGACGCCCACTGGCGGGCCGCCAACTACCTGGCGGTCGGCCAGATCTACCTGTTGGCCAATCCCCTGCTCACCGAGCCGCTCCGGCCCGAGCACGTCAAACCGCGGCTGCTCGGGCACTGGGGCACCTCGCCCGGCCTCAATCTGGTCCACACACACCTCAACCGTGTGATCAAGGAGCGTGGCCAAGACGCCCTGTGTATCTGGGGACCCGGTCACGGCGGTCCTGCGGTCCTCGCCAATTCCTGGCTCGAAGGCAGCTACAGCACCACATACCCCGACGTGAGCCGGGACGCGGCAGGCATGGAGCGACTGTTCCGTCAGTTCTCCTTCCCAGGCGGGGTGCCGAGCCACGTCGCCCCGGAGACCCCGGGCTCCATCCACGAAGGCGGCGAACTCGGCTACGCCCTGTCCCACGCCTATGGCGCCGCACTGGACAACCCTCAGCTCCTGGTCGCCTGCGTGATCGGCGACGGTGAGGCGGAGACGGGGCCGCTGGCCGCCTCCTGGCACTCCAACAAATTCCTCGACCCCGTACACGACGGCGCGGTGCTGCCGATCCTGCACCTCAACGGCTACAAGATCGCCAACCCCGCGGTGCTCGCCCGGCTCCCCGAGGCCGAACTCGACGAACTGCTGCGGGGATACGGTCACGCCCCGCTCCACGTCACGGGGCACGACCCGATGCAGGTGCACCAGGACATGGCCCAGGCGATGGACACCGCCCTGGACCGCATCACCGAGATCCAACGCGCGGCACGCCAGGAGGGCGGGACCGACCGGCCTCTGTGGCCCGTCATCGTGCTGCGCACCCCCAAGGGCTGGACCGGCCCGGCCGAGGTCGACGGGCTGCCGGTGGAGGGCACATGGCGCTCCCACCAGGTCCCACTGGCCGGGGTGCGCGACAACGCAGAACATCTGCAGCAACTGGAGGAGTGGCTGCGCTCGTACCGGCCCGAGGAACTCTTCGACGAGCGGGGCCGACCGCGGGGGCAGGTTCTCGCCTGCGTCCCCGACGGCGCGCGGCGCCTCGGCGCGACCCCGCACGCCAACGGAGGCTTGCTGCTGCGCGAGTTGCCCATACCGCCGCTGGAGCGGTACGCGGTCGCCGTCGACAAGCCGGGCGCGACCCTGCACGAGCCCACCCGCGTCCTCGGCGACCTGCTCGAAACCGTCATGGCGGCGACGGGCGAGCGGCGCGACTTCCGCATCGTCGGCCCGGACGAGACCGCCTCCAACCGCCTCCAGGCGGTGTACGTCGCCAGCGGCAAGGCATGGCAGGCCGAGATGGTGCACGTGGACGAGCACCTGGACCGGCACGGCCGGGTCATGGAGATCCTCTCCGAACACACCTGCCAGGGCTGGCTGGAGGGCTATCTGCTCACCGGCCGGCACGGCCTGTTCTCCTGCTACGAGGCGTTCGTCCACATCGTCGACTCGATGGTCAACCAGCACATCAAGTGGCTGCGCACCTCCCGTCGCCTGCCCTGGCGCGCGCCCATCGCCTCCCTGAACTACTTGCTCACCTCGCATGTGTGGCGCCAGGACAGCAACGGCTTCTCCCATCAGGACCCCGGCTTCATCGACCACGTCCTCAACAAGTCTCCGGAGGTCGTACGGGTCTACCTTCCCCCGGACGCCAACACCCTGCTGTCCGTGGCCGACCACGCCCTGCGCAGCCGGGACTACGTGAACGTGATCGTCGCGGGCAAGCAGCCCTGCTTCGACTGGCTGACCCTCGACCAGGCCCGCGCCCACTGCGCCCGCGGTGCGGGGATCTGGACCTGGGCCGGTACCGAGGACAGCTCGCGGGAGCCGGACGTGGTGCTCGCCGGCGCGGGTGACGTGCCCACCCAGGAGGTGCTGGCCGCGGCGCAGTTGCTCCGTCACCATCTGCCGGAGCTGGCGGTGCGGGTCGTCAACGTCGTCGATCTGGCCCGCCTGCTGCCCGCCGAGGAGCACCCGCACGGCATGCCCGCCGCCCAGTACGACGCCCTGTTCACCCAGGACAAGCCGGTCATCTTCGCCTACCACGGCTACCCGTGGCTGATCCACCGCCTCGCCTACCGCCGTACCGGCCACCCCAATCTGCACGTGCGCGGCTACAAGGAGATCGGCACCACCACGACGCCCTTCGACATGGTGGTCCGCAACGACCTCGACCGCTACCGCCTGGTCATGGACGTCATCGACCGTGTCCCCGGCCTCGCCGTCCGCGCCGCCGACGTACGCCAGCAGATGGAGGACACCCGGCTGCGACACCACGCCTGGATCCGGGAACACGGCACCGATCTCCCGGAGGTCGCAGACTGGACCTGGACCGCCTGACGTGGCCCGGCCCGAACAGGAGCGCACCACCATGACCACGAGCGCAAGCCGAGGCTCCGGCGGCTCCCGATGAGCGCCGGTCCCGCCCAGGCCGCCGTGCCCCGTGCGCTGCGGGGCACGGCGGCCGCGGTGTTCGACACCGACGGCGTCATCACCGACTCGGCGCGGGTGCACGCCGCCGCGTGGAAGGCGGCCTTCGACGTCCATCTGCGTGACCGTCAGGACCACCAGCGCCCCTTCGACGAGCACGACGACTATCTGCGGTACGTCGACGGCAAGTCACGTCTGGACGGGGCACGGTCCTTCCTCGAATCCCGCGGGCTCGCCCCCGCCGAGGACGAGGTGCGGTCCGTCGCCGCCGCCAAGGAGCGGCTCTTCACCGAGCGACTGCGGGAGCACGGCATCGACGCCTATCCCGGCACCGTCCGGCTGCTGCGCGTCCTGCGGTCCGCGGGGATTCCCCGGGCCGCCGCGTCCGCGTCCCGGCACGCCCCGGAACTCCTCGATCACGCCGGTGTACGAGACCTCTTCGACACCTTGGTCGACGGCGCCGAGGCCGCCCGCCTGAACCTGCCCGGCAAGCCCGAACCCGCCCTGTTCCTGGAGGCCGCCCGCCGCCTGGGCTTCCCCGCCGCCCGCACCGCCGTCGTCGAGGACGCTCTCGCGGGCGTGGAGGCAGGGCGGCGCGGCGGCTTCGGCCTGGTCGTCGGCGTGGACCGGGCCCGCACCCCGGCCACCCGTGCCGCGCTCCTGAACCACGGCGCGGACCTCGTGGTCGACGACCTCGCCGATCTGCTCACATCGGAGGACTGAGCATGCCCGACGGGACCGACTCGCCCGACCTCACCGACTGGACCTGGGAGTACGAGGGCTACGACCCTGCCCAGGAACGGCTCCGTGAGTCGCTGTGCACTCTCGGCAACGGCTACTTCGCGACACGCGGCGCCGCCCCGGAGTGCGCCGCCGACTCCGTCCACTACCCCGGCACGTACGCCGCGGGCTGCTACAACCGCCTCACGTCCGACCTGGCCGGACGCAAGGTCGAGAACGAGGACATGGTCAACCTGCCCAACTGGCTGCCGCTGCGCTTCCGTACCGGCCCGGGCGAGTGGCTGTCCCCCGACACTCACAAAGTACTCGACCATCGCCAGAGCCTCGACCTGCGCTCCGGCACGCTCACCCGTACCCTGCGCTACGAAGACGACAGCGGCCGCGTCCTCGCGGTGCGCCAACTGCGCCTGCTCCACATGGCAGACCCTCATCTGGCGCTGCTGCGCACCGAATTCACGGCGGAGGGCTGGTCCGGCGGACTGGAAGTCGAAGCGGCGATCGACGGGACCGTCACCAACTCCGGCGTCGATCGCTACCGACAGCTGGCCTCACGTCACCTCACCCACGCCCACACCGGTGCTTCCGACGACAGCGTCACGGTGTGGCTGCGCTGTCGCACCACGACCTCCGACATCCGCGTCGGCCTGGCCGCCCGGACCACGACCGACGCCCCGACCACGATCTCCGTCGCGCACGACGACGGGCGGGCCGTCCAGCGCTTGCGGCTCTCTCTCACCGACGGGCGGACCGTGACCGTCGACAAGACCGTCGCACTGCACACCTCGCGCGACGCGGCGATCAGTGACCCGCTGCACGCTGCCGTCGACCGGGTACGCCGTGCGCCCGACGCCACCGCCCTGCTGGCCTCCCACCGCACGGCCTGGCAGCAGTTGTGGCGCAACGCCGAGCTGGACGTGCCCAACAGGGCGGGGCCGGTGCTGCGGCTGCACCTCTTCCACGTCCTGCAGACGCTCTCCCCACACACGGCCGACCTGGACGTCGGCGTCCCGGCCCGGGGGCTGCACGGCGAGGCATACCGGGGGCATGTCTTCTGGGACGAGTTGTTCGTCCTGCCCTACCTCAACCTGCACTTCCCCGAGGTCTCCCGCGCCCTGCTCACCTACCGCCACCGGCGCCTGGAGCAGGCATGCTTCGCCGCCCGTGACGCCGGGCACAGCGGCGCCATGTACCCGTGGCAGAGCGGCAGCGACGGCCGCGAGGAGACGCAGGAACTCCACCTCAACCCGCGCTCGGGCCGCTGGCTGCCCGACCACTCCCGCCTCCAGCACCACGTCGGCTCGGCGATCGCGTACAACGTGTGGCAATACTGCGAGGCCAGCGGCGACAGCGAGTTCCTGCACACCAAGGGCGCCGAGATGCTGGCGCAGATCGCCCGGTTCTGGGCCGGGCTCGCCACGTACGACGAGGGGCTCGGCCGCTACCGGATCCGTGGTGTCGTCGGCCCCGACGAGTACCACGAGGCGTATCCGGGGTCCTCACGGCCGGGCCTGGATGACAACGCGTACACGAACGTCACCGCCGCCTGGGTGCTGGCCCGGGCCCTCGACGTGGTCCGCGGCCTGCCCGAACCGCGGCGCCGGGACCTCGGCGAGCGCATCGGCCTCGCCCCCGGGGAACTCGACGCCTGGGAGGACGTGTCACGAAAGCTGCACGTGCCTTTCCACTCCGGTGTCATCAGCCAGTTCGAGGGGTACGGCGAGCTGGCCGAGCTCGACTGGGCGGCGTACCGGGCGCGTTACGGCGACATCCGCCGCCTGGACCGGATCCTGGAGGCCGAGAACGACAGCGTCAACCACTACCAGGCGTCCAAACAGGCCGACGTCCTGATGCTCGGCTACCTCTTCGCGCCGGCCGAACTCCAGGGTCTCTTCAAGCAGTTGGGATACGTCATCGACGATGCCACCTGGCAGCGCACCGTCGACCACTACCTGTCCCGCACCAGCCACGGATCCACCCTCAGCAGCCTCGTCCACGGCTGGATCCTGGCCCGCGCCCGACGCACCGACGCCTGGACCTACGTCCAGGAGGCCCTGGCCGGGGACATCGCCGACGTACAGGGCGGCACTACGGGCGAGGGCATCCACCTCGGCGCCATGGCCGGCACCCTCGACCTGGTCCAGCGCGGCCTGACCGGCCTCGAGACCCGTGACGGGACCCTGCGCCTCGACCCCGTACCGCTGCCCGAGCTGTCCGAGTACGGCTTCGCGATCCGCTACCGGGGACACTGGGGTGTGCAGCTGCGGCTGAGCGCGGGCAAGCTGCGGATCACCGTGCCGGAATCCGACCGGGACCCGATCGACATCGCGCTGGCCGACCGAACTGTGCCCGTGGGGCCCGGGGAGTCCTGCACGCTCCTCCTCACCGACCGGGAAACGGCGTGGACGGATTGAATCCGTCCACGCCTGCCCCGGCCCGCGGCCGCTGGGTCAGCGCAGCCAACCGTTCTTCCGGACGAAGGGCAGCCTGGCCCACAGCCGGCCCGCGCCCAAGGTGTCACCGGCGGAGGCCGCCGCGAGGGCGATGAGCGCCACGGCGTAGATGACGTGGTACTCCACCAAGGGATTCGTGGACATGCTCGCGCCGCCGTCGGAGAGGTGCTTGGCGGGCGGCCATTCGGCCATCCACATCAGCACCATCATGGCGGTTCCGGCCAGCGCCGCGAGCCGCAGTGCGATGCCGCTGACCAGGGCAACCCCTATGCCAAGCAGGCCCAGCATGAACAGCCAGTCGGCCCAGGCGGCCCCGGCCCACGAGTGGAACGTGGACTCCATCGGGCCGGCCACCACATTGCCGAGGAAACCCCTGGTCGGCGAGCCGTCGTCGATCCACGCCTTGCCTGACGGGGTGGCGTACCCGAAGCCGAAGGTCTTGTCGAGGAAGGCCCACAAGAAGACGAACCCGGTCAGCAGGCGCAGTGAGGCGAAGGCGTAGTCCCGCGTTGTGCGCGTGTCGGCACGGTGCGTCACCGCGATATCGGACGAGTCGCGTCGTGCCCTGCGGAACGACGGCAGGTGAAATCCCGTGCCGTGGTGCGGGTGGTCGTGCACGGCCATGGTGATGCCCTTCTCGTGAACGGTGATCCCGGTACCTGACATCACTCACTCTGCTCACCGCGCACCTCGTCCGCCGGATGCCAAAGGTCCGCTCCGGTGGTGCCACACGGCCCGTCCCCGCGGGACCACCCGGCCCCGCGGGGAGGCTCGCCCGGCCCAGCCCTGCGCAAGTCGAGGAGCGGCCCTCAGGATGTCGGACGCGATCGCGCGCCGAGCGGCGGTACCGACCGGCCCGGCGAGGGGGCCACCAGGCCCTTGGAGTGCGGGGCGGCCCGGGAACATCATGGAAGTGGCGAGTGCTCACACCCTCCTGGAGGCACGCCATGAACTTTTCCCCCATGCCGAGCACGCTGAAGGCGCTGCCCGCGGCCGACCAGCGCCGGCTGATGGACATCGCCCGCGAAGTGTCGTTCCCGCAGGGCGCCCGTCTCTTCGAGGAGGGCGGCCACGCCGACCGGTTCTGGATCATCCGTACCGGCACGGTCGCGCTGGACCTGCACGTGCCCGGCCGGCGCGCAGCCGTCATCGAAACCCTCGGACACAGCCAACTCATCGGCTGGTCCTGGCTGTTCACCCCGCACGTCTGGCACCTTGGCGGCGAGGCGACCGCGCCGGTACGGGCCTACGAGTTCGACGCCGTCGCTGTGCGAGCGATGTGCCAGGAGAATCCCCTCTTCGGCCGGCACGTCGCCGAGTGGGTGGGCGGCATCGTCGCCCACCGGCTGCACTCGACGCGCACCCGACTCCTTGACCTGTACGCCCCGTACGGCAGCGGAAGCACCCTGTGACCTCCGCTGGGTCAGGCTCTCCCGAGGGGTGACCGCCGTGCATACCATCCCGCACATCGTGGGCGACGTCATGACGCGTTCCGTCCTCGCCGTCCGCCGCACGACGCCCTTCAGGGAGATCGTCCGGATCATGCAAGACCGCCAGGTGAGCGCCCTGCCAGTGCTGGGCGGCGGCCGCGTCCTCGGAATCGTGTCCGCGACCGATCTCCTACCCAAGGAGGAGTTCCGCGAGGGTCCTCTCGACAGCAGCGAGCGGCTGCGGCGTCTCAGTGCTGCCACGAAGGCGGACGGCACGACCGCCAGAGCCCTGATGACCTCGCCGGCCGTCACAGTGAGCCCCGACACCACGCTCGCCGCCGCCGCGCGGACCATGTCGCGGGAAAGGATCAAGCACCTTCCGGTCGTCGACGAGCAGGGCGGCCTGGTGGGCATCGTGAGCCGCGCGGATCTGCTGAAGGTGTTCCTGCGCGACGACGAGGACATCGCCGAGGAGGTCCGCCGGGAGGTGGTGTCCTACCTCTTCCCCGCACCTGGCTCGTCCGTGTGGGTCCAGGTACGCGGCGGGGTCGTGACGGTCAAAGGACGCGTCGGGGACCCGGACCTGGTTCCGGCAGCCGCCCGCCTCGCCCGAGCGGTCGAGGGTGTCGTGGCCGTGGAGTTCGCTCTCGCCGAGGACACCGGACGACACCGGCTCCCGAACGGCCACGGAGCGGGGCCGATCACGGCACATCATGAAGAGGGTGGGCCCGGTCGGCCCTAGTGCCTCTCGGCCCGACGGGGTGATGATCGTCGCGACGGGCGGCCCGCGGCCCGTCGTCCACCGGGAAGAAGGGGTCGACATGAGCGAGGCACGCACCTTCACCGAGTCACACCCGATCCGCGTCTTCCTGCTGGACGACCACGAGGTCGTCCGACGCGGTCTGGCCGACCTCCTTGAGGCCGAGCCGGACATCTCGGTGGTGGGTGACGCCGACACCGTCGAACATGCGCTGGTACGGGGCCCCGCGCTCCGTCCGCATGTGGCGGTCCTGGATGTACGCCTACCGGACGGTGACGGCGTGACCGTCTGCCGCGAGCTCCGCAGCCGGATGCCGGAGCTGGCCTGCCTGATGCTGACGTCGTTCGACGACGAGGACGCCCTGCTCGACGCCATCATGGCCGGCGCCGCCGGCTACGTACTCAAGCAGATCAAGGGCTCCGACCTCGTCTCCGCGGTACGCACGGTCGCCTCGGGCCAGTCGATGCTCGATCCTGCGACGACCGCCCGCCTGATGCGCTCCTTGCGCGCGGAGCCCGCCGACACCCCCACCGTCGCGCCCGAACTCGCCTCTCTCTCGACCCGGGAGCGGGACATCCTCGCGCTCATCGGGGAGGGACTCACCAACCGGGAGATCGGCAAGCGGCTCTTTCTGTCGGAGAAGACCGTCAAGAACCACATCTCGCGGCTCCTGGCCAAGCTCGGCGTGCACCGCCGCGTACAGGCCGCCGTCCTCGCCTCGCAGTTGGAGCAGCCGGAGACCCGGCAGCCGCCCCCGGAGTGACGCCGCGGAGGCCGTACGGCGTAGCGCGGGGCCGCACGGCCCCTCCCCCGCCGTCGCCCGGGGCGGCCACGCTGGATCTGCTCACCGCATCGCCCGCCGACCCGTGTCGGTTCGGGCGGGGAGGAGTTCCTGATGCGCACTCCCGTACTCGACGCGGCCACGCTCGAGAAACTCGTCGCCGCGGCCGTGGCCGCCCCTTCGATCCACAACACCCAGCCCTGGCGCTTCCGCCTCGATCCCGACGACCTCGCCGTGGAGATCCGTGCCGTGGCGCGGCGCGGGCTGCGCCACATCGACCCGACCGGCCGCGCCCTGCACCTGTCCGTGGGCTGTGCGACCTTCAATCTCCGGGTGGCGGTGGCGCACTTCGGCTGGACCTCGGTGCCCAGGCTGTTGCCGCGCCCCGACGAGCCGGACCTGCTCGCCGCCGTCCCTCTCAGCCGCACCGCCACCGGCAGCCCGACGCGCCTGTCGGACCTGTACGACGCCCTATGGCGCCGACACAGCAGCCGGTTCCCCTTCTCCGGGCGGTCGCTGCCCAGCTCCGTACTGAACGCGCTCACCGCGGCCGCGCGTGCCGAAGGTGCCGAACTGGCCCGCCCGGGGCCCGCCGAGACGGACCGTCTGCTGAGGCTCATGTGTGAGGCGGAGCGCCGCACGAGCACCGACGCCGGCCGGGCCTCGGAGAGCCGCCACTGGGTACATGGCCCGGACGGCACGGGCCTTGGCATCCAGCCCGCGGCCCTGGGGCAGCAGGACGCCCGGGAGCGGATCCCGATGCGGGACTTCGGCGCCCACCGGCATCCGGCCGTGCTCGTCAGCCGCCCCTTCGAGAAGCGCCCCTCGATCGCCGTGCTGTCCACCGCGCGCGACCGGCGGGTGGACTGGCTACGGGCCGGACAGGCGCTCGAACGCGTGCTGTTGGTGGCCACGGCGCACGGGGTATGTGCTTCGCTGCTGCACCAGGCCCTTGAGTGGCCGGACCTGCGTGAGCGCCTGGTGAACGAACCCGGAGACCGTACCGCGCACGCTCAGATGGTGATCCGCCTCGGCTATGGTCCGGAAGGGCTGCCGTCCCCACGTCTCGCGGCGCGCCAGGTGATCACCCACGATGGATCATCAAGCCGTGGCTGAGCGTGCAGGTACGCGCCACACCAAACAGGTCCCTCCGCCCTCCGGGCGCTCGCGGAACGTCATCTCCCCACCGAGCACGCGGGCCCGGTCCGCCATGTTGCCCAGGCCGCTCCGCGCGGCGTTCTTCGGAATGCCGGAGCCGTTGTCCGCGACGGTGAGGGTCAACTCACCACCGGAGCAACACAGATGGACGTCCACGGACGACGCACCGGAGTGCCGGGCGGCGTTGCTGAGCGCCTCGCTGAGGACCGCGACCGCATGGTCGGCGACATCGGCCGGTACGTCGGTGTCCACGAGCCCCTCGACCCGCAGTGCGGGCGCGAAGCCGAGCGACGTGGTGGAGGCTCTGACCGTCTCCGCCACGCGGGCCCGCAGTCCCCCGTCCTCCACTGTCCCCTCGCCGTGCGTGCGCAGTCCGAAGATGGTGGAGCGGATGATCTTGATCGTGTCGTCGAGGTCGTCGACGGTGCGGGACAGCCGCTCGACGGCCTGGGGGTGGTCTACGAACCTCTGAGTGCTCTGCAGCGTCATCCCGGCGGCGAACAGCCGCTGGATGGCCAGATCGTGCAGGTCGCGGGCGATCCGGTCGCGGTCCTTCAGGAGAGCGACCTGTTCGGCGTCCTGGCGCCGCTCGGCGAGTTCCAATGCCAGCGCCGCCTGGCCCGCGAAGCCGAGCAGCGGTCCGGTGTCCGCACCGGAGAACGGCGTCCGCCCGGCCGTGCGCCCGAGTAGCAGCACCCCGCGGGCCTTGCCTCCCGCGCCGAGCGGCACAGCCACTACGGGGCCGAGCCCGGTCCACTGTGCCGCGTCCTCGCCGGTACGGGCGTCGTGCCGGATGTCGGCGCTGACCACCGGCTCGGATGTGGTGAGGGCGGCTCCGACGAAGCCGTCCTGAGCGGAGAGCCGCAGGCCGCTGCGTCGCTCCACGTCCGCTCCGACGGCGAGCACCGGCCGCAGCTCCTCGGTCCTGACCACATATTCCGCGATCATCCCCACGTCGGCCGAGACGATCTCGCGGGCTTGCTCGACGATCAGTTCCAGCACCCTCCCGCCCGGTGCGCCGGACAGCAACGCGCGGGTAACCTCCGCGCTGGCCCGCAGCCAGCGCTCACGCAGGCGGGCCTCCTCGTACAAGCGTGCGTTCTCGATGGCGACGCCGGCCGCCACTGCGAGGGTGGAGAGCACCGCCTCGTCCTCGGCGTCGAACTCGGCGGCACCACGCTTCTCCGTGAGGTACAGGTTGCCGAAGACCTGGTCGCGTACCCGGATGGGCACGCCCAGGAACGAATGCATCGGCGGGTGGTCCGCCGGAAAGCCGTGGGAAGCGGGATGCTCGGAGAGTTCCGGCAGCCGCAACGGCTGCGGATGCCGGATCAGCTCGCCAAGAATGCCATGCCCACTGGGTAGATCGCCGATCCGCGCGCGCTGTTCATCGTCGATGCCGACTGTCAGAAACTGCGCCAGCTTGCTGTCGTCTCCGATCACGCCGAGCGCACCGTACTCCGCATCCACCAGCACGACCGCGGCCTCGACGATGCGCCGCAGCACCTGCGGCAGCCCGAGCTCCCTGCCCACCGAGAGCACCGCCTCCAGCAGGCTGTGCACCCGGTCCTGTGTGCCGCGTGCCGCGTCGATCCGCGACTGCAGCTCGTCCAGCAACTCGTCCAGCCGCAGTTTGGGTAGGTGCTGGCCGGGTTCCTTCCGCGTTTCCTCACTCACCGCTTCCTCCGACCGGATCACACAGCCAAAGTGCGGCTCGACAGCCACGCACCTCTCTCCCACCGTACTGGTCCGTCAACCTCTGCGAGAGGTTTCACGTACAGGCCGTAGTCATGTTGGCCAGGACCTTTTGCCGGCGTCCGGGATCAGCGGCCGGTCACCCGCCCGCGTGGGGAACCGCGGACGGACGCCCGCGCACTACAGGTGCGGCACCACCGCCACCGGACATGTCGCGTGGTGGATCACCTTGTGGGTCACGGGCCCGGTCTGCGGACCGAGGCGCGGGCGCTCCCGCACCCGCCTGCCGACGACGAGCAGCCCGGCACCCGCGGCGGCCTCCAGAAGCAGAGACGCGGGGCGTCCCTTCTCGACGGTTTCCGTGACGGCGGTATTCGGGTGCTTCAGACGCCACGGTTGCAGGACGGCATCAACGAACCCCTGCCACTCCTTCATCCGTTTCGGCTCCTCCACCAAGGCGATCTCGCCCGAGCCGATGCTTGCGGGGGACGGTTCGCTCCAGGCGTGCATCACGTGCAGCGGCACGCGGTGCAGGAGGGCGGAGGAGAAGGCGAACTCGATCACCTCGTCGCACGGTTCCGTCACGTCGATGCCCAGGACGACGGCGCCGTCCGGCTGCCACTCGACGGCCCGCACGAGCACGGCGGGGCGGGTGGTCCGTGCGACGACGCCCTGGGCGACCGAGCCGACGAGCAGTCCCGCGACCGCGCTCAGACCGCGTGAGCCGAGCACGGTCATCACCGCGTCGTCGCCCGCCCGCAGCAACGCGGCCGTCGCGGGCCCTGCGGCGTGCTCGTCCGTCAGCCGGACGGTCGGGCAGGCCGACCTCGCCCCTTCCTGGGCCTCGTCCAGGATCTGCCGGGCAAGGCGTCGTGCAACAGCACCCGCCTGTCCGGGCTCCTCGGGGCCCCGGTCCCCCGCGTGGATCAGGTGCAGCGGCACGTCACGCAGAACGGCCTCCTCCGCCGCCCACCGGGCCGCCGCCAGGCTCTCGGGCGATCCGTCGACTCCGCTGCATATCGTTCGCTCCATGGCACGCGCCTCCCTCTTGCCGCCTACAGCCGTGCGGCCACGTACTCGGTCAGGTCGAGCAGTCGGTTGGTGTAGCCCCACTCGTTGTCGTACCACCCGAAGACCTTCACCAGGTCGCCATGGGCCTGTGTGAGGGCGGGGTCGAACACGCAGGAGGCGGAGTCGCCGATGACGTCGCGAGAGACGATCGGGGCCCGTGACACCCGCAGGACGCCGGACAGTTCGCCGGAGGCCGCCTCGTCGAAGGCCGCGTTGATCTCCTGGGCGGTTGCCTCGCGCCGCAGCACCACGGTGAGGTCGGTCAGCGAGCCGTCCTCCACGGGCACGCGCAGCGCGAGGCCGTTCAGGGCCCCGTCCAGGTCGGGCACGATGGCGCCGACGGCGCGCGCCGCGCCCGTGCTGGTGGGGATGATGCTGAGCGCCGCGGAGCGGGCCCGGCGGAGGTCCTTGTGCGGGCCGTCGAGGAGGGCTTGGTCGTTGGTGTAGCCGTGCACGGTGGTCATCAGGCCGCGGACGATGCCGAAGTGCTCGTGCAGGACCGTCACCATCGGAACGACACAGTTGGTGGTGCAGGAGGCGGCGGAGAGGATCTGATGCCGCCCGGGGTCGTACGTGTCCTGGTTGACGCCCATGACGACGGTGGCGTCGACTCCCTTGCCGGGGGCGGAGAGCAGCACCTTGCGAGCGCCGCCCTTGAGATGCAGGGCCGCCGCGTCGCGGTCGCGGAAGCGGCCCGTGGACTCGACGACCACGTCCACGCGCTCCTTGCGCCAGTCCAGGGCGGCCGGATCGCGCTCCGCCGTGACCGCGACGCGGTGTCCTCCCACGGTGATCGACGTGTCGTCGTGCACGATGTCCTCCCGGAGCCTGCCGTACGTCGAGTCGTACTCCAGCAGATGCGCCATCGTCCCCACCGGGGCTATGTCGTTGACGGCGACGACGTCGACGTCCGAGCCGCGCTGCAGGACGCAGCGCAGGTAGGTACGGCCGATGCGGCCGAATCCGTTGATGCCTATGCGGACGGTCATGTACGGCTCCTTGTGGTCATGGTGGCGGTGACAGGCACGGCCAGTTGTCGGGTGAACCGTGTTCCGCTGATCAGCCGTGGTGGCTCAGTCGTGGGCGACAACGGCGATGGGGCACCTGACGTGCTGGATGGCCATGCGCGTGACGTGGCCCGTGTGGCCGCCCGCCGGGCTCCGGCGCATCTCGCGGCCGAGGACGAGCAGGCCCGCGTGTTCCGCCGCCCGCAGGACGGCGTGGACGGGACGGGTATGCTCCGCCTCCGCGTGGACGGTGACCTCCGGGTACTTGTCACGCCACGGGTCGAGCACGCTGGCCAGTGCCCACTCGGCGTCCCACCGGCCCGGCACGTACCCCTGTTCGTCCGTGCCGGCGTGGGAGTGTGGACGCCTCCAGGCGTACACCGCGTACAGAGGTGCGGCGCGGTGCCGCGCGGCCTCGAAGGCGAAGCCGAGCAGCGAGTCGCAGTCGTGCGAAAGGTCGAGGGCCAGCGCCACCGGGCGGTGCGGCGTATCGGCCGAGGTCTGCCCGTCGCCGTTCGGCACATGCTCGTCGACGGCGTCGAAACCCGCGCGAACCAGCACGACCGGCGTCCGCGCGCGTGCCACCACGGCCGTGGCGACCGACCCTGCGAGGAGCCCGCCGAGCCCGCCGAAGCCCTGGCTGCCGAGCACCAGTGACGCTGCGGACTCCGCCTCCGCCACCAGCGCGGGAACGGGCGGCCGGCGGATCTGCTCGGCAGTGAGGCTCACCTGTGGATGCTGCGCGGCCAGCCGGTCCACGGCGGTGCGCAGGACACGCCGCGCCCAGTCCCGCGGAACCTTCAACTCCGGCAGGTGCACCGGTTCCTCGTTCCCCGGCAGCCCCTCCCAGGCGTGCACCAGACGTAACGGGAGCCCGCGGCGTGCCGCCTCCCTGGCCGCCCAGTCCGCGGCGAAGGCGCTCTCACGTGAGCCGTCCAGGCCCACCACGATCGGCAGGACCATCGTCCTCACCCCCTCTTGTCGCAAGCGTCGTGCCGACGGGGTCGCGTGTGCAGGGGCCACCCGGTCCCGTCCCGGAGCTGTTCGGCTCGCCCGCCGAGTGGTGCAGTACCCGTGGTTGACCGGGCCGCCGGGTGACGTACTCCAGCGAGGCAGAGGCGAGCGGCCCCCGGAAGGGGTCGATCGGCCCTCGAGCTCGTGCCCGGTCGGCCACTGCCCAGCGCAGGTGTCCGGCACGACTCTGAAGACATCAACCGACCGAACGCCAGCGCGAGGTACACGATGGCCAGCAGCGCAGCTCCCCGCTCACCCGCCACGGTCCCCGACATCGCCCATGCCCTGCTCTCCGACGGCACCACCGTTCGCATACGCCCCGGCGGACCCGCCGACCACGACGCGGTGCTTCGCCTGTACGAAGGCATGTCGCCGGAGCACCTGCGGCTGCGGTTCTTCGTGGCGAGCCACCGGTCGGCCGAGCAAGCGGCGGCGCGCGTGGCCGGCCGTAGCGTGCCGGGTAATCCGCGAAGCGCGCGCCGGGGAGGCTCCGGGTACCGCGCGCTGCTCGCCGAGCACGACGGACACCTGGTCGGGATCGCCGAGTACGAGACCACGAGCGCCGACGCCATCAATACGGGCACCGTCACGGCCGATATCGCGCTGGCCGTCGACGGCCACTGGCACCACCGTGGCGTCGGCACCCTGCTCTTGGAGCACCTGGTGTCCGCTGCGCGCGCCGCCGGAATCACCGCGTTCACCGCCGACGCACTCGCCGAGAACCACGAGGTCCTGAAGGTCTTCGCGGATCTCGGCCTGAGTACCGCCCGCCACTTCGAGGGCACCGAGGTCCAATGCGTCGTTCAACTCGCCCAGAGCGACGCCTATTTGACGTCCGTCGACTTCCGGGACCGCACGGCCGGAGTGGCGAGCCTGCGGCCGGTGCTGCGCCCCGAGTCAGTCGTCGTCATCGGCGCGGGCCGCAAGCCGGGCTCGGTCGGCCGGGCGATCCTGCGCAACCTGTGCACCGGCGGCTTCACCGGCCGTCTGTTCGCCGTCAACCCGAACGCCGCCACCGTCCTCGGCGTCCACACCCACCCCGACCTCGCCTCCCTGCCACACGTACCGGAACTCGCGGTGCTCGCCGTGCCCGCGGACCAAGTCCCGGCGGCCGCCGAGGAGTGCGGCAAGCTCGGCGTGGCCGCCCTCGTCAGCGTCTCCGCCGGGCTCGACGCCGCCCAGGCACGGACGCTGCTCGACATCTGCCGGGCCCACGGGATGCGCCTGGTCGGCCCCAACTGCCTCGGTCTCGCCAACACGGAACCGGATGTGCGCTTGAACGCGACGTTCGCGGCCGCGCACCCGCAGCCCGGAACGGCCGGAGTCGCCGTGCAGTCCGGGGGTGTGGGCATCGCACTGCTCAGCGGGCTGGCCCGACTGGGCGTGGGCGTGTCCAGCTTCGTGTCACTGGGCGACAAGTACGACGTCAGCGGCAACGACCTGCTCCAGTGGTGGGAGTGCGACGGGCGTACCGAGCTGGCGCTGCTCCACCTGGAGTCGTTCGGCAATCCCCGCGCCTTCGCGCGCACCGCACGGCGTGCCACCCGGCGGATGCCCATCCTGACGGTTGACGCGGGCCGTACCGAGGCCGGGCGGGCGGCGGCCGCCTCGCACACGTCGGCGGCCGCCACGTCGACCATGACGCGCCAGGCCCTCTTCCAGCAGGCCGGCATCACCGCCGCCCGCTCGGTCGGCGAACTCCTGGAAGCCGCCGCCCTGTTGCACAGCCAGCCACTGCCCGCCGGGACCCGCGTCGCGGTGGTGACCAACGCGGGCGGCGCCGGGGTCCTCACCGCCGACGCCTGCGCCGAAGCGGGACTTACTCTCCCGCCGCTCGGCACCGACCTCATCGACGACGTCCTCGCCGTCCTGCCCGAAGGGGCCACCGCCACCAATCCCGTAGACGCCACCGCGGCAGTCGGCGAGGAGCAACTGCGCGCCTGCGTGCGCCTCCTCGCCGCAAGCGGCCGCGTCGACGCGGTCCTGGCGGCACTCGTGCCCACCGCGGTCGCCGCCGCGACCGGCGACGCGCTGGTCCGGTCCCTCACCCACACCCCGGACCGGCGCCGCGACCGGCCGGTCGCCGCGGTCCTGCTCGACCAGGACCTGCCGGTGCGGCTGTTGCCCGCTGAGGAAGGTACGGTCCCCGCCTACGCCGACCCGCAGGCCGCCGCCCGCGCTCTCGCCCACGCCGCCGCACGCACCCGCTGGCTCGCCCAGCCGTCCGGCACCGTGCCCGACCCCGACGGCATCGACCCGGCCCGTGCGCACACCGCCATCGATGCCTACCTGGACCGGCACCCGGAGGGCGGCTGGCTCGGCCCGCGCGAGTGCGCCGAGCTCCTGGACGCCTACGGCATCCGCCAGCTTCCCTGGGCGTGGGCCGAGACCGAGGACGACGCGGTGCTCGCCGCCGAACGCCTCAAGGGCCCCGACGGACTCGTCGTACTGAAGGCACACTGGCCCGGCCTGCTGCACAAGAGCCAGGAGCACGCGCTCCACCTCGACCTGCGCGGCGACGCCCAGGTCCGCGCCGCCTACCGGGACTTCGAGGTGCGCTTTGGCCACCTGATGACGGGCGTGGTCGTGCAGCCTCTCGCCCCGCGCGGTGTTGAGCTGTTCGCCGGGGTCGTGCAGGACGAGGTCTTCGGGCCGCTGGTGCTGTTCGGGCACGGCGGCACGGCCACCGAGGTGCTCGCCGACCACGCGGCCCGCCTCGCACCGCTCACCGACCACGACGTCCACGAACTGATCACCGCGCCCCGCTGCGCCCCGCTGCTGTTCGGCGGCGGGGGCGGCGGGCCGGTCGACCTGGAGGGCATCGAGCAACTGCTGCTGCGGCTCTCTCGACTGGCGAGCGACCTGCCGCAGCTCGCCGAAGCCGACCTCAACCCCGTCCTCGCCCGGCCGGACCGGATCACCGCACTCGACGTGCGCGTACGCGTACTGCCACGCCGGGCCCAGGACCCCTATCTGCGACAACTGCGACGGCTCCGCTGAGGACGCGTATCCCGCCGAGGAGGCGAAGACATGAAGCACCGCAAGGTCGGCACCGTCATGGCGACGGACGTCGTCCAGGCCACGTACGACACCCCCTTCAAGGAGATCGCCCGGCTCCTGGACCGCCACCGCATCAGCGGACTGCCGGTGGTGGACAACGAGCAGTACGTCATCGGAGTGCTCTCCGAGACGGACCTCATGGCCCGCCAGGCAGAGGCCGAAGATCCCTACGAGCCGACGCCGGCCATCCGCTGGCGAAAGCTGCTCCCCGGCGCGCGCAGGCGGACGGCCAAGGCCCACGCCCGTACCGCCGGACAACTGATGTCCCAGCCCCCCGTCACCGTGCACGCCGAGGACACCATCGCCGAGGCCGCCCGCACCATGGCCAGGCACCGCGTCGAACGGCTGCCCGTCCTGGACGAGGAGGAACGTCTCGTCGGCATCGTCACGCGCCGCGACCTGCTTCAGGTGTTCCTGCGGCCCGACGCGGAGATTCGCTGCGATGTCGTCGACGAAGTACTCGTGCAGACACTGTGGCTCGCGCCGCGGACCATCGCCGTCGAAGTCCTCGACGGCGTGGTGACACTGCGCGGACAGCTCGAACGGCGCAGCGACATATCCGTCGCCGTCCGGATGACCCGGCAGATCGACGGCGTGGTCGCGGTCGTCGACAAGCTCCACTACCGCCTGGACGACTCCCATCTGCGGCCCTCGGACGAGGCACTGCACGGCGTCGCCGACGACTGGCTGCGCAGGCTGTGAGAGGGGTACGGCCATGGCAGGCACGGTCCTTGTCGCCTACGGGTCGACGTACGGATCCACCGCCGAGCTCGCCCGGGCCGTCGGCGCCGTGCTCGGCGGGGCCGGGCTGGCGACGGAGGTGCGGGCGGCGGGGGAGGTGCGGGATGTCTCCGCGTACGACGCCGTGGTGCTCGGCGGCGCACTGTACGCCGGACGCTGGCAGCGTGATGCGCGGCGCTTCGCTCGGCGGCACCGGCGTGCTCTGTCCCGTCGCCCGCTGTGGCTGTTCAGCAGCGGTCCGCTGGACTCCTCGGCGTCACAGCGGGACCTGCCGCCGTCGCCCTCCGTGCGACGCGTGGCGCGCAGGCTCGACGCCCGGGGGCACGTGACCTTCGGGGGCCGCCTCGACGAGCGGGCCCGTGGCCGGATCGCCCGGATGATCGTGCAGTCCGGCAAGGGAGGCGACTTCCGCGACTTCGAAGCCGTGTCGGCGTGGGCGGACGGAATCGCAAGCGAGCTCAACTCCCCCGGAGGCACGAGCAGTTGAAACCACGTCCTCCCGGGTTCTGTGGTGGCGACTGCGGCGCCGCTCGGACGTGATCGAGGCATGGGCGGTGCTCTGCGCCGGCATCGTGCTGTTCGTGGGCGCTCCCGCCGCAGCAGACCGCGGCTACACGTCCCGCCTTAACGCGGTACTTCGGGTGTGTAATGCTGGCTCGCACCCTCAACGCGCCCCCGGCGTGCGCTTACCAAACGGCATCCTCTGATGGTGCAGCGCATCCACCAAGCGGGCCGCGCCGAAGGCTGACCCGAAGGGGCCACGTGCCCCTGCCGGCTGGCGTTTGGGCCGCACACCTCAACCGACCGGGCAGCAATCCTCGAAAGTGGTCAAGGGCGTGACTGCCGGAGTGCCGTCGCTGGAGACCGGCATCCGCATGCTGCAAGACGCCGGGTATCCAATCGAAGACTCGTCAGAGGAAGCCAGGCGGATATAGACGCAGAAGGAAGATCCATCCCCAGAACCACAGTCTCCCTACCCTCGAACGGAACAACCCTCCTAAGCCCGTGCCCCACTCGCGCAGGGATGAGCGCGACCTTGTCCACCAGGCCAAGGCTGGCTTCTACGCCTGTAATCGGCCCCTCGATATCGGCCATCCTGGCCCCACATGCTTGAAGGCCGGGCGACGTCTTCGTTTGGCCCCACCGCCGCTGATCAGCTCGAACGTTGCCAGGCGGAGCCACCGCAGACCGTCAGAACTTGCTTCGAAAGGGACATGCCAGGACCACTCTTCAGTGCGGTTTGAGGTCCCTTGAGGGTGAATCAGGGGTTCGCTGAATGTCCCGGTGCGAAGCCTGGCAGCACGTCTGCATTTCCACAGAAGGAGAGAACGGTGCTGCATCGCATCGCCGCCGCCCTCGCCGTAGCGGCCGTAGCAGGATTCCTCGCAGCGGGCCCTGCTGCCGCCGCCAATCCCTGCTTGTCAGGCGTCACTGAGGCAATCGGGAAACCACTGTCACCGGACTCATTGTCATTGGTCGGAAACAGTGTCAACAACACCTACACATGCCTCTATGACGGCCAAGCTTTTGAAGTCTCTGGAGGCAGCCACGTCTCTTTGTAGGGGAAGTCGAGGCTGTCGCCAGCGCCTTGCGGTCTTGGGGCCCCGGATCTTGATGTGATTGGGACGATCAGGCTGGTCAGGGGCGTCAAGCCGCGAGATCGGGAGCTGGTTCCGGGGTGTCCATCAGGATCACCTCTCTCCAATGCAGTGGCCGCCGGTTTCCGGCGGCCACTGCGGTGTGTGGGTCATGAGCGTGATGATCCCGAGGCTCACCATGGCCTCGGCGTGGGCGGGTCTGCGTTCCCAGTCTCTGACCAGCAGAACCCGACGTTCTTTCCTGTCGAGTTGGTCTGGGACTTGGTGACGGAGGCTTTCCAGGCTTGCGGATCTGAGCCGCACAGTTCAAAGCCTATGTCCACTTGCCCGTACCGCACCCGGAAGGGCGCCGATCCCGGGTGGCCATGTGATAGCGCATGGTTCTCCCTTCGTCTTGCGAGCACTGAGGGGCACCGGTGGCGCTGTGCGACTGCGTTGTTGATGGCGTGATGACGCCTGGCTGACCCTCATATTGCGCCTTGGCGTCGGGGTGGAGGACAACCGATTCGAGAGCTCTCAAATGGTCGTTCCATCCCGGGGGGGCAAGTGCTACGCATCGATCTGACCGCCGCAGGTCAGCGAAGCCGCATCGTCCCCCGCCCGTTCGTGCTCTGAGTCCGCAGCGCCTGCCCCGCCACCAGTTCCCGGTAGTCGGCACTGGTCGTCAGGAGGTCCTCGTGGCGCCCCGCGGCGATGGCGCGGCCTGCTTCCAGCAGGATGATTTGGTCGGCGTTCTGGACCGTGGAGAGGCGGTGGGCGATGACCAGAAGGGCGCATTGACGTGTGACGTCCTGGAGCACGCGGCTGAGCGCCGCTTCGTTGATGGCGTCCAGGTGGGAGGTGGGTTCGTCCAGGAGGAGCAGAGAGGGGCGGGTGAGGAGGGCCCGGGCGAGGGCCACGCGTTGGCGTTCTCCCGCCGAGAGAGTGCTGCCCCGTTCGCCCACGGTGCCGTTCAGACCGCCGGGCAAGCGGTCGATCACATCGGTGAGGTTGGCGAGTTCGACAGCCTTCCGGACCTCGGCCGGGCTCGCCGTGGGCGCCGCGTAGGTGATGTTGTCCCAGAGCGAGCCGTGGACGACGTGGGTGTTCTGGTCGACGACGGCGATGCGCGAGCGGCACTCCGGGCGGCCCAGTTCGGCCGCCGGATGCCCGTCGAACCGGAGCGTGCCGGAGTCCGGCTCGTAGAAGCGTGCGATCAGGGCGAAGATCGTGCTCTTTCCCGCGCCCGACCTGCCGACCAGGGCGACCTGCCGGCGGGGTGGCACGGTCAGGGAGACGCCTTGGAGGACCGGGCAGTGGGGGCGGTAGCCGAACCACACGTCGTCGAGGGCGAGGGCGGGCTCCGGCGTGGTCGGGGCGGGCCGTGGGGAGCAGCGGGCGGGCACCGGCCGCTTCGGCGACTCCGATTCCGCGGGCTCCGGTTCCGCGGGCTCCGCCTGCAGGGAGAGCGCCTCGTCGATGCGCTGGAAGGCTCCCATCCCCCGCTGCACCAAGCCGACCGCCTGGAACACCGACGACAGCGGCACCATCAGGTACGTGGCGTAGAGCATGAAGGCGACGAGGTCACCGAGTGTGTTGGCGTTCCCGTTCACCCGCAGGCCGCCGATGACCAGGACGAGCAGGAACGAACCGTGCACGGCGAGTTCGACCGCGGGGCTCAGCACGGATGACAGCCGCGCGGTGCGTACGCCTGCGCTGTACGCCGTGTCGATGCACGCCCCCATGCGCTCGGCTTCCCGCTCCTCGGCCCGGTGCACCCGCACCATCGGCAGCGCGCCCAGCGCCCGTTCCAGTTCGGCGGCGATCGCCCCGATGGCCCCTTGCATGTGCTCCGCGGCCGTGCGCAGCCCGGTCAGCAGCGAGGCCACCACCACGGCCGCCGCGACGACGGTCAGCAGCACCATGAGCAGCAGCAGCGGGTCGATCCACAACATCAGCGCCAGGGCTCCCACGGCGACGAGGGAGCCGGTCATCAGGTCCACCAGCGCTTGTGAGACGACCTCGCGCAGGAGGGAGGTGTCGGTGGTGACCCGGGAGATCAGATCGCCGGTGCGATGCCTGTCGTACTCCCGCATCTCCAGGCGCAGCAGCCGGCTGACCAGACTGCTGCGCAGGCCGCGGACGATTCCCTCACCCATGCGTTCCAGGACGAAGCGGCCGGCCGCGCCCGTCGCCGCTTCGGCGACGAAGAGGGCCGCGAGGACCAGCACCGGCACCACGATGTGTCCGTGGGAACTCGCGTCGACGATGGTCTTGGCGAGCAGTGGCTGGGCCAGACCGAGGGCGGAGCCCCCCAAGGTGAGCACCGAGGCGATCGTCATCGCCGACCGGTGCCCGGCGGTGAGCCGGAACATGGCGGCGATCGCGCCCGGCACCGACGGGCCGTCCGCGCCCGTGGCCGCGGCCTTCTCGCTCACCGAGTCGGCCGCCCTACCGGGGGGACAGTCAGGAGGCGGCTGAAGTAGTCGTCCGGTACTCCTTCGTCCACCAGTCGGCCATCGATCTCCACCCAGGCGTGCGCCGTGAACGGGGGAACCATACGCACCCCCGTGCACCAGGTCGGCCAGGTTCCCCCGAGCCGGCACAGCAGTGCGGTGCCCAGGGAGCGCGGAAGGCAGCCGCGGGGGCCTGCGCACCGGAGGCTGACGGCGCATATCGCGTCCCGTGCGGACTTGGCCTGCGTGGCGGAGGCGGGCGCCGCACCACGGCGTACGGCGTTGAGTACCGCCCGGATCCGGCGCGGTGGCAGGAAGGACAGAAGGAAGGCGGCGATGAGGACGAGCCGTGCGGCCAGCCGTCGGGTGAGCGGGATGCCCGTCGGCCGCGTCAGTGCGCTCGGTGTCGTCATGCGGTCAGCCCCGAGGTCCGCAGCAGGTGGATGAGCGCCGCGACGTCTTGCGCGGCCTGGGCGCGGTCGATGTCGAATTCGGCGATGACCGCGTCGACCGCGTCCTTTTCCTCGCCGCCTTCGAGCAGTGTCCGGACCACGAGTGTGCCGGTGGGGTTGAGCTCCCAGTAGTGACCGCTGCGCTGGTCGAGCAGGACGGTGCCGTATTCCGTCTCCGCGGTGGTGATATCAGGGGCGAAACGCAGTGCCATATGCCGAGTCCTTTTCTGCCGAAAACCGGCGAACCCTTGAGCCTTCAGCCTCTGAAAACCTCTCGCCTATGACGAGAAAGGCTTCGCAGCCACACTTCACAGGCGATCGTCGAATACAAAGTTCCTTCGCCCAGCCCGGGTGTGGACGGCCGTCGGGCCAGCTCCATCAGCGCTCGGCCGTCCACCAGGCCGAGCTGGGCCAAGTGCGAGTCCTCCCACAACTTCATGAGGTCGCCGCGGCGTTCGCGCAATCCGTTGGAGGCGTCCATGGATGCCTGTGCTTTGTTGGCACGCTCCAGGCACACGTCCGGCACGATCTGCCGCATGGCGGTGGTCAGCAGGGGCTTGTAGGCCCAGGGCGTGACGCGCTCGATGGGGTTGACGGCCAGGCATGCCTCGATCACCCGGTCGTCGAAGAACGGTGAGGCCATGGGCACGCCCGCGCGGGCGGCCATCCGGTCCCACTGCCGGACGATCCTCGTGCAGCTGCGGATCTGTTCGAGGTCGGTGTGCATGCCCCGGTCGGGGTGGAGCGGTACGGCGCTCGCGGCCGCGTCGCGCAGTGCCTGCCCGGCGACGCGTGCCGCCTCGGGGGTGATCCAGTCGAACAGGCGCGGTGGTGTCCCCCAGCCGAGGGTTCCGCTGACGGGCGGCGCCGTTGCCTCGCGCAGGTCTCGGCTGGAGTGCGCGAGCCACTGTCCGTAGGGCCGGGCGTCGGCCAGGGCGCGCGCGGTGGCGCCCAGCGGCCAGTGGAACAGGGTTCGGAAGCCGCGTAGGTTCCGAAGGGCGATCAGCGGGCGGGTACGGACGAGGCGGTGGTAATAGGCTTCGGAGCACCAGGCGACGTGGTCGCCTCCGATGCCGGTCAGGTGCACTCGGCTGCCTCGCTGCCCCAGCCCGGGCAGGTGGTGCAGGACGCGTGACCGGTCCATGACGCCGATGGTGGGCTCGTCGATGAGGTCGTCGATCGCCAGCAAGTCGTCGTACACCAGCGGGGATTCGTCGGCGTCCCAGATCACATGCTCGATGTCCGGGAGGAAGCGGGCGGCCTTCTTGGCCCAGTACAGGTCGGAGTCGGCGGGGTCGCGGCCGGGCCAGGTGCTGGCCACCACACGGGCCGGTGACCGCGCGGCCAGAAAGCAGACCGAGGTGGAGTCCAGGCCGCCGGACAGGTCACAGCTGACCACTCCGCCCGCGCTCGTACGGGCGTCGACGGCGTCCGCCAGCGCCTCCCGCACCAAGGGCGCGCTCTCAGCCAGGGAGCGCACCGGGTCGGGCGGCGCCCACCAGCGCGAGTGCCGGGCCGTCCGCCCGTCGGGCGCGACGACCACCGCGTCCTCGGGGGGAACGGCCGTCACGGTCCGCCAGAGCGAGGTCTCCGACAGCGGGTAGGGAGCCGGCCACAACAGCCGTACGGCCAGCCGTTCTTCGTCCGGTTCAGCGCCGGTCGCGGCGGCGAGCACCTCGGCACTGGTGGCGGCCACCTGCACGCCGTCGACGATCGCGTGGAAGACGAGGCGCAGGCCGGATGCGGTCCCCTGCACGCGCAGCCGTCCGTCGAGCGCGGCGACGAGGTGGAAGCTGCCGGAGAGCCTTCGGGCCAGCGCGTCGAGTTCGGTGAGGTCCCGCAACCGCTCTGCGTACCCCTTGAGTTCGTCCGGTCCGACCGAGCAGCAGCCCACCACGGCGATGGCGGCCCGCCCGGCGTGCGCGGTGACGATTTCCTGGTCGCTCCACCGGCCGACCAGCCACGGCCGACCCGAGGGATGCGCCAGGGTCCTGGCTTCTGGGCGGAGAAAGGAGCGGGCCGCGGCGATCGCGTCCACGCAGTCCGGAAGGACCGCGAAGTGTGCGTCACCGGGGCCCACTCCCCCCGTCTCATGCGACGTAGGCATGGCGTCGATTCTGCGAGCCGGCTGCCTTAGTTCTTGCTGAAGATCAGACGGTCGTTGCCGTGGCGCTGCAAGAGACCGGTCCGCTGACGGAACGTCCCGAGCCGGACGAGGGTCGGGGCTTCGTACGCCTTCTTCATGACGTCTCCTCAGTGATCTCTGATGTACCTGGCACCCTGGCCGAACCGAGAAACCGGCGCGCATCGGCCCCGGCGCATTCGTGATCGGCATAATTGCCTGTCACGTACCAGGGGCCTGGTCGTATAGAAATACTAGCGCCGTTCCCGACATACGAAGCCAGCCCGCGCAGGAAAAAATACAGTCGCACCGCCTTCGATATCTCACCCATGAACAGCTGATATCGGGAGTGGTTGGTGTTTCCCATGAGTGAGCGACATTCGCATATCGAGGCGCCGAAATACGGCAATGCGTGCGACAGATGCATTCACGTTCGATGCAATTCCGCCGCAGCCTGACCCAAGAGGTGTCCCGATGCCGGAACGCGAGCAGGTACGAACCGAGGTCCGCCACATACACAGAGGGCTCCGCCGACACAGGTACCGGTACGGCCCCGGGCTTGGCGTCCTCGGCGACGAGTGCCCGAGCCGGCGGGCCAGCCCGACAACGGACTCTCCGGCTTCGAGCAGGATCGAGGCATAGCCCACGGCGGAGGCCCGGAAAGGGGCGGGGTAAGGGTCCGTTGCGTTCACTGGTCCGCCTCCTCGTGGTTCGGCGCTTCGCCGAGCGTGCGGGCGGCACCGAGTAGCTGTTGCCCCAACTCCTCCAGGTACGGGGCGAGTTCGGCAGCACCCCGGAGCGTGGTCCAGGTCATGGGCGACGAGGTACCAGCGGCTTCCGGCCGCCACCAGCGCGTGGGGCTCGACACGGCGGGCAGTGGGCTCCGTGGCCTGCCGGGAGCGGTGGTCGAAAGTGACGGTCTCGTGGTCACGGCAGGCGGCGGCCAGGGTGGCGAGGGCGACCGGGTCGGCCTGCGGGCCGACGCCCCAGGCCAGCGGCACCGTGGCGGTGTGCACGGCGGAGACCTGGTGGCGCATGCGGGCGGGCAAGGTCATGCCGTTCAGGCTCCCAGCCTATTAGGGCGTGAAGTGTCCTAAAAGGGGCTTAGCGTCAGGGACGGATGGAGGGCGGACCCCAGCCGTCCGACAGGCCCGCGCCGGCCGATCACGCGGGAGCGCGAGGCCACCGGCCGGGCTCGAGGTCGTACGAGCCGAAGCCGTACGACGGCACTGGGACGCGAAGGAGACACCTCATGAAGATCGCATTGCTCGGCACCAACTTCGGCCAGGCGCACGCGGCCGTCTACGCCGCGCGCGGTGACGTGGAAGTGGTGATGTTCGGCCGCGACCCGGAGAAGACCGCCACAGTGGCCGAACAGTTCGGGCTCACCGCCGCCACCGACCTTGACCAGGCGTTCGACGGCGACTTCGACCTCGTCGACATCTGCCTGCCCGTCCCGCTCCACGCCGCGTACGCGCTCCGTGCGCTGGAGGCGGGCAAGCACGTCCTGGTCGAGCTGCCGCTGGCCGACAACCTGGAGGACGCGCGGCGCGTGGCCGAGGCAGCCGAGCGCAGCGACAAGCAGGTGTTCGTGGACATGTACGAGCGGTTCATCCCGGCCAACCGGGTCCTGTTCGACGCCGTACGCGAGGGCACCTACGGGCGTCTGGAGCAGCTGGCCCTGTGGAACCGGACGGCCCACCTGTGGCCGGGGTTCTCCCTGGGACTGAAGGTGCTGCCGCTGGAGGCCATGCACGGCGACATGGACATCGTCACCCGCACCCTGGGCAAGCCCCGGCGTGTGGACGTCAGCACCGTCGCCCGCGACGACGACAGCGCCGCCATCGAGGCGGTCCTGCGCTTCGACGGAGCCATGGCCCGCGACTCGGTCTCCTCGCTGATGCCCATGCCGTGGGGCGCCCGCGGCGGCTACACCGCCACCTTCACCCAGGGAGTCCTCGAGTCGCTGTCGACGATGGGCTTCGACGGCAGGCCGACCGGCACCCTCACCGCCTACACCCCCGACGGCGTACGGGAGTTGGAGCTGCCGCCCGCCGACCAGTACGCGGCGATGATCGACCACGTCCTTGCCTGCCTGCGCGGCGAGGCCGACAACGAGATCGCCCCGGCGACGGTCCTCGACGCCCTCGAACTGACCCTGGACGTCGACCGGATGGTCAACGAGGTCGTGCCGTGAGGACATTGGGCGTCCTATTGGACCTCTACCGTCGATCGCATGTCCGAGAACAAATCACAACCAACCGTCATAGAAGCGGCAGCGGATGACGCGCTGGTCGCTCCCCCACCGGCGGCGGCGGATCCCCGCCGGTGGGCGGCGCTGGTCGTCCTCCTCGTCGCGGCCTTCATGGACGCGGTGGACGTGACCGTCGTCAACATCGCCATCCCCCACGTCCAGGAGGACACCGGGGCCTCCACCGCCCAGATCCAGTGGGTGGTCGGCGGCTATGCCCTGGCCTTCGCGCTCGGCCTGATCACCGGCGGGCGCCTCGGCGACCTGTTCGGCCGCAAGAAGGTCTTCCTCGTCGGGGTCGCCGGGTTCACCCTCACCTCGCTGGTCTGCGGCATCGCCACCGCCCCCGAGGTGCTCCTGGCCGGCCGGATCGCGCAGGGGGCTGCGGCCGCGCTGATGGTGCCCCAGGTCCTGTCGATCATCCACGTCTCCTTCCCGAAGGAGGAGCGGGGCAAGGTCTTCGGCGTCTTCGGCGCGGTCACCGCGCTGGGCGTCCTGGCCGGGCCGCTGGTCGGCGCACTCCTCGTCGAGGGCGATCTGTTCGGGATGGGCTGGCGGCCGATCTTCCTGGTCAACCTGCCGCTCGGCGTGCTCGGCCTGATCGTCGGCGCGGTCCTGATCCGCGAGTCGAAGTCCGGGCACGCGGCCCGGCTCGACGTGGGCGGCATGCTTCTGTCCACGGTCGGCCTGCTCTGCCTCGTCCTGCCGCTGATCCAGGGCCGCGAGCTGGGCTGGCCGGTGTGGACGTACGTGATGCCGGCGGCCTCCGTACCCGTGCTCGCGCTGTTCGTCGCGTACGAACGCCGGGTCATCGCCCGCGGCGGCTCCCCGCTCGTCGTCCTGTCCCTCTTCACCCGCAAGAGCTTCACCGGCGGCCTGGGCGTGCAGCTCCTCTTCGGGCTGGCTTCCGGCGTCTTCTTCCTGGCCTGGACGCTCTACCTGCAACTCGGCCTCGGCTTCTCGCCGTTGAAGGCGGGCCTGTCCGGCCTTCCGCTGTCCCTGCTGCTGATGGCCGGGGCCGGGGTCTCGATGCAGATCCTGGTGCCGCGCTTCGGCCGCGCCGTGCTCCAGTCCGGCGCGCTGACCGCCGCGGCGGGGATGGTCCTGTTCGCGTGGCTGGTCGGCCACTACGGCGCGGACATCGCGCTGTGGCAGGCGATGCTGCCCCTCGTCCCGATGGGGATCGGCATGGGCCTGATCGTCGCGCCGCTCGCGGACATCATCCTGTCCGAGGTGCCGCACGAGCACGCCGGTTCGGCCTCGGGCCTGAACAACACCACCGTCCAGCTCGGCCAGGCCGTCGGCACCGCCCTCTCCTCGCTGATCTTCTTCAACCAGCTGGGTGGCGACGGCAACCCCGTCACCCAGGCTCCGAAGATGCCGGACGCCTTCGCGCACACCCTGCCGTACGTCGCCGGAGCCTTCCTCGCCGCCTTCGCGGTGCTGTACGCGATACCGCGCGGGGCCGGGCGCGCCGGCGCGTCCGTCGGCGCCGAGGCCGCCGACGGCTCCGCGGCCGCCCGGTGACGCGGAGCGGGTTCAGCGATACGTCCTGAGCCACTCGGCTCATCGATCCTGGCCCCGGACTGCCTCGATGGCGCCCAGGGCCCGTTCGGCGATCCGCCGCAGGTGCGGGACGATCTCGGGCGGCCCGACCAGGGTGTAGTCCAGACGCAGGGCGGCGATGCGAAAGGCGAGGTACTCGGGGGTGTCCGGGGCCGTACGCAGGCGGCAGCTGTGCTCGTCGAGCTGTTCCAGGACGCCGAGCGAGGCCGGTACGCCCTCGGCCGCGCGCTCGATCGGAGCGTGCACGATCACCTCGGCGCGGCAGCTGCCAGGACCGGCGCCCAGGACGCCCGCCACATACGTGGCCGCGTCCTGGCCGTCGGGCAGCGCGCGTTCGGGGACGCGGGAGCCGGTGCGGTGCAGTGCGTCGATCCGGTCGACGCGGAAGGTGCGCCAGTCGCCCCGGTCGAGGTCGTACGCGACCAGATACCAGCGCCGTCCCGCGGCCACCAGGCGCACCGGTTCGGCGAGCCGCCGCGACGGCTCGCCGCGGCCCGGGGCATAGCTGAAGCGGATCTTCTCGTGGGCCACGCAGGCCGCGGCGAGGGCGGCCAGGAGATCGGCGTCGGGTCCTGCGACGGGATGGGGGACGGCGGTGGCCGCCTGGGCCAGGCACCTCACGCGGTGGCGCAGGCGCGAGGGCAGCACCTGCTCCAGCTTCGCCAGGGCCCGCAGCGAGGTCTCCTCGATGCCGCTGACCGTGGCGGTGGAAGCGGTGCGCAGACTGATCGCGATGGCCACGGCCTCGTCGTCGTCCAGGAGGAGCGGCGGCATGGCGGTCCCGGCGACGAGGCGGTAGCCGCCGATGTTGCCCTGGCCGGCCTCGACGGGGTAGCCCAGCTCACGCAGGTGGTCGATGTCGCGGCGGATGGTGCGCGGCGTGACGCCGAGCCGCTCGGCCAGCTCGACGCCCGTCCAGTCGCGCGAAGCCTGGAGCAGCGAAAGCAACTGCAGCAGACGGGCCGCCGGGTCTCGTACGCCGCGGGTCGCCACGGGATCTGCGCTCATGCCGCTCACCCTCACGGATCAATAGGACGCCCGCTGACCTGTTGGACGCCTACCGTCGAAGGTCGTCAAGTCCTTCGTCACCCAGGAGCAGGGCACCGTCGTCAACCCGAAGGCCATCGGCGGCGGCGGCCACACGATGTTCACGTCAGCGCGCCGCGGTGATCCTGATCTCGGCCACTGCGCCTTCGCCCCCCAGAGTCAGCACCCCCGGGCCTTCGTGACGTACGCAGTCGAGACGGCCGAGGGCGGTCTCCTGCATGTCCGGTCCGCCGACGGCGATCCCTTCGGTGACGGCCATGACGAGGAGCGTCTCACCCGCGGCGCACGCCGTCTCCGCCACCTCTGCGGCGGCGACGGCCACGATCCGCACCTGTGCCGTCGCCCGGCCCCTGCGCGTCATCACGTTCATGTCGCGTACCGCGCCCGCCTCAAGGCGGCAGTCCGTCGCCGCGTCGCCGGAGAAGGCGAAGGGGCTCAACGGCCCGACCGGTTGCGGGGTCCCGTCCACGGTCAACACCATGCCGTCGCCCTCGACCAGCGTGATCACGCGGTCGATCCCGGGAAAGGAGGAGAAGGGGCCTCCCGCGTCCACGTCCGCGACACTCACCCGCCAGTCGAAGCCGTCCGCGGACTCCGCCGGGGCCGGGGTCGCCCGCACGGTGCCCGACGCGACCTCCCGGGTCGTACCGCCGCCGTTGCGCCACGGCATGCTGCGGTATTCGCTCCAGCGCAGAACGTCTCCGCCCATCCGACGCCGCCTCCCTCTTCCGCCGTCCGGCCGACCGCCCAGGCGCATGATCACCAAGTCCGGGGCCAGCCTACGCGGGAGAAGCGCGGGGCAGTGAGCCGGGAACACCCGGCCCGGTCGGCACAGTTGCATCGATCGAGGGAGCGCGGTACGCCCGCCGCGCACTCGTACCAAGACGTATCTCCGCAGGAGGACCTTTCATGACCGACCGGCCCTTGACGCTCATGGCAGTACACGCCCACCCCGACGACGAGGCCACCGGAACCGGAGGGATCCTCGCGCAGTACGCGGCGGAGGGCATCCGCACCGTACTCGTGACGTGTACCGACGGCGGTTGCGGTGACGGACCGGGGGGCGCCAAACCAGGCGATCCCGGGCACGATCCGGCGGCCGTCGCCTCGATGCGCCGTCAAGAACTCAATGAGAGCTGCGACGTCCTGAAGATCAGCGATCTGGAGCTGCTGGACTATGCCGACTCCGGCATGATGGGCTGGCCGAGCAACGACGCCCCCGGGTCCTTCTGGCAGGCCCCCGTGGAGGAGGGCGCCGCCCGCCTCGCGGAACTCATGCGGCACTACCGGCCTGACGTGGTCGTCACCTACGACGAGAACGGCTTCTACGGCCACCCCGACCACATCCAGGCCCACCGCATCACGATGGCGGCGCTGGAGCTGACCGAACTGACACCCAAGGTGTACTGGACGACGATGCCCCGCTCGGGCATGCAGCGGTTCGGCGAGATCATGCGCGAGTTGCATCCGGACATGCCGGAGCCGGATCCTGCCGAGGCCGCCGCGATGGCCGAGATCGGCCTCCCCGACGACGAGATCACCACGTGGGTGGACACCACGGCGTTCAGCAGCCAGAAGTTCGACGCCCTGGCCGCGCACGCCAGCCAGGGCGAGAACATCTTCTTCCTCAAGATGGGCAAGCAGAGGTTCGGCGAGTTGATGGGCGTGGAGACCTTCGTACGTGTCAAGGACGCCACCGGGGCAGCCGTTCCCGAGAACGACCTCTTCGCCGGGCTGCGCTGATCTCCGGGCGCCGCCTCCGATCCACACCGGCCGGCCGCAGCAGGTCCCGGGACCGGCTATAGCCCCTTCACGTTGTAGAAGTGGATGGGTGTGTTCGGCGTGAAGCCGATACGCGGGTATACGGGAGCCCCGGCGGCGGTCGCGTGCAACGTGGCGCGGGTCAGCCCGGTGGCCCGGGCGCCCTCGTACAGCGCCTTGCGCGTGACCGCCTCGCCGTAGCCCCTGCGCTGCCACCGCGGGTCGGTGGCGACGAAGGCGACGAAGAGGCGGCCCTGCGCCTCGACCGTCGCGGCGCACGCCACCGGAACGTCGCCCCGCATGCCCAGGTAGGCGTACATCTCGCTCTTCCAGTGCGCGGATCCGACCAGGCCGGCGCGGCCGTCCTCCACGGGGAACCCGTAGGCGCGTGACTGGAGGTCCGCGTAGGCCCGCAAGTGCTCGTCCGTGCGCACCCGTACGAACGTCAGGTCGGGGTGGACCGGCTCGGGAATGGGCAGCAGGTCTCCGGCCATGCCCCTGCCGGGGAAGGCGTACTGGAGGCCGGCCTGCTCGGCCGCCGTGGGCAGCGCGGTGCGCGCCTCGTCGTCGAGGAGGTCCTCGAAGAGCCACAGGAAGCCCGGGTGCTCCTTCGCACGCATGATGTCCGCTGCCTGGCTCAGACGTTGCGTGAGGAGAGCGGCTCCTGCTCCTTGGTCGGTCAGGGTGACGCAGTTCCAGAACGAGAATCGGCTGTCGGCCCAGCGGACGGCGATGCCGGGCAGGTCGCGTACATCCGCGTCCACGTCGCGGTCGAGCACCATGGCGCGCCAGGCCACGGTGAGCTGCTCCAGCGATTCGATGGACTCCGTGAGGCCAGTCACCGTACTCCCATGGGTCGTTGAGGGTGTTGAGGGCGTTCAGGGCGTTGCGGGTGCTGCGGGTGCTGCGGGTGCTGCGGGTGCTGCGGGTGCTGCGGGTGCTGCGGTGTCGCTGCCACTAGATGATGCCCTCGAACTGTTTGTCCTCGGTCGGGGAACTGGAGCGGGGCACGTGGTAGGAGTCGCGTCCGAAGCGCCGCCACAGGGCGGCGATGAGGAAGGCCACCACTACGGCGACGGGGGTGTAGTTGAAGGTATTGGCGGTGATCGGGCTGCTCTGCGGCAGCAGGAACAGCACCGTGACCGCACCCGCCCACACCACCGCCACCCAGCCGATCGGCCGGCTCCAGCGGCCCAGGTTCCAGGGCCCCGGGGTGAATCGGTCGCGGTGGAGCAGTCGCAGCAGCACCGGGATGGCGTAGGCCGAGGTGAAGCCCACGGCCGAGATGGCGGTCACCGCCGAGAACGCCGTGTTGGAGTACAAGGACGGCAGCGCGAGCAGGAAGGCCACGGCGACCGCGAGCCAGACCGCGTTGGCGGGGATGGCGGTGCGGGGGCTGACCTTCTTCCAGAGCCCCGATCCGGGCAGGGCACCGTCCCGGGCGAAGGCGTAGATCATCCGGCTGGCGCTGGCGGTCACGGTGTAGCCGCACAGGAACTGGGCCACGATGATCACCAGGAGCAGGGCCTTTGCCGCCGCCTCGCCCAGCGCGTCCAGAAGGATCTGTGCCACTGGTACGCCGGTCGGCCCTGACAGCGTCGTGGCGTAGTCCTGGATGGCGAACAGCAGGGTGAGCAGCAGGATGCCGCCGGCGATCCAGGACACCGCCACCGAGCGGAAGATCCCGCGGGCCGCGGCGACGGAGGCGTGGTGCGTCTCCTCGCTCAAGTGGGCCGAGGTGTCGTACCCGGCCAGGGCGAAGACCGGCAGCAGCATGCCCAGCAGGATCACGTAGACCGGGACGCCCCAGCCCGTGTTGTTGGTGAACTCGCCGAGGACGAAGCCGGCCGACTGGTGGTCGGAGGGCACGAACGCCAGGGCGCCGATGATGACGACGGCTCCTGCCAGGTGCCACCACGCGCTCACGGTCGTCAGGATGTTCATGAGCCGGGTGCCGAAGAGGTTCAGGATCGCGTGCAGCGCGAGGATGATCCCGTACAGGAGCAGCAGGGATTCCGGGGTCGGCGTGTGCCCGAACTGCAGGTTCATCCACGCGGCGGTGAACGTCGCGATGCCGTAGTCCTGGGCGGCGATTCCGCCGAGCAGGCCCAGGAGGTTGAGCCAGCCGGTGTACCAGCTCCACCGCTCACCTCCGAGCTGGCGGGCCATGTAGTACAGGCCGCCGCTGGTGGGGTAGCGGGAGGTGATCTCCGCCAGGGCCGCGGCCAGGCACAGCACCAGCGGCCCGACGGCGAGCCATCCCCACACGATGACCGAGGGGCCTCCCGAGTTCAGGCCGAAGCCGAACAGCAGCAAGGTCCCCGACATGATCGATATGACCGACAGGGAGGCGGAGAAATTACCGAAAGCCCCCATCCTGCGGTGCAGTTGCTGGGTGTAGCCCAGCGATTGGAGGATGCGCGCGTCCTCCCCGTCGTCGGTGACCGGGTTCGGCTGCTGGCGCCGTGCTCTTACCGAAGTCATTGGTTCTCCGCACAGGAAAGCTGAAAGTAAGGGGGGCGGGCGGGGTGGCCGTCGGGCCGCCGGCGGGGCGGGGCGGCGCCGGACCGTGGGGCCGGGCCGGCGGTCACGGGTGTTTTCCCGTATGCCGCGGGTGGGATCTCAGGCAGGCGACGCGGTCCTCTTCGAATGCCTTCCGCCACTGGTCCTCCGGGTGCCGGGCGTCGTACTGCCACGGGGCGGGAGTGGCGAAGTCGCCGATGGCGTCGAAGACTTCAGTCGCCCATTGCGGGAAGCCGCCCCTCGCCAGGGCGTATGCGAGGTAGTTCAGATCCAGCTGGGAACTGGTGGCCGGGTCGCACTTCCGGAACCAGCCCTCGAATGCCTGCGTGACGGCCCGGGTGCTGTCCTCCCTGGTCCACAGCAGGTTCAGCATGACCTCGACTCCTCTGTCCCGCCGCTCCCGGTGCTCCTGCACGCGGGCGTAGAGAGGCAGCAGAAGCAGGGGCGAGTCGGGCGGCGCGAAAGAGACCGTCCAGCGGGCGAAATCCGTCGCGACCGCCTGGCGGCCCGCCGGACCCGGATGGGCCTGGAGCGCCTGGGACATGCGGTGCCATGCCTCGCGGTTGAACGGATCTCGGCGGTGCGCCTCCCCAAGGAGGCCCCATGGCCCGTAAGGCAGCAGATACTCGTGGGGTGGCGGAGCCACGTGATGCTCCGCATAGCGTCCTGTTGTGTCCGTTTCGGCCAGGGCCAGGCGGCAGATCCAGGGCACCGAGTCGTCGGGGTTCCCCTCGCTCGCCCTGTGACACGCGTCCCGGGCCCGGGCCACCAGTCTCTCCAGGTCCTGTTTCTTCCGGGAGTCACGCGCCCAGTGCCTTCGGTGGGCCTGCAGCACCCGTTCGGTGGCGACTCTGGCGTACATCACCCGGGCAGCGAGGCTCCCCGGTTCCTCTTCGAGCCACAACTCCACGACGTTGGCCTGAGCTGCGACAATCCCGAGGACCTGAGTACGGGACGTCCACTGCTGCCAGGTGCCCGTGCGGGCAAGGACCTGCCGCATCTCCATCCAGTAACCCGCCTGAATGCCCTGCACCGCCGCATACAGGTCCGTGTCACGGCCGGCCGGGTTCGAACTCGCCATCAGTGCCCCTCTCGGCCGGAGGGTGACCTGTTGGGCCTGCCGGGAGCGCTGCGGCTCGCCGGGTGATGTGAGCACGACACCGAATGGTGTGCACTGGCGGCCATAGGCGGGAGGACTCTCGGGGCAGTCGGGACGGGCTGACACAGGCATGCGAAGGACAGCGGTGCGGGCCGACGAGCAGAGCGGAGACGGCCGTTGACGCGTGACCCGGCCGGTAGTTTTCGCTCTCTTGGCCGGTGGCGAGTGCCTGACAGGTACTTAAGTGCCTGGAGGGGCGCATGACCAGAGAATCACAAGATTGTTCGGTTGCTCAGACGCGGGTTTCAGCCATGCGTCAGGAGAGCGTCGCCATCCGTGACCGGGCCCGTCGGCCGCAGCACTCAAGAGGCTAGTTGCCTGCGTGACAGGCATGTTGAGGTATGCCGATGGCACGCGGGTGCCGTGAGGGGCACCGCGTTCAGGCGCGCATAAGGTCCCGGCGGCGGCCTTCCAGACGCAAAATCATTCGGCCAGTTCGGTGCGGTGGTCACTGACTGTGAGCGGATGTCGTCGTGGGCGTAAGTGCGCGCCCGGGACGCCGCTACCGGGTTCTCTTCCCCGTCTCCGTCACCGGCCGGTCGTGCCGCAGGTCGGCGAAGAGCCGGGCCGACCTCTCGGCGTCCCACTTCAGTACGTTGCCCTTGGGCGTGGGGACGCCGAAGCCGGAGACGGGCACGCTGATCTGCTTGCCGCGGCCGCCCGCGACGCTCTGTACGGCGCGGAACATACCGGCGAGGTCCCGCAGGCTCATGTCCTTGTCGACGATGAGGGTGTCGAGCCCGGCCTGTACGGCCGGAGCGATCTCCAGCGGGTCGAAGAGGGTGTCGGGCCGGGCGGCCTGGCGGGCGAGGGTCGACAGGAACTTCTGCTGGTTCCTGGAGCGGCCCAGATCGCCTTCCCTCTCCTGGTGCCGCTGACGGACGAAAGCGAGCGCCTGCTTGCCGTTCAGGCTCTGGCAGCCCTTGCGCAGGTCGGCGCCCGACTTCTTGTCCTTGATGTCCCGGTCCAGGCACATCCGTACGCCGCCGATGGCGTCGACGATGTTCACGAAACCGGCGAAGCCGATCTCCGCGTAGTGGTCGACGCGCAGCCCCGTGTTCTGCTCGACGGTGTGGACGAGGAGTTCGGGGCCGCCGTAGGAGAACGCGGCGTTGAGCTTGTCCCCCTCGGGGCGCTTCGTCTTGCCCGTCGAGGTGTCGAGGCGGCCGGGCACGGTGACCCAGGAGTCGCGCGGCAGGCTGACCATGGTGGTGCCGTGGGCCCCGGTGTGCAGCAGCATCATCGAGTCGGTGCGCCGCCCGCCGCCCCCGCCGGCGCGCAGGTCCTTCACGTCGTCCTCGGAGAGCCCGTCACGGCTGTCCGAGCCCACGACGAGGTAGTTGGTGCCCTCGCCGGGCGGCGGACGGTCGCCGTACGCGCCGAGGTCGACGTCACGTCGGAGCCGGGTCTCGGCCCAGCCGTACGTGCCGCCCACCGCGACGGCCACGACGGCCAGCAGGACGAGTACCGCCCGCCGCAGTCTCCTGCGCTTCTTCGGCCGTCGCGCGTGGGCGCGCCGGGGCCCGTAGCGGGAGCTGGGGCGTTCGGCGAACCGCTCACGCGCGGCGGAGCCTTCTTCCGGAGCCGCGTACGCGTCCGGCTCCTGGCGCACGCCCACGGGACTGCTCCCGGCCTCGCCGTCCCAGCCGTGCTCCCCCGCGGGTGTGGCGCGTCCGGCCCGCTGGTCGAGCGGGTCTGCCATGGTCAACTCCCTTGCAGGCTCCGCCGCGCCTCTTCGGGCGGCGTTTCGAGCAGATACGGGTCGGCGGTTCCGGCGCGCTTCATGCTGTGCCACTTCAGGCGGGTGCCCAGCAGTGCGGTGGTCACGGAGTGGATGACCACCAGGTACATCAACTGCCGGTAGACGAACTGCTGGAGCGGAAGCACCCACAGCACGCGCAGCCGTTCGCGGTCGAGCCGCAGCGCGTACGCGGCGGTGACCAGTTGGATGGAGAGGAAACCGAACCAGACCAGGGCGGCCTCCACCGGGTCGCGGAACAACGCCCCGAACAGGGCGAACATGTCCACGACCGGTGCGCACAGCGGGAGCACGATCTGGAACAGCGTGACGTAGAGCAGCACGCGCCGGCCGAAGCGCCCGGCGGGGCCGACCTCCACCGCCGCGTGCCGGTGCTTCCACATCGACTGGAGGGTGCCGTAGCACCAGCGATAGCGCTGGCGCCACAACTGCCTGACGTTGCAGGGTACTTCGGTCCAGGCGACCGCCGACTCCTCGTAGACGACGCGCCATCCTGCCCGCCAGAGCGCCATCGTGAGGTCGGTGTCCTCGGCCAGGGTCTCGTCGCTGACGCCGCCGACGCCCATCAGCGCGTCCCTGCGGAAGGCGCCGATCGCCCCCGGCACCGTCGGCATGCACTCCAGGACCTCGAACATCCGCCGGTCGAGGTTGAATCCGAGTACGTACTCCAGGTGCTGCCATTTGCCCATCAGGCTGCGCCGGTTGCCGACCTTGGTGTTGCCGCTGACCGCCCCGACCGCCGGGTGGGCGAGCGGCTGGACGAGGCGGGCCAGCGCCTCGGGTTCGAAGACGGTGTCCGCGTCGACCATCACGACGATGTCGTACCGGGCGTGCGCCAGGCCGGTGTTGAGGGCGCTCGGCTTGCCGCCGTTGCGCTGCCGGATCACCGTGACGCGCGGGTCGGCGTCGGCGATGTCCTCTGCGATGTCGGCGGTGGCGTCGGTCGAGCCGTCGTCGATCACGATGATCTGGAAGTGCGGGTAGGTGGAGGCGAGCAGCGAGTACACGGTGGAGGCGATGCCGGCCTCCTCGTTGTACGCGGGCACCAGGACGGTCACCGGGTCCCGCACCTCCCGCAGCCGTGGCGCGCCGGGCCGGTACCGGTGCAGCCTGCGCACGTGGAGCCGCGCGAACACCGCGAACAGCAGCATCCGCAGGACGCCGAGCACGCCGGTGAGGGTCAGCGTCCACACCATGACGGTGAGGAAGGCGTGCCCGAGCTTCTGCGACCAGATCAGGCCCTCGCCCTTGATCTCCTGGGCGACCGGGACCGCGGCGACGAAGGAGGGACGGCCGAGGCCGCCGCTGACGGTGGTGAACCGTTTCACCCTGCGGTCCCGCAGCAGATCCCTGGCCTCGTGGTAGCCGAGGTCGGTCTGGCTGTGCTGCGTCACCACCCCGCGCCACGGCTTGCGGTCCTTGTGGTCCGACGCGACCACCAGGTACCCGTGCTCCGCCGCGCGCTTCGCGGCCGGCCACTGCGGGCCGCAGAGCGTGTCCGCGGCCGTGGTGTGCGGCAGCCGCAGCAGGGTGGTGTTGACGCCGGCCGCGCCCGCGAGAGCGGTCTGGGTGAGCGACAGTTCGAGCCGCGCGCGCAGCGGCGAGGCGACACCGAGGTCGCCGCCGCTGTACGTGTACGAGCCGATCTCGTGGCCCTCGCGCAGGATCCGCCGCGTCAGCTCGGGGTGCCGGGCCGCGTCCTTCCCGTACACGAAGAAGGTCGCCCGCGCCTGGTGCCTGCGCAGCAGGTCGAGCAGGCGCGGCGTCCACACCGGGTCGGGTCCGCCGTCGAAGGTGAGCGCGACGGTCCCCGGCGGCATGGCCGCGGTGGTGACGCCGCTCGGGCCGAACCGCAGCAGCGGCTTCCCGTCGTCCGCCTCGCGCGGGATGGGCCGGGTGCACGGCGGCTTGGTGCGGGCGGCATCGACCTGGTGGGTCGTCCAGCCCTCGAAGAGGAGGGCGACGGCGACCACGAGGAGGACCAGCAGGAGGACGAGCCAGTGTCCGCGCGGCGGGCGGCGGACAGCGGTGCGCCGGCTCACTGCTTCGGGCCTCCGGACGGTGGGGCGGATCTGTCGGCCGACGGGAGGCGGTGGGCGTCACGGCCTGACGGGAGGCGGTGGTCGTCACGGCCTGACGGGCGGCGGCGATCGTCGCGGCCCGACGGGCGGCGGTGGTCGTGTCGGTCCGCGTGGGCCCTGTCCTGCGGCCGGTGGGCCTCGTCCCGGACCGATGCGCCGGAGCCGCCCGGCGCGTTGCCGGAGTCCGGGGCGGACGGCGCCGGTCCGTTCGTGCTCGGCGGGCGCGAACCGACGGGCTGCCAAAGGCCGTTGATCAGCGTGCCCACGAACAGCAGATAGCCGAGGCAGCCGCAGCCCACGATCAGCGCCAAGCCTTGCAGCGTCCATCTGCGCCAGCCCGACTCGTCGATGAATACGGGGAGTTGGGGCGCCGCGGACCGGGGACGCCGCGCCACCGGCGTGGCGCGAGGCGCCGCCGCCCGGTGCGGCATGCGCCGAGTCATGTCCCGTCCCGCGTGCGGCGCCCGGTACTCGGTCGGCTGCCTCGTCACGACAGCGCCTCGCCGCACCGGCGCCCGACGGCGCCCGGCGGGCAGGGGTGTCCGGACGGCGATCGCCCGTCGTGCGGTGTGCTGGCTATGTGGGGGATGCCCTGCACTGGTGCTCCTGATCTGCGGCCGCGCACGCGCGGCTCTTTGTGTGGGGGGTACGGGCCCGTGGGTCCGCTGTACTGCCGGTGAGACGTCGGAGCCGCGACCCGGTTCCCGCCGCGTACGGAGGGTTCCGCACGCGCATGCCTCGCGCTCTTCCCGGGTGGGGCCGGAAAGGCCACGTACGCATGTGCCCTGACAAGGGCCGGGGGGCCGGAGTGCAGCCATCAGCCGTCACGCAGCCCCCGACCCTACTCGGGCAGGCGGTGCCGGGCACCCCCGGGCCACCGCCGCAGCCAGGGGCGGCGGCGCCTACGGCGTGCCCGGGGCCGTGCTCGTCCACGCGGCGCGCAGCGCCTTCTTGTCCACCTTGCCGACCTTGGTCGTCGGCAGCCGGTCGAGGAGGACCGTCTTTCGGGGCGTGTACAGGTCGCCCAACTCCGCGGTCACCGCGGCGCCGACCGCGTTCGGGTCGACGTCGGCGTCCTCGGCCGTGGCCAGGAAGATCTGTACGGCCTCCCCGAACTCGTCGTCGGGTATGCCCAGCGCCGCCGCGTTGCGCACACCGGGCAGGGTGAGCAGGAAGTCCTCCAGGACCCTGGAGTAGACGTTGTCGCTGGTGCTGCCGGTGACGATGATGTCCTTGGCCCGGTCGACGAGATAGAGGTACCCCTCGGCGTCGAGATAGCCCATGTCCCCGGTGCGCAGCCAGCCGTCGTGCAGCGCCTCCGCGGTGCGCTCCGGATCCTCGTAGTAGCCGAGCATCACCGCCTCGCCCCGGACACAGACCTCGCCGACCTGGCGGACGGGCAGCGCCGCCGTGCTGCCCTCGGCACGGATCTCGATCTCGGTGCCGGATATCGCGCGACCGCAGCTGCGCCAGAGCTCGGGTCGCCGGGGGCCCTCCGAGGCGAGGTCCTCCGCGCCGAACGCGGCGATGCCGAGCGCCTCCGACTGCCCGTAGCCCTGGCTGAGCACGGGCCCGAAGACCTCGACCGTCTGCTGCAGCCGGCTCGGGGACGAGGCGGCGCCGCCGACGACGATCCGCCGCAGCGCGGGAAGGGCTCCCGGCACGCACTCCGGGTGGTCGAGAAGCGCGTACAGCATCGGCGGTACGAACATGGTGGCCGTGATCCGCTCCTCGCGCAGCACCGAAAGCGCCGCGCCCGCCTCGAACTCGGGCAGCACGACGAGGGCGGAGCCCGTCACGAGCGCCTGGAGCGAGGTGAGGTGGCCGCTGCCGTGGGTGAGCAGCGTGGAGACGAGCACACGGTCCGTGCCCGGGTCCATGGTCGGGAAGAAGCCCGTGAAGTCGGGGTCCTGCGGGGCGTCATCGATCAGGTCCACCAGCACGTTGTAGAGCCGGTGGCTGTGCGCGGCGAGCTTGGGGCGGCCCAGGGTGCCGCCGGTGTAGAGGACGGTGACGGCCTCGTCCGCTCCCGGGGCGGGCACGCCCTCGGGGCGCACCGCGGGGCACTCGGCCGCCACGGCCAGCAGGTCCGTGCACGGCTGTTCGCAGGGCCCGAGGCTGAGCAGCACCGGTGCGTGGACGCTGCGGCCGGCGGCGTCGGCGGCCCGCCGCGCGAAGAGCGGGTCGGTGACGACGGCGCGGGCCCGGGACTGCTCGACCAGCGCGGCGAGTTCGCCGGGTCCCGGCTCGGGCGGCAGGAACACGACGCGGCAGCCGATGAGATGGACCGCGAGCTGCACCAGGACGGAGTCCACGCGATTGGCCAGGAACAGCCCCACTCCGTCGCCGGGCTCGAGCCCCTGCCGACGCAGCGCGTGCCCCAGACCGAACAGCCGCCGCCGCGCCTCTCCCCGGGTCAGCCGCTGCGTGCCCTGGACGAGCGCCTCGGCGTCCTCGTCCGTGTGCCAGTGCTCCAGGATGCGGTCCACGTACGTCCGCGGCTCGGATGTTTGCTGTGCCTGAATGATCATGGACACATGCAAACATGCCACTCGGGAGCCGCGGTCTCACAGGGGGCAGCTTCGGCCATCGACCGACGGAGTACTATGCCCCGCTTTGGGGCGGGCGGCCGGCTGTCGCCCGCGCCGCCTGGACGTCGGCCGGGTCCGCCGACGGACCGTCATCGGTCCAGGATTCCCACCTGGTAGAAGAATTCATAACGCGTGGGGTCGTCCGGCAGGAACCAGTGGAAGCCCTCCTCGAAGAAGACCGCCACCAGGTTCACGGCGATGATCAGGCCGACGAACCAGAGGACGGCCCGACCGACCGTCGAGTACGCCCCCGACGTCGGGATCCCGCCGCCGGCCGTGAGATGGGCGAGCGCCATGACGATGCCGATCGCCACCACCGAGGCCATGAACAGGACCCACGCCCACACGTACATGTGCAGGCCGAGCACCGGGCTGCCGTAGCCCTCGTCGCCCGGCAGGATGTGCAGCATGGTCTGCCGCCAGGCCGTGAAGCCGCCGCCCATGCAGGCGACCAGGGACAGGCCCCAGCCCCTCATGTAGTCACGGCCCGAGATGGTGCCCGTCATGCCCTCGCGCACGATGACCCCGGCGCCGAGCGCGGCCAGCAGCATGAACATCCGCTGGACCACGCACAGCGGGCAGGGGTAGTCCCAGCTGATGAACTGCACCCCGAGTCCGGCGCAGACGATCCCCGTCCAGCCCGCGGCGAAGAGGCAGGCGAACCAGTACTGGACCTTGCCGAGGAGCCCGGATCCCTCGGTGTCCCTGAGCGGTGCGGTCGTGGAGGCCATGTCAGTAACTCAGCCCCAGCCCCAGGCTGCTGGTGATGTGGTGCGAGAGCAGCAGGGCCACGGCGGCGAACACGACCCACCAGCCGACGAGCAGAACGGTCCGGCCACGCCGGCGATAGAGCACCAGCCAGGTGGCGAGCAGGCCGCCGAAGATGAGGGTGTCCATGCCGGCGGACGGTACCCAGCGTGCCGCCGGCCGGGGCCGGAGCACGCCGGACGGCAACCCGAAGCCCACGTAAAGAACCAACGGAACCACGACGGCGGCAAGGCTCCGGCAGCGGGTGGCGCTCGACGGCGGACGTCGGCTCGTTTCCCCTTTGCGGTCGCGTCGCCCGGCGCCTCACTGCCCGAGCGCGAGCCGGACGCCGAAGGCCGCGACGACCGTGCCGGTGACGCGGTCGAGGCAGCGACGGGCCGAGGGCCGTTCCAGGCGGTCCCGCAGCACACGCGCCAGGGCGATCAGCACGCAGGCCCAGACGACGGCCAGGAGGATGTGCACGCCGGCCAGGAGCACTCCCGGGGCGATGCGCCCGGCGCCCGCGGGGATGAGCTGCGGGAGCACCGCGACGTAGAAGGCGCCCATCTTCGGGTTGAGGAGATTGGTCACGAGCCCTTGCCGCCAGCCGCCGAGCAGGCTGTCGTCGGCGCCCGATCCCGCCTTGGCGCCGACGGTTTCGGTCCCGGCGCCCGCCGCCCGCGGGCTCTCGCCGGGCGAGTCGCGCCAGGTGGCCCACAGCAGCCTGCCGCCCATCCACACCAGGTACGCGGCTCCGACCCAACGGAGCGTCACGTACGCGACGTGGGACGCCGTCAGCAGCGCGGTCACACCGAGCGAGGTGAGCACGCCCCAGGCCAGCGTGCCGCTCTGGATGCCGAGCACCACGCCCCAGGCACGCCGGCGGTAGCCGAGCGCTGCGGTGCGCAGCACGAGGGCCGTATCCAGCCCGGGCGTAATCGTGAGGAGTCCCACTATCAGGGCGAAAGTCCCTATCGCGTCCAAAGTGATCATGAGCGATCAACTTAGAGGCGAGGGGCGCGGAACGTCTACTTTTCTGCCCGATATCGGGCAGGCGAGGCGGTGTTCCAACTCCGGGCGGGAACGGACTCGGGGCCCCTCACCCCCGGGCCCCTGGGGAAATCTGGCCATCCGCGGTGCGGACGATGGCCATAAACAGCTGAGTCAACCGACCGCCCCTGGGGAGGATCTACGGGCCCTGTCACACGACTCCTCAATTGACTCAAGGAGCACCACATGAACCAGAGCACTTCCCGGAGCCGGCGCACCGCCACGCTCCTCCTCGCGGGCGCTTCCCTGGCCGTCGGCCTGGTCGCGTCACCCGCGAACGCCGCGGCGAGCTGGGAATCGATACCGGCCCCCGAGGATTACGCAACCGTGTCGCTGCTGCCCTTCGACAGCCAGAACGCCTACGCCAGGACGATGAGCACGTGCATCGAGCTGTGCGGCCCCGTCGCGCCGAAGCTGTGGCAGCGGTCCGGCAGCACCTGGAAGCAGCTGAAGCCGCCCACCGACGTCGCGTTCGACACGCTGGCCGGCACCGGCCCCAACGACCTGTGGGCGATCGGCCGGAAGCACGTGGGCGACGGGATCTGGCACGTTCACCGCTACGACGGCACCAAGTGGTCGTCCGACATGGCCCCCGACACCAAGCGCCTGGAGATTCTCGACGCCGAGGCGGTCAACAGAACCAGCCTATGGGGCGTCGGCAACACCCGTACCACCAACACCCTATGGAACCCGACCGTCACCCACTGGGACGGCCAGAAGTGGAACACCAAGACGTTCACCGACATAGACGGAAACTTCGAGTCCGTCGACGTGCGGTCCGAGAACGACATCTGGGCCGTCGGCTATCGCTCCGTGAGTGACGAGGTGGCCAACTACCAGCCGCTGGCCATGCACTACGACGGCACCAAGTGGAGCGAGGTGCGGCTTCCCGACACGCCGGGCGACCGGAACATTCTGGACAACGTGGTCAGCAACGGCCCGAAGGACGTGTGGGTCCACTCCCTCGAGCACGTGTGGCACTGGGACGGTACGACCTGGACGAGGAGGGACATCCCCGCCGGCTACGTCAAGTCGATCGCCGTCCACGGCGGTCAGACCTACGTCGGCGTACAGGTCAACAAGTCCGGTGACCCGAAGCTGCTGCGCTGGAACGGCACTTCGTGGGTGGCCGACACCTCGCTCACCAACGGCACCCATGTCTTGCAGCTGACCACGAGCCCGGACGGCTCGATGTACGCCTACTCCACGGACGCCTGGTCGACCAACTACCTCTCCCGCCTCGCCCCGCCGGCCGCGCGCTGACCCGAAAGGCTTCCCACCACTTCCTCACACAAGAGGAACCACCCATGGGCGACCTCCAACGGCCGGGCGCCGTTGGAGGCTTCGCCGTGCGCCGACGCCGTTCCTCTTCGGCGCCGAACGCCGAGCACCTCACGTTTTGAGGGGCCGTCTCGTCGTACTTCATGGAACCGATACAGGAGGCAACCATGAAGATCGTCGTGGCAGGTGCCGGGTACGCCGGGACCCTGGCGGCGAACCGGCTGGCGAAGAAGGTGCCGGAGGCGGAGATCACCGTCGTCAATCCGCGCCCGGACTTCGTCGAACGGGTACGGCTGCACCAGCACGTCGCCGGCACCGGAAAGGTCGCGACGCCTCTCGCGGAGATGCTGCGCGCGGGCGTCGCGGTGCGGCTGGCGGCCGTGGAGAAGATCGGTGACGGCAGCGTGACCCTGGACACCGGGGAGTCCGCGGACTTCGACCACCTGGTGCTGGCCGTGGGGAGCACGGTCACAGCACTGCCGGGCACGGTCCCGGTGGGAACGTGGGAGGGCGCGGAGTACGCCCGCACGGCACTGGCGGACCTTCCCCCGGGCGCCACGGTCACGGTCATCGGTACCGGAGCGACCGGCATCGAGACCGCCGCCGAGGTCGCCGACGGGCGTCCCGACCTGCGCGTACGGCTGGTGGGGAACCGGCTCGCGGCCACCTTCTCCGACGGCGCCCGGCGTCGAGTGCGCGCCGGCCTGGAGCGATTGAAGGTGTCGGTCCTCGAGGACTCCGTGACCGAAGTACTGCGCGGGGAGAAGGGCGCCGACAGCGTGCGCCTGCGGTCGGACGCGAACGGGGAATTGCGTTCCGACCTGACCCTGTGGGCCGTCCTCGGCAGCATTCCCGACCTGGCGGAGCGAAGCGGCCTGGAGGTCGACGACCGGGGCCGCGCCGTCGTCGACCGGTATCTGCGCAGTGTGAGCGACCCGCGGATCTTCGTCGTCGGCGATTGCGCCGCCGTCCCCGGCTCCCGCGCGGCCTGCCAGACGGCGGGCCCCCAAGGAGCCCACGCGGCCGACACGTTGGCCCGGCTGATCCGGGGCCGCGAGCCCGAGCCGTACTCCATGGGGTACTTCGGCACGGGGCTCACCCTCGGCCGGCGGGACGGCGTGATCCAGCTGTCCCGGCGCGACGACAGCGCGCGGCGGCACTACCTCGCCGGCCGTCCCGCGGTCGTACTCAAGGAAGGCGCGACCCGGGGAGCCAAGTACGGCTCTCGCACCGCCACCATCACCTGGCTGTCCGGACCGAAGTGACCGGCCCGCTCCTCGACTTGACGCGCTGCCCGCGCGGCACACAGCTCCAGACACGCCCAGGGAAGGGGACTGCCATGTCCGACGCACGCAAGGGAGGCCGGGCGCTGGTGGTCGGGCTCGGCATCGCGGGCATCGCCACCGCGGTGCGGCTGCGGCAGATCGGCTGGGATCCGGTCGTGGTCGAGCGGGCGCCGACCCGTCGCTCGGGCGGGTACTACATCGCGCTGTTCGGCTCGGGCGTCGCCTCCGCGCGGCGGCTCGGCGTGCTGGAGCGGATCGGCGACCGCAGCGGGCCGGGGGTCGCCCTGTACGACGTCGACCGCAACGGCAACCGTCGCCCCAGAGTGCACCTGGGAGCCCTGGACGGAGGCCCCCGCCCGCTGTTGCGCGGCGATGTGGAACAAGGGCTTTTCGCGGCGCTGCCGGACGATGTGGAGATCCGCTACTCGACCGTGCCCACCCGCATCGTCCAGGACGATTCCGGCGCGCGGGTCACACTGCGCGACACCGCGTCCGACACCACCGCCGACGAGCGCTTCGACCTCGTCGTGGGCGCCGACGGCATGCGCTCCACGGTGCGGGGGCTGGCCTTCGGCCCCCGACGCCACCTGTACCCGATGAACTACATGATCGGCGTCACCCTCCTGGACGGGCCGGTCGACGGATTCGGCCTGTCCGACGGGCTGATCCTGGCCGAGCCGGGACGTTCGGCGTGGGCCTTCCCCTTCGCCGACCGCGCGCCGAGCCTGCTGTTCTCGTACCGCACCCAAAACGTCGACGCCGAGTTCAGCCGTCCCCCGATCGAGTCCCTCCGCGCCGCGTTCGGTCCCGAGCCGACCGGCCCGCTGCTGGAAGGACTGCTGACCCGCTACGAGCAGGCCCCCGACGCCCTGTTCGACTCGGTGCAGCAGGTGAGAATGGACAGCTGGCACCGCGGCCGAGTCGTGCTGATCGGCGACGCCGCCTGGTGCATGACCCTGTACTCGGGCATGGGGGTCTCCAGCGGGATCGCCGGCGGGGAGCTGCTGGGCACCATGCTCCGGCGCCACCACGGCGACGTGCACGGCGCGTTGCGGGCCTGGGAGGCGCGGATGAGGCCGTTCATCCGTACGCAGCAGGACAGCGCGCTGGTCAGCGGGCGGCGGATGTTCACCCCGCAGGACCGCAAAGAGCTGATCGTGCGCGCGGGGATGAGCCGCCTGATGCGCGCGCCCGGCCTCGGCAAGGCCATCTGCAGGAAACTGCTCGACAGCAAGGACATGCGGGCGAAGAACGTCGATGTCGCCGCGCCCTGGGCGTAGGCGGCCGGGGCCCGCGAGGCCAGGGCACGGGCGGCCGGGGACGGGCTCGGGCAGCATGAGAAACTGTCCGACTTCGGGTGAGTGGGCGAGGGGGCACCCCCCTTCGGCGGGTTCACGGACCATACTGGTCGGGCCCCGACCACTGACAGAACGATTCCATGGCCAAGAACACCGCTTCCTCGACCACCGCCCCCGACACCGCGTGGCTGGGGCGCGGGCGCCACCCCGGGCCCGAGCCCGAGCAGGACGTCCGGCGCAACCTGATCGCCCTCAAGGCGGCCGGGGTGCTCGACGACTTCCTGGACCTCGACCCCGTCGAGGCGGCCCGCGCCACCGTCCTGCACCCGCGGGACGAGGCCGCCGACCCCGGCCCGTCGGCCCGCCGCCTCTTCGAGGCCCGCTGGCGCGTGGCCGACGACGTCACGGTGCGCGCCCAGCTGACGACGTACGACCCCGAGGGCCGCCGCAAGGAGGGCGAGGGCGTCACCTGGGTCCTCGCCGCCGAGGCGGAGCAGCCGTGGGACGCGCGCTGGCCCTCGCCCGCCACCATGTTCTGGCCGGACAGCGACCAGGTCCCCTGGGACCACGACACGGTGCCGGACGTACGCCTGCGCACGACGAACCAGCTGCCGAAGGACGACGACGAGCTGCGCCGCCGGCTGCGGGACTGCACCCGCGAGAGCTGGTTCCTCCACGTCGTGGTGCACGAGGCGATGACGCCGGACGCGAAGGGGCAGCAGCCGATCTCGACGTTCCTGCCCCCGGGCCTGCGGCACCGGGTCGTCGAGCACCGCGGCACGCCGGAACAGGCACAGATCGCCGACTTCGCGATGAAGCGGGAGCTGGGCGTGCGGATGCCGCGCGGCGGCGCCGTCGTCCTGCCCACGGCGCAGGGCCCGGAGTACGACGCCGAGCGCTTCACCGTACGCAGTGTGTTCCTCGACGGCTCGGAACCGGCCGAACTCCTCGACAGGATCAAGGAGTTCGCTGCGCTGCCGCGTCCGCTGCCCGCCGACGCCGAGCGCGCCCTGACGCGGCTGCGCCAGGGCTGGCACCTGCTCACCCCGGACGAGGAGCTGGCCCACGCCCAGAACATGGTGACCAAGTACGCCGAGGCGCTCGACGCCATGACGAAGTCCCGTGATCTGTACCGCGAGGCGGCCGAGGCGGCGAACGCCGCGCTGGCCGAGGTGACCGGCGGCGACGCGGCGGCCCAGCCGGCCGCGCCGGGCTCGGCCAAGGCGGGCGGCTCACCGCTGGGCGCCCTCACGAAGGCGTTCGGGCGCTTCCGGGAACCGAAGAAGTAGCTCTCGAGGACAGGCTCTCAGAGCCGGTCCAGGATCTGCTGGACGGTGAGCTCCTCGATGCCGGGGTCGGGTGGCGGTGGTGGTTCCTCCATGGGTTCGATGCGCTCCCGGTACCGGGCGGCGAGCACGCGGAGGGCGGCCAGGGTCACGCGGGAAGGGTCCTCGGTCGGCAGGCCGGCGGACTGTTCGTCGGTGAGCCATTCCACGGCCGGAACGCCGAGTTCACTGGTGACGCGGCCGGTCCGCCCGTCCGGCGGCCGCGCCGGCAGCAGGACGTGGTCGGTGGGGAGCGGGGCCTGGTGGACGGTGTCGCCCCACACGAGGACGGCGTAGGACCGGTCGGGCAGCTCGTCGCCGTAGCTGTAGCGCACGCCGGGGAAGGTCCAGCCCTCCTCCTCGTGGAAACGGGTGCGGAGCCGATCCGTCTCCTCGATGGCGGTGCCGCCGAGCGCGGAGTCGAAGAAGCGGCCCACGTCCCGGGTCACCAGGACCCGGAGCGGCAGCTTGCGGTAGTGCGCCGACTCGGCGGCCCGCTGCCAGAGGTGTTCCTCGTAGCCGTTCCCGGACTCCCTGGCGAGGTCGGCGAGTTCCTCCAGGATCTCGTGCTCCAGCTCCGCGTGGGGAATCTGCCGGGCGAGCGAGCGGGCACCGAGGAGACACGTGCGGGCGCGGTGTTGGGCGTGGTCGGCGCGGTGGGCGGCGGCGAGCTCGCGGAGCGTGCCCACGGCCAGGGTGTGCCCTTGGTGACTCGCCTCGGCCGGCTGGAGCCGGAGCCGGACCAGGGCGGTGAGCTGCTCGGCGGCGGCGCGATGGTCCTGGTTGCCGCGCGCGGCCTCGGCGAGCAGCCCGCGGACCTCGGCCTCCTGCCAGCCCCCGGCCACCGCGGCCAGCGCCTCGGCGAGGGGCTGCCCGGCCGCGGCGAACCGCTCCGCGCCCAGCAGCAGCCTGCCGAGCTGGATGAGCCGCGGCACCCGGGCCTCCGGGTCCGGCTCCAGTTCGAGGACGCGGCGCAGCGCCGACTCGCGCTCGTCGACCAGGCCGCCGCTCCCCTCGGCCGCGGCGCAGAACGACTCCCAGGCACGGCGTTCCCGGGCGGCAAGGCCCTGGATGCGGGCCAGCGAAGCCGCCTCGCGGGACATCTCGAGGACCTCGCCCACCTTGTCCGCCTCGTCCATGGCGCTCTCGGACGTCACGTCGTACTGCTCGACGGCCGCGAGGAGCAGGTCGACGCGGTACGTCGGTGAGCGGAACTCCTCCTGGCGCAGCAGCCGTTCCTGGAGCAGCCGGTCGGCGCCCTTCTTGTCGCCGAGACGCCTGCGGCACTGCACGCGTCCGCTGAGCGCGGAGAGTTCGCTCGCCTCGTCGTGCAGCGCGGACGCCTTGTGGGAGGTGATCGCGTAGTGCTGTTCGGCGTCCTCGTACGCGCCGCGGTGGAGGGCGATGCTGCCGCGCAGCAGGTCGTGGCCCACGTCGAGACGTGCGTAGTTCAGGGTCCGGTTGAGCGCGCTGATCTTGTCGGCGAGCTTCTCCGCCTGTTCCACTTCGCCGAGGTCCAGCCAGTTGTGCGCCGCGTCCAGCAGGACCACGGAGGCGTTGCGGGGCTGCCCGAGCTGCTCGTACACCTTGAGGATGACGGCCAGTTCGCCCTCCGCCGCGCGGTAGTCGCCGCGGTCGAGGAGCACCGCGCACACCCGGTCGAATCTGACGGCGTTGGCGTGGCCGCCGCCGTCCCGGATGGTCCGGGCGATGCCCTCGGCCTCGTCCAACAGGGCCTTGATCGTGGGGTGTTGGGTTCTGTCGCCGGTCATGGCGAGGACGCGGGCGAGGGTGCGCAGCGCGAAGACGAGGACGGGCTGGATCCCGCCGTGCCCGCGGGCCAGTTCGATGGCCTCCGTCAGCATGTCCCGGCGCGAGGTGTCCGGCGTGTTCGGCAGGTGGAAGGTGAACTCGCAGACGACGGTCGCCAGCGTCTCGGCCCGCTCGCGGTCCGTCTCGGGCGGGTATGTCGTCAGTGCCTCGTCGAAGTAGCGGATGGCCTCGCTCACATGGCCGAGTTCGCTCTCGGCGGCGGCGAGAACGCGGTAGAGCCGGTGCTCGGGGGCGCGCGGGAGGATCTGGTGGCAGAGCGCGGCGACTTCGCCGTAGCGGCCGTACGTGTCGTGGATCTCGGCGAGGGCCACGGTGGCGTCGACGGCGAGTCCGCTGTCGCCGCCCTCGAGCGCGAGCCGCCGCACCTCCTGGAGCAGCGGCTCGTCGAGACGTCGTACGTCCGGCTCGTCGAGGAAGTCGCCCAGTTCGGCCGCGAGAGCGGTCGCGCACCCGGCCGCCGCCCGGTGCGCCACGGCGTCCTGCGCGGAGAGCCGCCCGCGCAGCAGCAGCGGCACGACGAACCGCGGTGCCCCGTCCCGCCAGGTGCGCTCCAGGAGGTTCAGCCCGGCGAGCCGGTCGGCGTGTTCGAGCGCCTGGTCCGCCGGCTCCTGGGTGAGCCGGGCGAGCGTTCCGCAGGGGACCGGGGTGTGATACGGCGCCGCGGCCTGGAGCAGCCGAGTGCTCGCCGGGGAGACCTTCGACAGCAGGAGGGGCAGCGCGATGTCGGCGTCCAGCATGCGGTCGCGGGTCTCGCGCATGCGTACGCGCAGCAGGTCGTCGCCGACGTCGATGCCCTGGCTCGCCGCCCGGAACAGGTTCTCGAGCAGGCGCGGGTTGTCGCCGGCGGCCTCGCGGATGGTGTCGATCCGCTCCGGCGTGAGGCCGCCCGCGGGATGGTCCTCGCTGAGCCGGTCGGTCAGGCGGTCGATGAGCCGGCCGATCTCCTCGGCGCGCGGCGGGGCGAGCGTGATGGTGCCGAAGTCCTCGGTGCACGGCAGGCGCAGCGGGTACCTGCTGGTGACGACGACGCGATGGCCGCTACGCGTCGGCGCGAGGGCGGTGACGAGCCGCGTCAGCACCTCGACGGCCTCCGGCCGGGGGATCGGCCGCTCGCCCTCCATGGCGATGTCGGTGACCGTCCGCTCGTCCGGCCGGAAGCTGGACTCGAACTCGTCCAGCCAGAACAGCAGATTGCCCGGGTAGCGCTCGAAGGCCGCGGGAAGCCGCGCCAGGAAGGACGGGGCACTGCCCGCGCCCTCCAGTACGTCCGCGAGGCGCGGGTCGGCCATGAGGACACGCCGGAGGTAGTCCTCGGTGAGGTAGTCGTCGCCCAGCCGCAGGACGACGAGGTGGAACTGGTCGGCCAGGCGCTGGCAGACCCGGCCCACCAGCGTCGTCTTGCCGATGCCGCCCATGCCGTGGACCACGAGTCCGGGCCGGGCATCGCGGACGTCGCCGAAGGGGTGCAGCATCCGGATGGCCTGCTGCACCTGGCGCCGCCGGCCGACGAACCGCAGCGGATCCGGGTAGGTGGGCTCGGCCTTGCCCGGGGTGCGCTCGACGGCGACCATGGCGTCCCTGGGCCTGCGGGCGCCGCCGCGTTCGCGGGCGGGCTCGACGAGCGGCCCCGGCGGGTCGCCCCGCAGGTACATGCGCAGCAGGTGCCAGTAGGGCACCTCGGTGTTCATCTCGCCGTACGTCTTGGCGAGTGCCGTGGTCGGCGAGACGCCCCGGGCCAGCCACCGGTAGAAGATCGCGGCCGCCCGGGTCGCCGCGCTGTCGGCCACGGGCCGTCCCCAGCCGAGCACGACGGGCGCGGTTCCGCGCGCGAGCCGCTCCGCGAGCGAGGCCACGGCACCGGCGTCGGCGGCCTCACCCGTGCGGCAGCCGGACAGGAACAGCACGCGGGCCCGGCCCGCGAGACAGCGGTGCAGGTCCTGCAGTCCGGCCTGCCGGGGTCTGCCCATCCGGTCCTCGGTCAGGAACTTGGGCTCGTCGTAGGCGTGCACGGCGTGCCCCGTGAGGTGGACGACGTCGACGGCGCCGTCCGCGTGGTCGTGGATCCGCTCCTCCAGCTCGTCGAGGTCGCCGGACTCCTCGACCTCGAGGTCGATGCCCTGCCGCCGGGTCGCCTCCCAGATGCTGCCCTGCTCGGCGTCGTGGTCGAGCGAGCTCTCTGCGTCCGGGGCCAGGTCGGGCGCGCACGCCATGAACACGAGGCGCAGGGAACGCGCGGCGAGCGGGCGGGCCGCCGACGGGCGGGGCACGCACCGCACCGGAACGACGGGGTGGGGGGCGGTGACGAGGAACGTCCGGCCGTCGTGGAGGAGTTCCCACGGCAGGTGCGCGAAGCGGGCCGCGTCGTGTCCGACGTCGATCCCGAGGACGAGGACGTCCCACTCGCCGCCCGCCGTCCGCTCGGTGTACGCGGACAGCAACCGCTGCGGTGTGTCGATGAGGGCGTACAGCTCCCGGCCGTACGCGACGAGGGCCGCCAGCCGGCGGGCGCGTTCCTCCGGGTCGGCGGGCAGTTCGGCGTAGTAGTCCGTCTCCGCGCGGTCGATCCGCTCCTGGACCTCCCGCAGGGGGACGTCGACGGGGGCCGCCTGCTGTCCCGGCCCCTGGCCGGGAGCAGGGCCGGGGCCGTGGCCGTAGTCGTAATGGAGGCGTATGGAGTCGGCCTTCGTCTGGTCGATGCGGACGCTGATGAAACGCTCCATGGCGGTCTGCCCCGTCGATCGAGCCTATGCGCCGTCCCGACCGGCGCCGGAACCACTGCCCGGGCCCGGCTCCGGGCCGGGATCCGGATCGGCGGACGCCTGCCGGAAGAGCCGCTCCAGGTCTTCCGGGCCCAGGTTCTCCAGGAGCTGCCCGCGGTCGGCGACCACCACGACGATCCGCTCGACCGAGGGGCCCGAGCCCCGCGCTCCGCCGTCACGCCACCTCCGGCACCAGCGCACCATCTGGTCGGCCAGCGCCGCAGACCCCGCCAGAATGCCGACGACGGCCGCGGCCGCGCTCACCGGGTCCTTGTGGTCCTTCGGCGTGCTGGTCTCCGTGAGGCGAGCGGCCCCTTGGGAAAGCGCCACCAACTCCGCCGCCGCACGCTCGGCGTCGCGCCCCTGGACATGAATCCGCACCGTGTCCCCCATTGCCCCGCCCCGCCGAATACTCCGTATTGTCCCGGGCGCGAACTGGCGGTGAGAAGCGGGACGACGACGTAGAAAACCTACGGATACGGCGCGCGGACCACGCCGGTCGGACGGGCCGAGCTGCCGACCGGCCCCTGGCATCCCCAGCTATACACTCTGTGTATAGTTCCCTCATGCCTGCTACACACAAGATGCGGAAGTCCGCGACGAGGTTGCGCCCCGGCGCGGCCCTTCTCGGGATCGCCGCGCTCGCCGCCACCGCGGCCCTCACCGGCTGCACCAAGCTGGACACCGTCTCCCCCAGCACCGTCCGCAAGGACGCGGCGCACGCGAAGACCGCACAGCAGGGCGCCTTCGGCACCGTCGACTGCGGCAAGGCCAAGTGCATCGCGCTGACCTTCGACGCGGGGCCGAGCGAGAACACCCCGCGACTGCTGAAGATCCTCAAGGAGAAGAAGGTCCCCGCGACCTTCTTCACGCTCGGCAAGAACCACATCGCGAAGTACCCCGAGCTGGTCAAGCGGATGGACGCCGAGGGGCACGAGGTCGCGAGCCACACCTGGTCGCACAAGATCCTCACCAAGATCAGCCCGAAGGAGGCGCGCGCAGAGCTGGAGCGCCCCAACAAGGCGATCGAGAAGCTCATAGGCAAGAAGCCGACGCTGATGCGCCCGCCGCAGGGCCGCACCAACGACACCGTCAACAAGATCTCCCGCGACCTCGGCCTCGCCGAGATCCTGTGGACGGTGACGGCCAAGGACTACACGACGAACGACTCGGCGCTGATCCAGAAGCGCGTCCTGGAGCAGTCGAGCCGGGACGGCATCATCCTGCTGCACGACATCTACAAGGGCACGGTGCCCGCGGTGCCCGGCATCATCGACGAGCTCAAGAAGCGCGGGTACGTCTTCGTGACGGTGCCCCAGCTGCTCGCGCCGGGCAAGGCGGAGGCGGGCAAGGTCTACCGCTAGGGCGTGTCCGATGGGTCGGGGGCCCGGCCGGCGGGCCAGGTCTCACCACTCCACGTACAGCGCCTCCGGCGCCCGGTGGATCAGCGTCGGCCGCATCCGCACCGGCGGCCCGTCCCTCGCGAGCCGCAGCCCCGGGAAGCGGCGCGTGAACAGCTCCAGGGTGAGGCGGAGCTGTTCGCGGGCGAGCTGCGCGCCGGGGCAGGCGTGCGCGCCGAGGCCGAAGGCGACGTGCCGGGCGACCGGGACGCGCATGATGTCGAAGACGTCGGGCCGCTCGTACCGCCCCTCGTCCCGCCCCGCGGCGCCGAATCCGACAAGCACCTCGGCCCCCGGGGGCAGTTCGGTGCCGGCGAGGGTGACGGCGCGGGTGGTGACCCGGCGGAAGCCCTGGAGCGCGGTGTCGTAGCGCGCCGCCTCCTCGATGGCGGCCGGGATCCGCTCCGGCTCCTCGCACAGCAGCTTCCACTGCGCGGGGTGGCGCAGCAGATGCAGCAGGGTCGTGCCGATCAGGGCCGTGGTGGTCAGGTGGCCGGCGAGCAGGAAGTTCTGCAGGTGCGCGATGAGTTCGCCGCGCTGGCCGAGGGTGAGTTCGGGTTCGGCGCCGCCGTCCTCGGGGTCGCCCTCGCCGTCCTCGGGGTCGCCGTCGTCGGGCACCAGCGAGGTGACGATCTCGCTGCACAGGTCGGGGCGCGGGGCGGCGTGCCGGTCGCGTACGTAGCCGTCGAGGAGCCGCTGGAGCGCGATCACGTCGTGGGCCGCCGCGAGCTGGCCCTCCTCCGGGAGCGGCCGGAACAGCAGTTGTTCGGTGCTGTGGCCCCCGCGCACCATCAGCGGCACGTCCGCCGGGTCGAACCCGAGGACATGCCCGATCACCTGGCCCGGCAGGCGCAGCGCGTACGCCTCCATCACGTCCACGGTCCTGCCGCTTCCCGGTGCGGCGAAGGCGTCGGCCAGCGCCTCCGCCCGCTCCGCCACGTACGGCAGCACGGCGGCCACGCGGGCCGGGGTGAGGCCGCGCACGATGGGCTCGCGCAGCCGCTGGTGCGCCGGGCCGTCCGCGGTGATGACGACGGGCCGGCGGACGGCGATGCCTTCGCCGAGGACGGCGAGGGCGGCCTGCGAGGGGACGACGTCCCCGCGCACCGCGTTGGCCGACGAGAACACGTCCGGGCGGCGCAGCACCTCGCGGACGTCGGCGTCCCGGGCGACCAGCCAGGCCCGCAGCTCGGGCACGTACGTGAGCCCTTCGGCGCGCCGGGCGCGGGCGTACAGCGGGTACGGGTCGCGCAGCAACTCGTCGAGCCTGGCGTGCTGTTGCCGGTCCACCCTCCTCATGGTGCCCGAGCCGCGGGGCCGGGCGGAAGGGCGCGGGCGGGGGCCCGCGGGGCTTGCCGGAGTCAGCCGCGCCCGTCGACCGCGTCCAGCGCCGGAGCGATCACGGCGAACGCCCGGTCGGTCAGCGTGGCCGGGTCCTCGGCGCCGTCGCTGCCGCTCCACCGGTGCAGCACCGCGTCGAAGGCGTTCAGCGCCATTCCGGCGGCGAGGCGGGGATACAGCTCGGCCTCGGCGTCGAGTTCCAGCCGGCGGGCCAGTTCCGCCGCCAGGTCGTCGCGCCACTGCGCCTGCCGCTCCAGGAAGCGGGCGAGCAGCGCGGGGGTGCGCAGGATGAGCTGGACGACGCGCAACGCCCGCTCGGAGTGGTCGGCGCACTCGCCGAGCGGCACCCAGACGGCGTGCCGCAGCGCCGCCGATGGCCTCTCCCCGGCGGGCCGGGCCGCCAGCTCCGCGCACATGCCGGTGCCCATGTCGGCCAGGAACTGGACGACCACGTCCTCCTTGGACGCGAAGTACCGGAAGAACGTCCTCTTGGACACGCCCGCCGTCGTCACGATCTCGTCGACGGTGACGCCGTCGAACCCCTTCAGCGCGAGCAGTTGGAGCGCCGCCTCGGTCAACTCGTCCGCGACGAGCTGCCGTTTGCGCTGGGCCAGGCTGACTTCGGGACCGGGGGGACCGGGACGAGGATTCACCCCGTCATGCTACACACCATGCCCCGCATGGCACTCGGTAACCTGTTGACACTCGATGCCACCAAAGGCAGCATGTGCCGCATGACGCAGCAACAAAGGCAGCCGAAGCAGACGAGCTGGACCGTCGAGCGGATACCGGACCAGACCGGGCGCGTGTCCGTCGTGACCGGGGCCAACAGCGGCCTCGGCCTGGCGACCGCCCGGGCCCTCGCCCGCCGGGGCGCGCACGTGATCCTCGCGGTGCGCGACGAGGAGAAGGGGCGCCGGGCGGCCGCCGGAATCACCGCCGAGCGGCCGGACGCCCGCCTGGAGGTCCGCCGCCTCGACCTGGCCGACCTCGACTCGGTCCGCGCCTTCGCCACCACCCTGCGCGCCGACCATCCGCGCCTCGACGTCCTCGTCAACAACGCCGGCGTGATGGCCCCGCCCCGGACGCTGAGCGCCCAGGGCCACGAGCTGCAGTTCGCCGCCAACCACCTGGGCCACTTCGCGCTCACGGGCCTCCTGCTCGACCTGCTGACGTCCGGAGCCGACTCCCGTGTGGTCACGGTGACTTCGACGAACCACCGGCAGGGCCGCCTCTTCTTCGACGACCTCTCCGGGGAGCGCGGGTACGCGCCGATGGCGTACTACAACCAGTCGAAGCTCGCGAACGCCGTCTTCGGCCACGAGCTCCACCGCCGCCTGGCCGAGGCGGGCAGCCTGGTGCGCAGCGTCCTCGCCCACCCCGGCTACACCGCCACCAACCTGCAGACGGCCGCCCCGACGGGCCTGGTCAAGCTGCTCTTCGGCCGCCTCCTCAAGCCCCTGGCCCAGTCCCCCGACCAGGGCGCCCTCCCCCAGCTCTACGCGGCGACGGCCCCGGAGGCAGCGGGCGGCGACTTCATCGGCCCCGACGGCATGGCGGAACTACGCGGCGCCCCAAAGCAGGTTCAACTCTCCCCCCGGGCCACGAACCCGGAAACGGCCCACCACCTGTGGCACGTCTCGGAGCAACTGACCAACGTCCACTTCACGTTCCGGAGACAATCCAGCCCGTCCGGCGCTTGAGGACGAGCGCGAAGCGCGATGCAGCCCGTCCGGCGCTTGAGGACGAGCGCGAAGCGCGATAAACGGCGCCCCCGGCCAACGGGAAGTCCGGAGCCAACCTCAGGCAACCGACCCGATCCGCCCGCCAACCCTCCGCGTTCCATCATGATGGATGGGCGTGTGCGCTCCGGTGAGCGAAACCCCACTCCCACCCCGCCGGGAGGCAACAATCTCCGCCCCGATGGACAGCGCCGTCTCCTCCGGCGTACGCGCCCCGAGGTCGAGCCCGATGGGCGACCGCAGGCGGGCCAACTCCAGCTCGGTGACCCCGACTTCACGCAGTCGGCGATTGCGGTCCTGATGGGTGCGGCGCGACCCCATCGCGCCCACATAGGCCACCGGAAGCCGCAGCGCGCACCGCAGCAGCGGCACGTCGAACTTGGCGTCGTGCGTCAGCACGCACAGCACGGTGCGGCCGTCGACCTCGGTGCGCTCCAGATATTCGTGCGGCCACTCGACGACGATCTCGTCGGCGTCCGGGAAGCGCAGGGGCGTGGCGAAGACGGGCCGGGCGTCGCACACGGTCACGTGGTAGCCGAGGAACTTGCCGACCCGGACGAGCGCGGAGGCGAAGTCGATGGCCCCGAAGACGATCATCCGGGGCGGGGGTACGGAGGACTCGACGAGGACGGTCAGGGGCTGCCCGCAGCGCGAGCCGTCCGCGCCGATCTCCACGGTGCCGGTACGCCCGGCGTCCAGCATCGCGCGGGCCTCGCCCGCCACGGTCCGGTCCAGCTCGGGGTGCCCGCCGAGGCCGCCTTCGTACCCCGTCGTGGCCGCGTACGGAGCCTCCTCGTCGTACGCGGGCCCGTCCCCGTGCGCGACGCCCTCAAGGCCCGCGCCGCCGTCCGCACGGACCAGCAGCACCCGGCCCATCAGCTCGGCCGGGCCCTCGGCGATCCGCGCCACCGCCGCCGCCTCGCCCCGGGCGGCGGCGGCGAGCGCGGACGCGAACACCGGCCGCGCGGGACCGTCCGCGCGGACCGGTGTGACCAGGATGTCGATGACGCCGCCGCAGGTCAGGCCCACGGCGAAGGCGTCTTCGTCGCTGTAGCCGAAGCGTTCGACGACGGTCTCGCCGTCGTCGAGCGCCTGCCGGCACAGCTCGTACACCGCGCCCTCCACGCAGCCCCCGGAGACCGATCCGATCGCCGTGCCGTCGCTGTCGACGGCGAGTGCGGCGCCGGGCTGCCGGGGCGCGCTGCCGCCGACCGCCACCACGGTGGCGACGGCGAAGTCGCGTCCCTGCTCGACCCACCGGTTCAGCTCTTCGGCGATGTCCAGCATGTCGGTCTCCTCAGGGGCTCTGCCGCGGAGCCTGTGCTGCGGGCTCCGCGGCTACGGGGCCGGGGCGGCGCCTCAGTGGACGCCCATCCAGCTTTCGATGGGGCTCAGGGCGAAGTACACGAGGAAGATCAAGGTCAGGCCCCACATGAAGGCCCCGATCTCCCGTGCCTTGCCCTGAGCGATCTTGATCGCGACCCAGGCGATGACACCCGCCGCGACACCGGTGGTGATGGTGTACGTGAAGGGCATCAGGACCACGGTGAGGAACACCGGGATCGCGGTGGCGCGGTCGGCCCAGTCGACGTGCCGTGCGTTCATCATCATCATCGCTCCGATGACGACGAGCGCGGCGGACGCGACCTCCTGCGGGACGATCGCGGTGACGGGCGTGAAGAACAGGCAGGCCGCGAAGAACAGACCGGTGATGACGGAGGACAGGCCCGTACGGGCGCCCTCGCCGACGCCGGTCGCGGACTCGACGAAGACGGTCTGGCCGGAGCCGCCCGCCACGCCGCCGATCGCGCCGCCGGCGCCGTCGATGAACAGCGCCTTGGACAGGCCGGGCATGCGGCCCTTGTCGTCGGCCAGATTGGCCTCGGTGCCGACGCCGATGATCGTTGCCATCGCGTCGAAGAAGCCCGCGAGCACCAGGGTGAAGACGATCATGCCGACCGTCATCGCGCCGACCTCGCCCCAGCCGCCGAACTCGACGTCTCCGAAGAGCGAGAAGTCGGGAGTGGAGACCGCGCTGCCGTGCAGTTCGGGGGCGCCGTTGGCCCACTGCTTGGGGTTGATGACGTCCATCGCGTTCAGGGCGACGGCGACGACGGTGCCGGTGATGATGCCGATCAGGATCGCGCCGGGCGTGTTGCGCGCCTGAAGCATGAAGATCAGGAGCAGGGTGCCGGCGAAGAGCAGGACGGGCCAGCCCTGGAGCTCGCCGGCCGGGCCGAGGGTCAGCGGGGTCGCCTTGCCCTGGTGGACGAAGCCGCCCTTGACCAGGCCGATGATGGCGATGAACAGGCCGATGCCCATGGTGATGCCGTGCTTGAGCGCCAGCGGGATCGCGTTCATGATCATCTCACGCAGGCCGGTGACGACCAGGAGCATGATCACCACGCCGTACATCACGCACATGCCCATGGCCTGCGGCCAGGTCATCTCGGGCGCGACCTGCGAGGCGATGACACCGGACACGGAGAGCCCGGCGGCCAGGGCCAGCGGCACCTTGCCGACGAAGCCCATGAGGAGCGTGGTGACGGCCGCGGCGAAGGCCGTGGCGGTGATGAGGGCCTTCTGCCCCATCGTGTCGCCCGCCGCGTCCTTGCCGGACAGGATCAGCGGGTTGAGCAGGACGATGTATGCCATCGCCATGAAGGTGGTGATGCCGCCGCGCACCTCACGCGCGACCGTCGATCCTCTGAGGGATATGTGAAAGTACCGGTCCAGCCAAGACCGCCCGGCCGGGACGCGTGAGCCGTGGCCCGCGTCCTCGGCGGTGGTCTTGGGCTCCAGTGACTGCTGGGTCATGGTTGCCTACTCCCAAGGTTCACAGGGGCACCCGCAGTACTGCGGGATTTGGGATGGTGCGCACGACCCGGGGGACGGCCCGAGACGAACTAAGGAGAGGGGGTCCGGGGGACGACAGTCCCCCGGCTCCCTTTTCTGCTCACCCCGGAGGGGCTACGTGCCGGTGAGGTGTTCGGGCCGTACCGGCGTCTTGTTGAGCTCCAGACCCGTCGCGTTGCGGATCGCCGCGAGGACGGCCGGGGTGGACGACAGGGTGGGGGCCTCGCCGATGCCACGGAGCCCGTACGGCGCGTGCTCGTCGGCGAGTTCGAGCACGTCGACGGGGATGGTCGGCGTGTCGAGGATGGTGGGGATCAGGTAGTCCGTGAAGGAGGGGTTCTTCACCTTCGCGGTCTTCGGGTCGACGATGATCTCCTCCATGACCGCGACGCCCAGGCCCTGGGTGGTGCCACCCTGGATCTGGCCGAGCACGGACAGCGGGTTGAGCGCCTTGCCGACGTCCTGCGCGCAGGCGAGCTCGATGACCTTGACCAGGCCCAGCTCGGTGTCGACCTCGACGACCGCGCGGTGCGCGGCGAAGGAGTACTGGACGTGGCCGTTGCCCTGTCCGGTGCGCAGGTCGAAGGGCTCGGTGGGGCGGTGCCGCCACTCCGCCTCGACCTCGACGCTCTCGTCCTCCAGGACGTCGACCAGGTCGCCGAGGACCTCGCCGCCGTCGGTGACGACCTTGCCGCCTTCGAGCAGCAGCTCGGCGGTGGCCCAGGCGGGGTGGTACGTGCCGAACTTGCGGCGGCCGATCTCCAGGACCTTCTCGCGCACCAGCTCGCAGGAGTTCTTGACGGCGCCGCCGGTGACGTACGTCTGACGCGACGCGGACGACGAACCGGCGCTGCCCACCTGGGTGTCGGCGGGGTGGATCGTCACCTGGGTGACGCCCAGCTCGGTGCGGGCGATCTGCGCGTGGACGGTGACGCCGCCCTGGCCGACCTCCGCCATCGCGGTGTGCACGGTCGCCACGGGTTCGCCGTTGATGACCTCCATGCGCACCTTGGCGGTGGAGTAGTCGTCGAAGCCCTCGGAGAAGCCGACGTTCTTGATGCCGACCGCGTAGCCCACACCGCGTACGACGCCTTCGCCGTGCGTGGTGTTGGACAGGCCGCCGGGAAGCTGGCGGACGTCCGCGCCCTCGGAGCTCTCCCACTGGCGCTCGGGCGGCAGCGGGCGGGACTTCACGCGGCGCAGGATCTCGGCGACCGGGGCGGGCGAGTCGACCACCTGCCCGGTCGGCAGGAGCGTGCCCTGCTCCATGGCGTTGAGCTGCCGCAGCTCGACCGGGTCCATGCCCAGCTTCGCGGCCAGCTTGTCCATCTGGGCCTCGTACGCGAAGCACGCCTGGACCGCGCCGAAGCCGCGCATCGCGCCGCAGGGCGGGTTGTTGGTGTAGAGCGCGATGGCCTCGATGTCGACGTTCTCGACCACGTACGGGCCGACGCTCAGCGAGGACGCGTTGCCGACGACCGCCGGGGAGGCGGACGCGTAGGCGCCGCCGTCCAGGACGATCCTGCACTTCATGTGCGTGAGCTTGCCGTCCTTGGTGGCGCCGTGCTCGTAGTGGAGCTTCGCGGGGTGGCGGTGCACATGGCCGAAGAAGGACTCGAACCGGTTGTAGACGATCTTGACCGGCTTGCCGGTGCGCAGCGCGAGGAGGCAGGCGTGGATCTGCATCGAGATGTCCTCGCGGCCGCCGAAGGCGCCGCCGACGCCGGACAGCGTCATGCGCACCTTCTCCTCGGGCAGGCCGAGGACGGGGGCGATCTGTTCGAGGTCCGAGTGCAGCCACTGGGTGGCGACGTAGAGGTCGACGCCGCCGTCCTCGGCGGGCACGGCGAGGCCGGACTCCGGGCCGAGGAATGCCTGGTCCTGCATGCCGAAGGTGTACTCGCCCCTGACGATGACGTCGGCCTTCTTGGCGGCCTCGGCCGCGTCGCCGCGGATGATCGGCTGGCGGTGCACGATGTTCGGGTGCGGGACGTGCCGGGAGTGCTCGTCGTCGCGGCCCTCGTGGACGAGCACGGCGTCGGGAGCGGTCGCCGACGCCTCGTCGGTGATGAGGGGCAGTTCCCGGTACTCGATCTTGATCTTGGCGGCGGCGCGGCGTGCGGTCTCCGGGTGGTCGGCGGCCACGAGGGCGACCGGCTCACCGTGGTGGCGGACCTTGCCGTGCGCGAGCACCGGGGTGTCCTGGATCTCCAGGCCGTAGTTCTTCATCTCGGCCGGCAGGTCGTCGTAGGTCAGGACGGCGAAGACACCGGCCTGGGCGAGCGCCTCGGAGGTGTCGATGGACACGATCTCGGCGTGCGCCACGGTGCTGCGCAGGGTCTGGCCCCACAGCATGTCCTCGTGCCACATGTCCGAGGAGTACGCGAACTCGCCGGTGACCTTCAGGGTGCCGTCCGGGCGCAGCGTCGACTCGCCGATGCCGCCCTTGGTCCGGGAGCCCTGGGTGATCTTGGTGGGGACGCCGGTCGTACGTGTGGATCCCATGGTCAGACCGCCTCTTCCTGCCGGTCCTGGCGCGCCGCGGCCAGGCGCACCGCGTCCAGGATCTTCTCGTAACCGGTGCAGCGGCACAGGTTGCCGGAGAGCGCCTCGCGGATGTCCGCGTCGGTGGGCTGCGGGTTGTGCTCCAGCATCTCGTCGGCCGCGATGAGCAGGCCGGGGGTGCAGAAGCCGCACTGGACGGCGCCCGCGTCGATGAACGCCTGCTGGACGGGGGAGAGTTCGGTGCCCTCGCCGGTCTGCGAGTCCGTCCCGTGGGCCTTCCACTGCTGTGCGGCCTGGAGCGAGGTGCCGCAGGCGCCGGACGCGCAAGCACCTCCTTGATGGGCTTCCTCACGCTGCTTGGCGAAGTCGGCGAGGCCCTCGACGGTGACGACCTCGCGGCCCTCCACCTGTCCGGCCGCGACCAGGCACGAACACACCGGCACCCCGTCGAGCCGGACGGTGCAGGAACCGCACTCGCCCTGCTCGCAGGCGTTCTTGGAGCCCGGAAGCCCCATGCGCTCACGCAGCACGTACAGAAGGGACTCGCCCTCCCAGACGTCGTCGGCTTCCTGCTGACGGCCGTTGACCGTGAAGTTGACACGCATTACGCGACTCCCTCCGTGCTGCCGGTGGTGCGGCCCGTGCCGCGGTACGACTCCCAGGTCCAGCCGAGCGTGCGGCGGGCCATGATCCCGACGGCGTGCCGGCGGTAGCTCGCCGTGCCGCGCACGTCGTCGATCGGGTTGGCGGCACCGGAGGCGAGCTCCGCGAACTGCTTGGCGATCGAGGGCGTGATGATCTTCTTGCTGTCCCAGAAGCCGCCCTCGTCGAGGGCCGCGTTCAGGAACTCCTCGGCGGCCTTGGCCCGGATCGGCGTCGGCGCGGCGGAACCGATGCCCGTGCGCACGGTCCGCGTCCGCGGGTGCAGCGCGATGCCGAAGGCGCACACGGCGATGACCATCGCGTTGCGCGTGCCCACCTTCGAGTACTGCTGCGGGCCGTCGGCCTTCTTGATGTGCACGGCCCTGATCAGCTCGTCCGGGGCGAGCGCGTTGCGCTTCACGCCGGTGTAGAACGCGTCGATCGGGATCAGCCGGGAGCCGCGTACGGACTCCGCCTCGACCTCGCAGTCGGCGGCGAGCAGCGCCGGGTGGGCGTCACCGGCGGGCGATGCGGTGCCGAGGTTGCCGCCGACACCGCCGCGGTTGCGGATCTGCGGCGAGGCGACGGTGTGCGAGGCGAGCGCGAGGCCGGGCAGCTCCGCGCGCAGGTTCTCCATGATCTGGGTGTACGAGACCGAGGCGCCGAGGCGCACGGTGTCCGCACCGACCTCCCACTCCCGCAGCTCACCGATGCGGTTGAGGTCCAGCAGGTACTCCGGACGACGGTGGTCGAAGTTGATCTCGACCATGACATCGGTGCCACCCGCAATCGGCACAGCGGTGGGGTGCTCGGCCTTCGCGGCGAGCGCCTCCTCCCAACTGGCGGGGCGAAGGAAGTCCATGAGTGGCTCTCTCTTCGTAATCGTGCCTGGCGGCCGGGGACCCGTGGGACCACCGGCCGGGGCTTACTAGGCTGACGAGCCGGGGCGAACGTTCCGGCCAAGGTGGCCCTTCGCCTCTCGACTACTCGTTCATGTGCTGTTAACGCGGAGTGGGGCAAGTACACCGCCCGGTCGTCCGATGGGGTCAGTCACCGAAACCATGAAGGAGTTGGCTGGCCAAGCCGTGAGTCTTGTAGATTCGTATGAAGAACGGGCCTCAGTAACCTCGCGGAATCCCCCGGGAAACCGTGGCGCCCTTGGGACCCGGCGGCCCCGGGATCACCGGGAGCCCGGGCCACACGTGAAATCGAGACAAGATCGGCGGCGACGACACCATGCGGCTGCGCGCACTCCTTGACACCGACGCGCTGGGCCTCAGGCTGCTCGGCGGCGCGGACGAACTCGATCGCACCGTCCGTGGCGTGATGACCACGGATCTGCGCGACCCCAGCCGCTATCTCGCGGGCGGGGAGCTGGTGCTCACCGGTCTCGCCTGGCGCAGGGACGCCTCGGACAGCGAGCCTTTCGTACGTATTCTCGCAGCCGCCGGGGTCGCGGCCCTCGCCGCGGGCGAGGCGGAGCTCGGCGACATCCCCGACGACCTGGTGGAATCGTGCGCCCGGCACCGGCTGCCGCTGTTCGCGGTCAACGAGTCGGTGGCGTTCGCGACGATCACCGAGCACGTGGTGCGGCAGGTGTCCGGCGAGCGGGCCGGGGACCTGGCGGCCGTGGTTGACCGGCACCGCCGCCTGATGACGTCGGGACCGGCCGGCGGCGGCCCCGACGTGGTCCTCGACCTGCTCGGCTCCGACCTGGACCTGCGGGCCTGGGTGCTCTCCCCCGCCGGCCGCCCGGTCGCCGGGTCCGGCACGGCCGGGCCCGCGCTGCCCGCGGCGGTCTGCGCGCGGCTCGCCGGGGAGCACCTGGCCGCCGCCCGCACCGGCCGCCGGGGCCCGCACCGGGTGAACGTGGACGGCGTGACGTACTCGCTGTTCCCCATCCGGTCCAGCGGCCGGGGCGCGGTGAACGCCTCCCGGGACGTGCGCGAGACGGTCCTGTCGGACTGGCTCCTTGCCGTCGAGGCGGACGCGGGCGACTGGCCCGAGGAGCGGATCGACCTGCTCCAGGGCGTCACCCAGCTGATCGCCGTGGAGCGGGACCGCAGGGACGCGGCGCGGACGGTGCGCCGGCGCCTGGCACAGGAGGTCCTTGAGCTGGTCCAGACGGGTGCCGCGCCCGCCGAGATCGCGGCCCGCCTCCGGGTGGCGGCGCCGGTGCTGCTTCCGGGGCTCGGGGCGGCGCCGCACTGGCAGGTGGTGGTGGCGCGGGTCGAGTGGGACGGCACGAGCGCCGGGGAGATCGAGGGCGGCCCGGTGGCCCAGGCGCTCCTGGAGGAGATCCTGGTCGACCCGGCGACGTCGGGGCCCGACCCGTCCGACCGCATCGCGGTGGCCCACACCGGCGACGAGGCCATCGCCCTGGTGCCGCTGCCCGCCCTTCCGGCCGAGGCCGAGGGGGCGGAGCCGGGGCTGCTCGCGGACTCGCTGCTCGCGGCCGTGCGGGAGCCGCTGTCGGCGGGCCTCGCGGACGACGGGCGGCTCACGCTCGGCGTCAGCGCGTCCGTGCATTCGGCGGAGGGGCTGCGGGGCGCCCTGGAGGAGGCGCGGCACGCCCGCAGGGTCGCCGCGGCGCGGCCCGGCCGGGTGTGCGCGGCGGGCCACCAGGAGCTGGCCTCGCACGTCCTGCTGCTGCCCTTCGTGCCCGACGACGTCCGCCGCGCCTTCACCGCGCGGCTCCTGGACCCGCTGCGCGAGTACGACCGCAGGCACCGGGCCGAGCTCATCCCCACCCTGGAGGCGTTCCTCGACTGCGACGGCTCCTGGACGCGCTGTGCGACGCGCCTGCACCTGCACGTCAACACGCTGCGCTACCGGGTCGGGCGTATCGAGCAGTTGACGGGCCGTGACCTTTCCCGACTTGAGGACAAGCTGGACTTCTTCCTGGCCCTGCGCATGAGTTGAGCCCCGCGGGCGGGCCCGCACGGGCCCCGCCCGTCTCCCCTGCCCCCGATTGCCCCGCGATCTCCGCGCGCCCCTTCCCCCTCCTTTGTGAATTCTTTCACCCATCCCCTTGGCCGAGCGCGCCGATCCGTGCTGAGATTCGCCCACGACTCAACAGCTCGATGGCGCGCTAGGGGAGGGCAACGTGGCGCATACCGCCATGTCTGGTACCGGAACGAACGCAGGGAACGATCCACTCCAGACCGCGGTATGGCGGCTGCGCTCGCGCGGCTGCTGGACCGACGCGGCGGCACTGCTCGCCACCCGTGAGGGCGCGGACGTCGCCGTCCAGAGAACATCACTCCTGGTCGAGCGGTGCCTGTTCACCGGGGACGGGTGGGACGAGGCGGAGGACAGCCTGCGCACGGCGGAGGCGGTGGCCGACGACGACGAGGCGCGCGGGGCGGCGGCGTGCGAGCGCGGTCAACTCGCGTACGCGGCGACCGTGTTGAACGTACGGGACCGGGCCGACGAAGCCCGGACCGCCCTCGGCCGGGCCGCCGCGCTCCTCGCTCCCGGTTCCGCGGGGCGGCCCCTCCTGGACTTCCGTCGGGGCCTGATCGCCGAGCACATCGCGAACTCGCCGCAGGCGGCCCGGGCCGCGTACCGCCGCGCGCACGCGGGCGCGACCGCCCACGACGACCCGCTCCTGCTCTCCTTCACCTGGCGCCATCTGGCCGGACTCGCCCTGCGCGAGGGCGAGTTGGCCGACGCCCGGCACGGCTTCGCCGAGTCCCTCCGCATCCGCGAGGAGCTCGGCTTCCTGGTCGGCACGGCCCCGGCCCTGGCGGCCCTGGCCGAAGCCGAACCCGAACCGGATGCATCCCGCCTCCGCGCCGAGGCCACCCGCCTGTTCCGCCTCCTGGGCGGGGTGCCGTCCTGGCTGGCGACACAGCTGACGCCGCCGGCACCGGCGGCCTGAGGGAACCGAACCCCAGGGGCGGCGGCCCGTTCGAAGACAGGCTCTCAGGCGTCCCCGCCCGCGAAGTGTTCACGTACCAGGGACTGGACCACCGGCAGGTCGCGGGCGATCAGGGCCTCCAGGAGGGCCATGTGTTCGGCGGCGTCGGCGACCAGGTCGGCGCGGCGGCCGGTGACGGGTCCTGTGACCAGGGGCCACTGGGAGCGGCGGTGCAAGTCGTCGGCGACCTGGACGAGTTGCCGGTTGCCGGCGAGGCCGAGCAGGGCGCCGTGGAAGGCGCGGTCCGCCTCGGCGTAGCGGGCCAGGTCGGCGCAGGCCGCGGCGGCCACGGTCGCCTCGGCCAGCGGGCGGAGGCGGGACCACTGCTCGGCGGGCACGGTCCGGGCGAGCCGCAGCATCACGGGGACCTCGATGAGCGCCCGCACCTCGGCCAGCTCCCCGAGTTCGCGCGCGCCGCGCCGGGTGACGCGGAAGCCGCGGTTCGGGACGACCTCCACCGCGCCCTCGACGGCGAGTTGCTGCATGGCCTCGCGCACCGGCGTCGCGGAGACACCGAAGCGTTCGCCGAGGGCGGGCGCCGAGTAGACCTCGCCCGGGGCGAGTTCACCGCCGACGAGGGCGGCGCGCAGGGCGTCGAGCACCTGACCGCGTACGGAGGTGCGCCGCACGGTCCTGCGCGGGGCCCGCTCGTCGAGCGGCGCGGGCTCCCCCAGCGTCAGCTCGTCGGCTGCGGGGCGGTCGCCGCCGGGCTCACCGTGCGTGTGCTCACCGCGCGCAGCCCGCTCCGGGCGCTGCGCCTGCGCCCCCTGCTGCTCCGGCACACGCGCAGCGGCGCACCGCGCGGCAACGTCCGCCGCTCGTGCTCTCGCCCGCTCCACCCGTGCCTCCCGCGATTCCGTGTCCCGCCCGTCCGAAACGTACGAGAAGCACCATAGGCGGACAGGACTCCAGTTGAAACCTCGATCATGTTGGGTAAGGTTAGGCTTACCTGCAATCGATCGATTGATTCGGTGGTCCCCGCGCATGTCCGTTCCCACCCTGGAAAGCGGCGCCCGACGTACGGAGCACGCCCAGAGCCCCGTCGGCGCCGCCTACGCCCGCCTCACCGAGGTGTTCCCCGGGCTGCGCGTCCAGGAGCTGGCCGAGGGCGAACAGACGCCCCGGGGCGGCGGCTGGGTGAGCGCGGCGCGGCTCGCGGAGGGCGGCGCCGACTTCGAGGAGTTCCTCGCCTGGGACGACGCGCAGGTCCTGAAGGACTACGGCCAGCAGGCCCGGCCGGACGTCGTCGCCAGCTTCGCCCTGCACCGCTACGCCTGGCCCGTCACGCTGCTGTTCACCGTGCCGTGGTTCCTCCAGCGCCGCGTCCCGCGCTACCCCGTCGGGCAGGTCGGCTTCCACCGCGCGCTCGGCAGGATCGCCGTGCGCACCGACGCCTTCGCCTGCCTGCCGGACGACCCGGCGGCCACGCTGCCCGGCGCCCGCGTCGTGCCGGACGAGGAGGCGCTGCGCGCCGAGCTGCGGGCGGCCGTGGCGGAGCACATGGGCCCGCTCCTCGACGGCTTCGGTCCGCGCATGCGGCGCCGGGGCCGCGCGCTGTGGGCGGTCGCCACGGACGAGATCGTCGAGGGCCTGTGGTACGTCGCGCATCTGCTCGGCGAGGAGCAGCGCGCGACGACCGAGCTGGAGCAGCTGCTTCCGGGCGCCACGAAGCCGTACGTCGGCACGGCCGCCTTCCGCGAGCTCACCGGCCCGAACGGCGAGAAGCTGCCGACCCGGGACCGCGCGAGCTGCTGCATGTTCTACACGCTGCGTCCCGCCGACACCTGCGTCACCTGCCCGCGCATGTGCGACGCGGACCGGGTCGCGCGGCTGACGGCCGAGGCGCCGACGGCGTGAGTCATTCCTTCGTGCGGAGTTAATCGAACTCAACTCCAGCTCCCCTTGCGTGAGTTCGAGGTATTCGGCGCTCGGCGCGGCATTCACCACCCCCTTGGCGTCCTCTTGCCGGAAAACCGCCTTGAGCGCCGTGCGGCGTGGGCCACTATGGCGCCCGAAAACGCCCCACCGCGACGCAAGGGACGCCAGATGAAACTGACCGACATATCGCTGGACTGGCTGCTGCCCGGCGGCATCCTGCTCCTGGGCATGGCAGTGGCGGTGGCGGTGCTCGCGCGGGGCAAGAAAGCCCAGGCGAAGGCCACGGCCTCCAGTGACGACTCGTGGGAGCGCAGCGAGGAACGCCGCCGCCGCAAAGAAGCCGTCTACGGCACCGCCTCCTACGTCCTGCTCTTCTGCTGCGCGGCCGTCGCCGCCGCCCTCTCCTTCCACGGCCTGGTCGGCTTCGGCCGGCAGAACCTGAACCTCTCCGGCGGCTGGGAGTACCTGGTCCCCTTCGGCCTCGACGGCGCCGCCATGTTCTGCTCCGTCCTCGCGGTGCGCGAGGCCAGCCACGGTGACGCGGCGCTCGGCTCGCGCCTGCTCGTGTGGACGTTCGCGGGCGCCGCCGCCTGGTTCAACTGGGTGCACGCGCCACGCGGCATCGCGCACGCGGGGGCCCCGCAGTTCTTCGCCGGGATGTCGCTGTCCGCGGCGGTCCTCTTCGACCGCGCGCTGAAGCAGACCCGCCGCGCCGCCCTGCGCGAGCAGGGACTCGTGCCGCGGCCGCTGCCGCAGATCCGCATCGTGCGCTGGCTGCGGGCGCCCCGGGAGACCTTCGGCGCGTGGTCGCTGATGCTGCTCGAAGGCGTACGCACCCTCGACGAGGCCGTCGAGGAGGTGCGCGAGGACCGGCGCGAGAAGGAGCAGGCGCGGGTGCGGCGGCGCGACCAGGAGAAGCTGGAGCGGGCGCGGCTCAAGGCCATCAGCCGGGGGCACGGGCACCGGGGGTACCAGGGACGCGGCGGTGGCCGGCAGGTGGAGGTGCAGGTCGGCTCCTCCGGCGGGTCCGCGCAGGTCGGCGCGGACCCTGCCATAGTGGCGCCGCCACCCTCTCCGCCACCGCAGGAAGAACTTCCCGTACGGTCCCGGCCCTCCCTTCAGGCCGTTCCGAATGACCCGGCCGCCGGTCCGGTGACCGTCGACCTCACGGCCGAGGACGATACCCAGACGCTGCCGCGGCTGGACTCCCTTGAGCAGAAGCTCAAGGATCTCGAGCAGCAGTTCGGCTGACAGCTCGCACATCAGCCCGTCCGGCGTTTGCGGACGAGCCGCGAAGCGGCGATACGGGGGTCCAGGGGGCGCAGCGGGAAGGGGCGGGACTGGGGAGCCCCCGGCAGGGCTACCCCCCACCCCCGTCCAGCTCGAACCACACCACCTTCCCCACCCCCTGCGCCCGCACCCCCCACGCGTCCGCGAGGGACTGCACGAGGAGGAGGCCGCGCCCGTGGGTGTCCTCGCCGTCCCCGGGCGCACGCGGCCGGGGACGGCGCCCCACGAAGTCCCGGACCTCGACCCGCAACCGCCGCGGCCCCACCGTGGCGGTCAGAATCGCGTCCCGGTCCGTATGCACGAGCGCGTTGGTGACCAGCTCGCTGGCGAGCAGCTCCGCGGTCTCGGCCCGCCCGGGCCGCCCCCAGTGCCGCAACAGCTCCCGCAGCGCGCCCCGCGCCTCGGGCACCGCCCTCAGGTCGGCGCGCCCCAGCCTGCGCCGCAACTGGACGCTGCCGTCACCCGGCGCACCCCCGACCGCCTCGTCCCCTCGTTTCGGAACGGACGCCTCCACACCGATGGAACCGATGGCGGCGCCTCCTCTTAGGTGTCTCGTCATGAACCCCGCCCACCCGATGACCAAGCCCCCCGCCCGGCCTCTCAACTCGAACACGCTCACGGAATGCATGCCCGCCCCGCCTGGCGGCACGCATGTCCATTCGTCAACCAAAGATGCGGATGCGCCGATGGGTTGAGGGGAAGTGAAGCCGAGTACTCACCGATCGGCCCCGAATCGACCCCCCGTGAGCGACCACACGAAGGAGCCGCCGTGCACGACGACCGACAGCTGGTGGAGGAGCGCCTGGACCGCGCGCTGCGGCAGTTCATCCGGCCCGCCCAGTACGCGGCGCGGACGCCGCTGGCCCTCTCCGCGTGGCACGCGCCGGGCGAACCGGTGCCCGTGGGCGAGGCCCTGGCGGCGGCGTACGAGCCCTTCGAGACCGGAAGCGACTGGGGAAAGCCCTGGTCGACGAGTTGGTTCCGGCTCGAAGGCGTGGTGCCCGAGGAGTGGGAGGGCCGGCATGTCGAGGCGGTGATCGACCCCGGGTTCACCGGGGACGGGCCCGGCTTCCAGGCCGAGGGGCTGGTGTACGACGCCTCGGGCGTACCCCTCAAGGGCATTCACCCCCGCAATCGTCATGTGCCGGTGGCCACCCGCGCGCGGGGCGGCGAACCGGTGCGGCTGCTCCTGGAGGCGGCCGCCAATCCGGCCGTGCTGCACGACTTCGTACCGACCCCGCTCGGCGACATCCTGACCGCGGGCGATCGGCCCATCTACCGATTCGCGGCTGCCGACCTCGCCGTACTGGACGAGGACGTCTGGCAGCTCGTCCTGGACATCGAGGTCCTGTCGGAGCTCATGCGGGAGCTGGACGCGGGGCGGCAGCGACGCCAGGAGATCCTGCGGGCCATCGAGGACATGCTGGACGCGCTCGATCTGCACGACGTGTCCGGCACCGCCGCCGCGGCCCGCGCCGAGCTGGCGGAGGTGCTCGCGCGGCCCGCCCACGCCAGCGCCCACCGCGTATCGGCTGCCGGGCACGCGCATATCGACTCGGCGTGGCTGTGGCCGCTGCGCGAGACGGTACGCAAGGCGTCCCGGACGTTCGCCAATGTGACGGCCCTCGCGCGTGACTATCCGGAGCTGGTGTTCGCGTGCTCGCAGGCGCAGCAGTACGCGTGGGTCAAGGAACACCAGCCGCACATCTGGGAGCGCATCAAGAAGGCCGTGGCGGACGGCAATTGGGCGCCGGTTGGCTCCATGTGGGTGGAGTCGGACGCCAATATGCCGGGCGGTGAGGCGCTGGCCCGGCAGATCGTGCACGGGAAGCGGTTCTTCCAGGAGGAGTTCGGGGTCGAGACGGAGGAGATCTGGCTCCCGGACTCCTTCGGATACACCGCGGCCTTCCCGCAGTTGGCGAAACTCGCGGGCGTACGGTGGTTCCTCACCCAGAAGCTGAGCTGGAACCAGTCCAACAAGATGCCGCACCACACCTTCTGGTGGGAGGGCATCGACGGCACGCGGGTCTTCACGCACTTCCCGCCCGTGGACACGTACAACTCCCAGCTCCACGCCTCCGAACTCGCCCACGCGGAGCGGAACTTCGCCGACAAGGGCCGTGCGACGCGCTCCCTGGTGCCGTTCGGCTGGGGCGACGGCGGTGGCGGTCCGACCCGCGAGATGCTGGAGCGGGCGCGCCGCCTGCGCTCCCTGGAGGGCTCGCCGCGCGTCGAGATCGAGAAGCCGTCGGCGTTCTTCTCGGCGGCCGAGGAGGAGTACGGCGAGCGGGCACCGGTGTGGTCCGGTGAGCTGTACCTGGAGCTGCACCGGGGGACGTACACGTCGCAGGCCGCCACCAAGCGCGGCAACCGGCGCAGCGAACACGCCCTGCGCGAGGCCGAGTTGTGGTGCACGGCCGCCGCCGTGAAGGACCCCGCGTACGCCTATCCGTACCACGACCTGGACCGACTCTGGCGAACGGTCCTGCTGCACCAGTTCCACGACATCCTGCCGGGCTCGTCCATCGCCTGGGTGCACCGGGAGGCCCGCGACACCTATGCGCGGGTGCTCGCGGAGCTGGACTCGCTCACCGCGGAGGCGGTACGCCACCTGGGCGGCGGCGAGGCGTCGGTGCTCAACGCGTCGCCGTACGAGCGCGGTGAGGTCGTCGAGCACGAGGGGCGGCTCGTGCACGTGAACGTCGGCGGGTTCGGTGCCCAGGAGCTCGCGCGGGACGCCGGGCACGAGCGGGACGCGGGCACGGTGACGTCCGCGACCCGGACCGGGCAGGAGATCGTCCTGTCCAACGAGCACCTGCGGGTGACCGTCGACTCCGACGGGCTCCTCTCCTCCGTCCTCGACCGGGCCGCCGACCGCGAGGTCCTCGCCCCCGGCAGCCGCGGCAACCTCCTCCAGCTGCACCCCGACCACCCCACCCACTACGACGCCTGGGACCTCGACAAGCACTACCGTCACCGGCACACCGACCTCACCGCGGCCGAGTCGGTGGAGCTGGTGGAGGACGGGCCGCTGCGCGCGTCCGTGCGGGTCGTCCGGTCCTTCGGAGCCGGGTCGCGGATCACGCAGGAGCTGCGGCTCGCCGCGGGCAGCCGGCGCCTCGACGTCGTCACGGAGGTGGAGTGGCGCGAGTCGGAGAAGGTGCTGAAGGCCGCGTTCCCGCTGGACGTGCAGGCCGAACGGTCGGCCGCCGAGATCCAATTCGGGCATGTGCACCGCCCCACGCACGCCAACACGTCCTGGGACGCGGCGCGGTACGAGATCTGCGCGCACCGGTGGCTGCGGGTCGCCGAGGACGGGTACGGGGTCGCGGTGCTCAACGACTCCACGTACGGGCACGACGTGACCCGTGCCCCGCACGCCGAGGGTCTCGGCACGACCGTCCGCCTCACGCTGCTGCGCGCGCCCCACAGCCCCGACCCGGAGACCGACCTCGGCACCCATCACTTCACGTACGCGCTGCTGCCCGGGGCTGCGACGGGGGACGCGGTCGCGGAGGGGCTCGCGCTGAATCTCCCCCTGCGGGTCGCGTCGGCACCCGCGGTGGCACCCCTGGTGCGGGTCGACCACCCCGGAGTGACCGTCGAGTCGGTCAAGCTGGCGGAGGATCGGAGCGGTGATGTCGTGGTGCGGCTGTACGAGTCCTGCGGCGGGCGGGCCCGTGCCGTCCTCACGACGTCGTTCCCCGTCACCCGGGCCAACGTCACGGACCTCCTGGAGCGCCCCCTCCACCCCGCCGACACCTCCGGCGCGGGACTCTCCCTGTCCCTGCGCCCCTTCCAGATCCTGACCCTGCGGCTGCGTCCGGCGTAGCCCCTGCGTGGCGTCTGGTGCATCCGGCTGTCTGTCCGCACGGACGAGACGACGAGCCCGGAGCGGCAGCGCGAGGCCGATGACATAGCGGCGGCGGCCCTCGGCATCAACTTCGGCGAGGGCGCCGCCCTGCGCGATGCGTCGCGATGCGGCCGCGCGGCTCCGCAGCCGGATACAGGAACGCGGGCACGCCTGTGCTGTGCCACGGCTGCCACCAGCTCAAGACACGTACCGAGTTCGGCATCGAGAGTGCCCGATCTCTGGGCTATGCGCCCATCAGTAACTGGAGCTCCCTGGAGGGGTCGAACGCCCCGCCAGCACTCGTCTGATTGCCGCAGTGTTTCTTACTTTTTTCCAGCCACCAGGAGTGGGGATCCATGCGTGTGAGCGATTGTCAATCACAGTAAGACCTAGTGGATCATAGAGAATCGCGCCCCCGTTCTGGCGCCTCACAGGAACGTCAGTTCCTTCCGAGGTTCGTCGGAAGGATACCTTGAATTCACCTCCCGGTGGCACAAAGTACAGGTGCGGCGCCTGAATGCTTAGCGATTCCTCTGATGCGGTGGGACCCCACCGAATGGAAATCGGCGAAAAATCCTCGCAGCCCTCCATGATGACCTTTATTGGTAACGACCCTCTATTATCGAGATAGGCGCGCACCTTGCCGTCGAAACCGACACGGGCCCAGTAAGAGACTTGGCTGATCAGTTCGCTGCGTTGTCGTTCCTGATCACGTATCAGGATCACCATTCCGAGTAGGAGAGTGCCACTCGTGGTGATCGCACCCACCCACGTCGGAACATCGCCCCAGTCAACCCCCATCGGGTCAGGATAGGCGGGCAGGCATGCTGCCGCAGCTCTTGCGTAAAGGGTGCGATGTAGGTGTGCACTCTGCCCCGAGTAGCCCCGGTTGGTCGTCGGCTTGAAACGGGCGGCAGAGGCTGTTCGAGTCCGCCCGCCCCTCTTCATCGACTCGTCCACCATGTGACCCCAGCGGCAACAGCACTAGTCCCGAGCGAGATCAACCATGCCGGTATCCGCTTGATGGTCAAGTGCACACCACCTAGGCGTAGTTCGATTTGCGGTGGTGGCGCGCTGGGCTGATCTTCGCTGGGTTTGGACACCGGTCCTCCTGAGAGCTGGTGTCCCCATACCAACCACCCCGCGTCAGTGGCACACCATTTGGCGAGCCCTGGCGAATCCTGGCGAATAGTCGCGCGCCTGTGGCGGATCGGTCGGAACCCTTGACGCTCCCGATGTGAGGTGTCCCATGCCTTGCGGGCCCCGTACCCTCTACAGATCCCCGGGTGCCCCGAGCTGACGAGCGGGGGCGCTCCCGGCATCCAGGTCACCGACCTCGGCGAGTCCCACGGCAAGCCCGTCTACCGCACCCGCACAGGAAGGCTTGGCCGAGCGGTCCGGTGTCTCCGTTGACGTCCGCAAGCTGGAGCAGAGGCGCAAGCACAGCGCGCGTTTGCCCACACTGCACGCCCTGTCCAGAGGGCTGGGCGTTGAGTTGACGAGCCTTCTGGGAGATCCGCCCGGTGTCCCCTCCAACGGGGAGGCGGACCCACCCGCACTGGTTGCCGTACGGCGCGCCATCATGCCTCCGTTGTTCGCCCCGCCTGCGGAGCCCAACGGGGCCGAGCGGCTGTCCCTGCCTCTGCTGCGCGCCGAACTGGCCGAGGGGTGGACGCTCTACCACGGTGCGGAGTTCGGGCGCCTCATGGCAGTACTGCCGGGGATCATCGCGGACGCGCGATTCGCTGCTGCTGTCGGCACCCCGGAGGAGCGTGCCGCCGGCCAGGCTGCGTTGGGCAAGGCCCTCCAGCTGGGTGGCCACTTGGCCATCGGGCTCGGGAAGTCGGATCTTGCTCTGTCGGCTCTGGAACGGGCCATCGATGCCGCCGGGCAGTCTGCCGATCCCTTGCTGCCTGCCATGGTGTCCAACTCCGTTGCCTGGGCCTATCAGCGGCAGAATCGCTTGGACGATGCACAGCATCTGGCGGTGTACGCCGCCGATGGCGTCGAGCGGGATCACGTGCACACGGCCGAGGGTGTAAGGGTGTGGGGTGGCTTGCTGATGTCGGCGGCCACCAGTTACGCAAGGAACGACGACTACGACACCGCGAACGCCATGATGAGGACGGCGGAGAGGGCGGCCGGGCGGCTTGCCCAGTTGCCACCGCCCGCTGACAGCAAACTGGTGTCGGTGTTCTCCAAGTCGTCCGTACGAATCGAACGCGTCAGGCTCGCTGTCCAGCACGAACGACCGGAAGAGGCGCTGACGTTGGCGCGGGGGATGCGTCTGAGCAAGGACGTTCCGCCGTCGTGGCGGACGTGGCTGCTGCTGGACGTGGCGCGGGCCCACACCGATGTCGCAGACGCCGTCGGAGTCGTCAAGGCACTTGAAGCGCTGCGGCGTGTCGCACCTGCGTGGATGCGCCATCACACGCTCGCCGTCGCCATCGTGACCGATCTCCTGGCCACTTCGTCCCAGCCTCCTGGGCTGCGCAGGCTCGCGGAGTTCCTCGGGGTGCCTCAATAGCGTTCCAGGAGTGGGACGTTCCGTCCCTGTGGGATCACCGTGGGTCACGCCAGTCTGTCGGCATGGCTTCCCATGGACGGGCAACTGAGGGCGGCGCGGCTGGTGCCGGAGAGCACCCGCCCGACGACGACTTGACGGCATTCATCGAGTCCCGGGGCTTCTGGCGGCTTGCCCCGGACTGGTGGCCGCATGCCTTCAACTGCACGCCGTCCCGGGACGCCCTCAAGCATGTTGAAGCGGCTCTGCTCCAGAGGCCGGGGCAGGGCCACGCACCCCGCCTGCCAGAGGAGGCATAACGAGCTGTGGGAGGTCGACGCATCCGGTTGCTCACCCTGCGACGACAAGGTCCCCGACAGCCACTGACCCAGCGCTAGAGTTCCTGCCCCTGTCCCTCGTATCCGAGGTCCGGGGGCAGTGCCATGCCTCTCACCCCCGCACGGAGGAAGCCCGTTGCCCGCACGCCACGACATCGCGAGCGAGCGTGAACTCTGGGACGCCTTCGCCGAACACACCAAAGGCAAGGTGTTCGAGTCCGAGCCCGAGTTCTGCTGGAGCCAGTACAGCGGGCACGGACCCGGACCTGAACTCCTCGGCGACCCGGCCACCGCGCTGGAGCTCGGGTGCGGCACCGGGCGGGCACTGGCACACCTGGCCCAACGGGGCGTGCAGGCCACGGGCGTGGATCTTTCGCCGGTCATGGTCCAGCACGTCACCGAACGGTGGGGGCCGCTCGGCGTACGGTTCATCTGCGCCGAAGTGCTGGAGCACCTGCGGGCGAGCCCGGAGACGTACGACGCCGTGTACTCGATCTTCGGAGCCGTCTGGTTCACCAACCCCGCGCAACTGCTCCCCTTGATCGCCGAGCGCCTGAACCCGGGCGGAGTCCTGGTCTTCTCCCAGCCTCCGGCGATCCCCGGAGCGTACGGGCCCCAGGGCATGTACAAGGGGGGATTCGCCGGGAAGGCGATGTTCACGTACCGCTACAGCTACACCCCTCGCAAGTGGCAGAACCTCCTGCTGAAGGCAGGCTTCCAGACCGCCGAAGCGAAGATCCTCAGTGCTCCCGAGCCCGACCACATCGGCACCCTGATCGTGCGCGCCACCATGAGCTAGAAACCAGCCCCGCCCGTTCGCCGCTGCGGCACGGTTTTGGCCCGTCCGGCGTTTGAGGACGAGCCGCGAAGCGGCGTTGAGGACGAGCCGCGAAGCGGCGATAGCGGGGGTCCGGGGGCGGCAGCCCCCTGGGGGGCGCCCACGCGGGTCAAGGCCGCGGCACGTTGCGCAGGTTGGAGCGAGCCATCTGGAGCATGCGGCCCACCCCGCCGTCGAGGACGATCTTGCTGGCGGAGAGGGCGAAGCCGGTGACCATTTCCGAGCTGATCTTGGGTGGGATGGACAGGGCGTTGGGGTCGGTGACGATGTCGACGAGGGCGGGGCCCTTGTGGGAGAAGGCGTCCTTGAGGGCGGACGCGAGTTGTTTGGGCTTCTCCACGCGGACGCCGTAGGCACCGGCCGCGCGGGCGACGGCGGCGAAGTCGGGGTTGTGGTTGGTGGTGCCGTAGGACGGCAGCCCGGCGACGAGCATCTCCAGCTCCACCATGCCCAGGGAGGAGTTGTTGAACAGGACCACCTTCACCGGCAGGTCGTACTGCACGAGCGTCAGGAAGTCCCCCATCAGCATGGTGAAGCCGCCGTCGCCCGACATGGAGATGACCTGCCGCTTGCGGTCGGTGAACTGGGCGCCGATCGCCTGCGGCAGCGCGTTGGCCATGGAGCCGTGGCTGAAGGAGCCGATGATGCGGCGCTTGCCGTTGGGCGAGATGTAGCGGGCCGCCCAGACGTTGCACATGCCGGTGTCGACGGTGAAGATCGCTGAAGGGTCGGCGAGGTCGTCGAGGACGGAGGCGACGTACTCCGGGTGGATCGGGATGTGCTTCTCGACCTTGCGCGTGTACGCCTTCACCACGCCTTCGAGGGCGTCCGCGTGCTTCTTCAGCATCTTGTCGAGGAACTTGCGGTTCGACTTCGGCGAGACGCGCGGGGTCAGGCAGCGCAACGTCTCGCGTACGTCGCCCCAGACGGCGAGGTCGAGCCGCGAGCGGCGGCCGAGGTGTTCGGGGCGCACGTCGACCTGGGCGATCTTGACGTCGTCGGGCAGGAAGGCGTTGTACGGGAAGTCCGTGCCGAGCAGGATGAGCAGGTCGCACTCGTGGGTGGCCTCGTACGCGGCGCCGTAGCCGAGCAGTCCGCTCATGCCCACGTCGTACGGGTTGTCGTACTGGATCCACTCCTTGCCGCGCAGGGCGTGGCCGACCGGGGACTTGATCTTCTCGGCGAACGCCATCACCTCGGCGTGGGCGCCCGCCGTGCCGCTGCCGCAGAACAGGGTGACCTTGTCGGCCTCGTCGATCATCGCGGCGAGCTTGTCGATCTCGGCGTCGCCGGGACGTACGGAGGGGCGTGAGGTGACCAGCGCGGTCTCAGCCGCCTTCTCCGGGGCCGCCTCGGAGGCGACGTCGCCGGGCAGTGAGACCACGCTGACGCCCGACTGGCCTACGGCGTGCTGGATGGCCGTCTGAAGCAGGCGCGGCATCTGCTTCGGGCTGGCGATCAGTTCGCTGTAGTGGCTGCACTCGCGGAACAGCTGGTCCGGGTGGGTCTCCTGGAAGTAGCCGAGGCCGATCTCGCTGGAGGGGATCTGGGAGGCGAGGGCGAGGACGGGCGCCATGGAGCGGTGGGCGTCGTACAGGCCGTTGATGAGGTGCAGGTTGCCGGGGCCGCAGGAGCCCGCGCAGGCGGCGAGGGAGCCGGTGATCTGGGCCTCCGCGCCGGCCGCGAAGGCGGCGGTCTCCTCGTGCCTGACCTGGATCCAGTCGATCGCCTTGGTGCGGCGGATCGCGTCCACGACGGGGTTGAGGCTGTCTCCGACGACTCCGTAAAGGCGCTTCACTCCGGCACGGACGAGGATGTCGACGAACTGCTCGGCGACGTTCTGCTTGGCCATCTCTTCATGCACCCCTTCACTCTCTTTGGGTCCATGAATTCACAGGGGACGCGCTCACGCCTCCCAAACGGCGGCAGCCGTGCGGTCGTCCGCGTAGCCCTTGGCCCGGACCTGGATGTCGGCGAGGAACGCGGTGAGGCCGGGCGGGCCGCCCTCGGCCCACCTGCGGGTGAGGTGGCGGGCCAGCTCCGGCTCGCCGCGCAGCGGCTCGGCGAGGCCGCCGCTGCACAGCAGGAGCGTGTCACCCGGGCGGGCGACGGAGGCCCGGAACCGGAAGGGGTCGCGTGCCGGGGCGGGCGCCGGTTCGTACGGGCTCGGGGGCGTCGTGATGCCCAGGTCCATGGTGAGCCGGTCGCCGTCGGGGCTCTCGGCGGGCGGCGAGCCGAAGCCGACGACGGGTTCGCCGGCCAGGTCGGCCACGCGTGGCTCGATGTCCTGCCACTCGCCGCCGCGCAGCCGGAACAGGCCGCCGGCGCCGACGCCGAAGAACACGCGGGTGCGGCATTCCGGGTCGGCGGGGAGCAGCAGGCAGCGCAGCGATGCCGTGTACTCCTCCGGTTCCAGGCCGAGTTCGGCGGCGCGGGCGCGGAGCTTGCCGAGGCTGCGGTCGGTGAGGCGGTGCAGGCCCGACTTCAGGTCGCCGCGCCGGGCGGCGCGGATGTCCTGGGCCAGGCGGGCGTGGCTGCGGCCGACGGCGCGGCCGATCCACGCGCAGGCGTCGGCGGCGGCGCGGTGGGCGCCCGGTGTCGAACGGGCGCCGGTGGCCATGGCGACCAGGACGAGGGTGTCGTCGCCGGTGCCGAAGCGGGCGGTGAGCAGGGCGTCGCGGCGGGGTTCGCCGCGGAACCGGGCCGAGTCGCCGCGCAGGGACGTGGCGCGCAGCGTGGAGGTGCCGTAGCGGGCGCCGTCCAGGACGGTGTCCGCTACGAGCTCCCCGAGCGCGTCCGGGTCCGCCACGGGCAGCCCCGTCGGCTCGGCCTCGTACGTCGGCGGCCCGTCCCCCACGTACGCGGGCACACCACAGGAAGCGCCGCCCTCCCCCACGGGGGAACCCGCGCTCCCCTCCCTGGACGGCTCACCTCCCGCCGTCGAAGCCCCGGCCGGGCCACCGGCGGCCTCCGGTTCGGGCTCGGGCTCGGGCTTCCGCGCCGGGGGGAACGTCAGCGGCCCGGCGGAGGGCGCCGCCCAGGGGGCGGGGGCGCGGTAGGCGGGAGGGTCATGGGCCGGCGGCGCGGTCGGGGCTTGGCGGGGTGGCGGCAGCGTCGGTGGCCGAGCTGGTTCCGGGGCCGGTCGCTGGGGTGCCGTGGGTGCTGTCGGCGGGTGGGGAGTGCGAGGCGGCTCCGGGGCCGGACGCCCAGGCGCCTCGGACACCGGAGGACGGGGAGCCTCAGGCGGCACCGGGGCCGGACGACGGGGTGGCTCGGGCGCCGGAGGCGGAGGTGGGGGCGGCGGCTCCGGGGTGGGCCGCTGGGGTGGCGGAGGCACGGAGGCCGTCAACCAGTCCGGGAGGACGCCCCGTTGAGGTGCGCGGGTGGGCCGCCGGGCCGGGTCGGCCTCACGACGGCCTGAGCCGGCTTCGGCCTGGGCCTGGGCCTGGTCGGCCTCCCTGCGAGCCAGGTCGCCCTCACTGTGGGCAGCGTCGGCCTCACGACAAGCTTGGTCGGCCCCGCGACGGGCAGAGTCACCCCCGTGCCGAGCCGGGTCGCCCCCGCTACGGGCAGCGTCGGCCTCACGACGAGCCAGGTCGGCGCCGCGGGCAGAGTCGGACTCGCGGTGAGCAGCGTCGGCCTCCCCGCGGGCCAGGTCGGCGCCGCCGACGGAGTCGGACTCGCGGTGAGCGGCGTCGGCCTCACCGCGGGCCAGGTCACCCCCACCACGGGCACCGTCAGCCTCGCGGCGAGCCTGGTCGGCCTCACGACGGGCAGAGTCACCCCCACCGCGGGCAGAGCCAGCCTCGCGGCGAGCAGCCTCGCCCCCGCCACGCGCAGCGTCGGCCCCCCGCTCCCCCGGAGCGACATCCTCCCCTCCGAGCCCCCCGGCAGCGTCCGGGTGAGCCGAGGTCACATCCGCCGCAGCCGCGCCCCGTTGACCGGGAACACTCCCCGGCCCGCCGGGGCCCCCGGCAGCGTACGCAGTAGTCCCCTCGGCGGAGCCGGAGCCGGAGTCGCCCGCCTGGGCCCCGTCGTCCGAGGCGCCCCCGCCAGAAACCGTTCCGGACGCCGACGCGAACCGGTCGTCCAGAGAATCAGCCGCGGCCGCAGGCCCCGCGTCGTCCTTCGACTCGTCGTACAACTGCCCCCACCAGTCGTCCTCCTGGCCGGAACGGGCTCCGTGACCGGTGTGCCTCTCCCCCTGCTGGCTCATGCCCCTATTGTCCACCGCACAGGGCGTACGAAAACGGTGCATCCGGAAATTCCAGCGAGGGGCGGGCCGTGGTGGCGCGCCGAGCGCCGGGCGGCCCCACCCCCCACGGGAGGACCGCCCGGCGCGGGGACACCTTGGCAGACCGGCGGGTACTGCGGGGATGATGTTCGCGGCGGGTTTACGCCGTGGCTGCTTTCCGCCACGGGTGGGTGGAACCCGCCGGGACGATCGGGAGGCCGGGCCTGCCGGGCAGGCCATCGGGAGGGACGTCGCCGCATGCTGGCTGCGATAGGGCTGGACGAGACGCACGAGGCGGCGTACCGCGCACTGGTGTCGGTGGGCGCCGCCGACGTGCCCGACCTGGCGCGCCGCCTCACGCTGGGCGAGCCGGAGACGGAGCGCGCGCTGCGCCGCCTGGAGCGGCACGGCCTGGCCGCGCAGGCGTCGGGCCGGGCGGGGCGCTGGGTGGCGGCGCCGCCCGGTGTGGCGCTCGGCGCGCTGCTCACCCAGCACCGGCACGAGCTGGAGAAGGCGGAGCTCGCGGCGACCCTGCTCGCCGAGGAGTACCGCGCCCAGGCCGCCGAGCCCACCGTGCACGACCTGGTCGAGGTGGTGACCGGCGCGGCCGCCGTCTCGCAGCGCTTCCTGCAGCTCCAGCTCGGCGCGAGCCACGAGGTGTGCGCGCTGGTCACGGGCAGGCCGGTCGCGGTCACGGGCGTGGAGAACGACGCGGAGGAACAGGCCGCGGGCCGGGGCGTGCGCTACCGCGTGGTCATCGAGCGCGAGGTGCTCGCCGCCCCCACCGGCCTCCTTGAGGTGGCCGCGGCGATGCGGCGCGAGGAGCGGGTGCGGGTCGCCGACCGCGTACCGACGAAGCTGGTGGTCGTGGACGGCTCCCAGGCGATGGTGCCGCTGACGTCGCGCACGGCGGAACCCGCGGCGCTCGTGGTGCACGCGAGCGGCCTCCTGGAGTCCCTGACGGGCCTCTTCGAGGCGGTGTGGCGCACGGCGCTGCCGCTGCGCCTGGGTGAGGACGGCGCGGTGGGCGAGGCGGGCACCGGCGGCCCCGACGGCACGGACCTGGAGGTCCTGTCGCTGCTCCTCGCCGGGATGACGGACGCGAGCGTCGCCAAACAGCTCGACCTGGGGCTGCGCACCGTACAGCGCCGGGTGAAGCGGCTGATGGAGCTGACCGGCGTGACGACGCGGCTGCAGCTCGGCTGGCACGCGTACGAACGCGGCTGGGTGGCCCGCGAGGCCGCCGAGACCTCCGGGGCCTCCAGGCTCTCCGGGTACCCCGGGACCCCCGGGACCCCCGGAGCCTCCGAGGGCACAGGCTCCGACTGACCCCGACCTGCGGTTTCGTATCCGCTCCTGCACCCTGGGCAGATGGGAGCGTGGGAACTCCTGCTGGTCGGCGTGGTGATGCTGCTCGGCCTGTGCGGAGTGCTGGTGCCCGGTGTGCCGGGGTCCTGGCTGGTGTGGGCCGGGACCGCCTGGTGGGCGCTGCAGGACCCGCGGGGACTCGCCTGGGGCGTCCTGGTCGGCGCGACCCTGCTGCTCCTGCTGTCCCAGGCCGTGCGCTGGCAGTTGCCGCCCCGGCGGCTGCGGGAGTCCGGCGCGACCCGGCACATGGCGGTGTTCGCGGGCGGCGGCGCGCTGCTCGGCTTCTGCGTGCTGCCGGTTCTCGGCGCGCTGCCGGGGTTCGTCGGCGGTCTGTACGTGGCCGAGCGGGCGCGGCTCGGCGGGCACGGCGAGGCGGTGACGGCGGTGCGGACGGCGCTGCGGGCCGGGGGGTGGAGTGTGTTCGTGGAGCTGTTCGCGTGCCTGCTGATCGTGGGGGCGTGGGTGGGGGCGGAGCTCTGGGGACGCTGAAGATCGGCTTCGCCACCCTCGGCACATCCGATCTCTCCCGACTCATTGACGTACTCGTACGCCATCTCTAGCTTTCAGCGGCAGATACCTCCGATGACTCGACGACTCAGCCTGGAGGCCCTGATGCCCGTCCCGTCCAGAAGAGCCGTGCTCGCCACCGGTCCCGCGCTCGGCGGCGCGATGCTCGTCGGCGGCCTCCCCGCGCAGGCCACAGCCGCCCCGGACACACCACGGCGGCCGGAACCGTCCGCTCCCGACCCCTGGTGCACGGTTCTCGACGACGCGGACATGGTGTGGCGGCGGATGCCGAAGACCTGGTACGAGGGCCCGTTCCTGGGCAACGGCTTCCTCGGCTCGGGGATCTACGCGGAGCCGGGCCGCGAGACGAAGGCGGTCCGCTTCAACGTCCAGCACTCCGAAGTGCAGGACCACCGCCCGCAGTTCGGCTCCCTCTTCGGCCTGGCCCGGCTGCCGATCGGCCACTTCACGCTGGAGCCGGTCGGTACGATCACCGGCCTCGACTGGCGGCTGCGGCTGCGCGACGCCGAGCTGACGGGGACGCTCACCACGGACCGCGGCACGCTCCGCGTCCGCGCGCACGTGCACAGCTCGCGCGCGGTCCTCGCGGTGGAGGTGACCGCGAGCGCGGGCGAGCGCGGCTTCCGCTGGGTGTTCCATCCGGCGGAGGCGATCAGCCCGCGGGCCGCGTTCAAGCCGGCACCGGCGGGGTACGAGGGCAACCCGCCCGCGACCGTCGAGCGGCACGACGGGGTGTCCGCGGCCGTGCAGCCGCTGCTCGCGGGCGGGCAGCACGTCACCGCCTGGCGGGAGCAACTCCGGGGCGGGGCGCGGACGTTGTACGTCCATGTCGCGCACTCGCACCCGAAGTCCACGGCCCGCGACCGGGCGGTGCGCGCGGTGCGGTCCGCCGCCCGGCTCCCGTACGATGCCTTCGCGGCGCCGCACCGCGCGTGGTGGGGCGCCTACTACCGCAAGAGCTTCCTGTCGCTGCCGGACGCACGCATGCAGCGCTTCTACTGGATCCAGCTCTACAAGGCGGCGGCCGCGGCCCGCCGTGACGCCCCGGTGATGGCGACCTGCGGCCCCTGGCTGGAGCCGACGCCGTGGCCGAACACCTGGTGGAACCTGAACGTGCAGCTGGAGTACTGGCTGATCCACGGCTCCGACCATCTCGAACTCGACGCCGTGACCCGGGCGTTGAGCGAGTTCCGGGACAATCTGGCCAAGGAGGTCGCCGCCCCGTACCGCGCGGACTCCCTCGGCGTGCCCCGCACCACGGACACCCGCCTCGTCAACGGCGCCTCGGTGACGAACGGCGGATACGGTGTGGGCATCCCCGGCCAAGACCCCCCAACGCCCGAGGTCGGCAACCTCACTTGGGCCCTGCACAACGTCTGGCTGAGCTACCGCCACACCATGGACACCGCGCTCCTGCGCGACACCCTCTTCCCCCTCCTGCGCGGCGCCGTCAGCTACTACCTGCACTTCCTCCACCCCGGCCCCGACGGCAAGCTGCACCTGCCGGCGACGTTCTCCCCCGAGTACGGCGGCAACAGCCGTGACTGCAACTACGACCTGATGCTCCTCACCTGGGGCTGCCGCACCCTCCTGGAAGCGGCCGAACTCCTCGGCGTCGAGGACGCGTTGGCGCCGCGCTGGCGCGAGGTCCTGGCCAGGCTCGTCGCGTACCCCACCGACGGACACGGCTACATGATCGGCGCGGACATCCCCTTCGCGAAGTCGCACCGCCACTACTCGCATCTGCTCGCGGTCTATCCGCTGTACGAGGTGACGGGCCGCACCCCGGCCGAGCGGGCGCTGATCGAGAAGTCCCTCGCGCACTGGGTCGGCTTCGAAGGCGCCCTGCAGGGCTACACGTTCACCGGCGCGGCATCCATCTCGGCGCTGCTCGGCAAGGGCGAGGACGCCCTGAAGTACCTGGGTGAGCTGATGAACCGGTTCATCCAGGCCAACACCATGTACAAGGAGTCGGGCCCGGTCATCGAGACGCCGCTGTCGGCCGCGCAGTCGCTGCACGACATGGTGTGCCAGTCGTGGGGCGACGTCGTCCGCGTGTTCCCGGCGCTGCCCGCCGCGTGGGCGGACCTCGCCGTGCACGGCTTCCGTACACAGGGCGCGTTCCTGCTCAGCGCGGTGCGCGAGAAGGGGGCGACGCGGTGGGTGCGCCTCGTGAGCGAGGCGGGCGCGCCGTGCGTCGTGCGCCACGGGATCGCCGGGCCGATCGAGGTCCGGGACGGGCGGGGCCGGCCGCTGCGGTACGAGGACGCGGGCGACGGCGCGATCCGCATCGCGCTCGGCAAGGGCGCGTCGGCGCTGATCACGGCGCGCGGTGACCGCCCCGACCTGCGGATCAGCCCGGTCGAGCCGAACGCGGCCGCGCCGCGCTGGGGGCTGCCGACGGCCTGAGCGGGTGGTACGCCGCGCACGCCGCCCGGGCAGCGCCCCTGGGCCCGTCCGGGAAGTGAACTCGCCTCACCCATGGGCAAGTTGCCGCACAACAGGCGACTACGCCGTGAGGAGCCGTTCCTCCTCCGCCCCCGCCCCCGGCTGTCCCGCCTGCGTCCGCAGATGACGCACCGCGTACGAGCGCCAGGGCCGCCACGCGTCGGACACCGGCTCGCCGGGCGGGGCCACGTCCGGGTCGCCGAGGGCCCGCGTCCGGATGGCCGCGGCCGCCGTCGCGTCCACTCCGGGCACCGCGCGCAGGGCCCGCTCGGCGTCGTAGCGGTCGGCGCCCGCGTCCAGGCGGACGGTGCCGTCGGCGAGGGCGGCCGCGAGCGGCAGCCGAGCGGCAGCCGGTGGGCGAGGGCGTCGGGCGCGGGGAAGACGTGCGTGAGCGTGCCGCAGGGCGACGGCAGCGGCGTGCCGTACTCGACGACGAGGCGCCGCGCCTCCTCCCTGCCCACGACCGCCCGCACCGCGAACTCCTCCGGGTCGGCGGCGCCCGGCGAGCGCAGGCCGGGGCGGGCGCGGACCAGCGGGGCGAGGCGGGGGTCGGCGGCCAGGCGCTCGTCGACGGCGTACGGGTCGGCGTCCAGGTCGAAGAGGCCGCGAAGCCGCTGGACGGCGGTCGACAGGTCCCGCAGGTCGGTCAGGTGCAGGCGGGCCTCCAGCCAGCCGCAGCGGTGCGTGTCGCCGCCCCTGCGCGCGTCGCGCTCCTCCACGGCCACGATCCCGGAGGCGTACGGCAGCCGCAGCGTGCGCCGGTACGTACGGGCGCCGCGCTCTCCGCCGACCTCCTCCACGCCGGGCAGGGCCTCGTCGGCGAGCAGGTCGAAGACGGCGGCGGCCTGGTAGGGGCCGCGGTGCGCCAGGCGCAGCGGGATGCCGGCGGAGGGGGTGCCGCGGCCGCCGCCCCGTTTGGGCGCGGCGGCGCGCAGGCCGGTGGGCGTCAGTTCGTACACGGCGCGGATGGTGTCGTTGAACTGCCGGACGCTGGCGAATCCGGCGGCGAACGCGATCTCGGTGACCGGCAGGTCGGTGGTCTGCAGGAGCACGCGGGCGGTGTGCGCGCGCTGCGCGCGGGCGAGGGCGACCGGGCCCGCGCCGAGCTCGGCGGTGAGCTGGCGCTGGACCTGGCGGGCGCTGTAGCCGAGGCGGACGGCGAGGCCGCCGACGCCCTCGCGGTCGACGACGCCGTCACCGATCATCCGCATGGCGCGGCCCACGACGTCCGCGCGGACGTTCCACTCGGCGGAGCCGGGCACGGCGTCGGGCCGGCAGCGGCGGCAGGCGCGGAAGCCGTTGCTCTGCGCGGCGGCGGCCGTCGGGTAGTAGCGGACGTTCTGGCGCTTGGGTGTGACGGCCGGGCAGCTCGGCCGGCAGTAGATGCCGGTCGTCTCGACGGCGAAGAAGAACTCCCCGTCGAAACGGGCGTCACGACTGCGCACGGCTTCGTACCTGGTGTCGTGGTCACTCACGCCATCCAGTGTGGGCCGGGGCGGCCACCGGGGCTAGCGGAAATCGGACGCCGCGTTCGCCGCCCCACCGCACCGGGGACCAAGCGGCTCCGGTGCGGCAGGCGCCCCTGCAAGGGGCGCGGGGAACTGCGCGATCAACCCCCACCAGCCCGCAGGCTCACAACCGGCCTGCCCGGCGGTGCCTCAGCGAAGTCGCCCACGCTTCGCCTCCATCGCAGCCTTGCCTTCAGCGCCGCGCCGCTTCCACTCGCGGCGCATATCGGCCCGAACCCGGGCATCGGTCTTGGCAACGATGCGCTGATTCTCACGGATCAACTTGCGGTAGCTGTCGAGCCGCCGCTCAGGGAGTGTGCCGTCCTCAAGGGCGGCGAGCACCGCACAGCCCGGCTCCGCGACATGCGCGCAGTCCTGGAAGCGACAGCCCTGGGCGAGTTCCTCGATCTCGGCGAAGACCTGCCCGACGCCGGTCCCGGCGTCGTACAGGCCGACGCCCCGCAGCCCCGGCGTGTCGATGAGGACCCCGCCGCCGGGCAGGACGAGCAGGTTGCGGGTGGTGGTGGTGTGCCGCCCCTTGCCGTCGACGTCACGGATGGCCTGTACGTCCATGAGGTCGGCGCCGGCGAGCGCGTTGGCGAGGGTGGACTTGCCCGCGCCGGACTGCCCGAGCAGCACGGACGTGCCGCCGGACACGACCGCCGCGAGGACGTCGACGCCGTCCCCGTGGGCGGCGCTGACGGGCAGCACCTGGACGCCGGGCGCGGTCGTCTCCACGTCCTCGACGAGGTACGACATCGCCGTGGCGTCCGGCACCAGGTCGGCCTTGGTGAGGGCGACGACCGGCTGCGCGCCGGACTCCCAGCCGAGCGCGAGGAACCGCTCGATGCGGCCGAGGTCCAGCTCACCGGCGAGGGACACGGCGATCACGGCGTGGTCGACGTTGGCGGCGAGGATCTGCCCCTCGGACCGCTTGGAGGAGGTGGACCGCACGAACGACGTGCGCCGCGGCAGGTAGTCCCGCACATAGCGCGGGTCGCCGCCCGGCGCGTCCACGGCCGCCCAGTCGCCGGTGCAGATGACCCGGAGCGGGTCGTGCGGCGTGACGTACGTGGTGTCGGCGCGGATGACGCCTTCCTCGGTGACGACGAGGTCGCAGCTGCCGCGGTCGACCCGGACGACCCGCCCGGGCAGCAGCCCGCGCTCCGCGTACGGGGCGAAGGCGGCGGCCCACTCCTCGTCCCAGCCGTAGGGGGCGAGGGCGTGCGAGGCGGAGCCGGAAGAGAAAGCAGAGGAGGACGGAGAAGCGGAGGAAGACAAGGGGAACCCTTCACAAGGGTGGCCCCGGCCCGCGCGCCGGACAGGCACGCAGAAGAAGAAGGAAGGTCAGCCGGAGACCACGGAGGTGATGTGCAGACATGTCTGGATGCGGGCAGCGCCCTGCGCAACGACAGCCATCGGTCACACCTCCTGAGTCCTGCTCGGCCGGCAACGGCGGTGGTGTTGGTGCACCGCCGGGCAACGCTCAGCACATTAGCCCCCGCCCTCGACCGGCCGCCACTCCTTTTTTCGCACCTCCGCCTCAGCCGAATTTCGGAGCCTCCGCCTCACCCGAACGGCCCGCCCGTCGCCGGATTCGTCCAACCCGTTCATCAAGAATCCAACAACCCTCCGTCGCAAAGAATTGAGCCCCACCACCCCGGCACGTTCTGATGGAGTCATGGAGCTCCCCTACCACGAGGACGTATCCCCCGGTACCGGCGGTCTGCCGCCGCGTGTGTGGTGCGCCGGGTCGGACGCCGTCTCCCTTTCGCTGAACGGAAGCTGGCGGTTCCGGCTGTCGCCGGGCGCCTGTGGTCCCGACGAGTCGTTCGCCGCGGCGGGGTTCGACGCCGCGGCCTGGGACGAGGTCGTCGTGCCCGGCCACTGGGTGCTGCAGGGCCACGGCGCGCCCGTCTACACCAATCAGATGTATCCGTTTCCCGTCGACCCGCCGCGGGTGCCGACGGAGAATCCGACGGGTGACCACCTGCGCGGCTTCGACCTGCCGGAGCACTGGCCGGCGGGCGGTGACGCGGTGCTGCGGTTCGACGGGATCGAGTCGTGCGCGCGGGTGTGGCTGAACGGGACGCCGCTCGGCGACTTCAAGGGCTCGCGGCTGCCGCACGAGTTCGCGGTCGGGCAGCTGCTGCGGCCGCGGGACAACGTCCTGGCCGTGCGGGTGCACCAGTGGTCGTCGGGGTCCTATCTGGAGGACCAGGACCAGTGGTGGCTGCCCGGCATCTTCCGGGACGTGACGCTGCTGCACCGGCCCGAGGGCGCCGCCCGGGACTTCTTCACGCACGCCTCGTACGACCACGAGGACGGCACCGGGACGCTGCGGGTGGATTCGGACGTGCCAGGGCGGGTGACGGTGCCTGCGCTGGGCGTCGACATCGCGACCGGCGAGAGCGTCACCGTGCCGGTCGAGCCGTGGTCGGCGGAGCGGCCCCGGCTGTACGACGCGGTGCTCGCCACGCCGGGCGAGCGGATCGCGCTGCGGGTGGGGTTCCGCACGGTCGCCCTGAGGGACGGCCTGATCACCGTGAACGGGCGGCCGCTGCTGTTCCGGGGCGTGAACCGGCACGAGTTCCACCCGGAGCGGGGCCGCGCCCTCGACCTCGCCACCATGCGCGCGGACGTCCTTCTCATGAAGCAGCACAACATCAACGCCGTGCGCACGTCCCACTATCCGCCGCACCCGGCGTTCCTGGACCTGTGCGACGAGCTCGGCCTGTGGGTCATCGACGAGTGCGACCTGGAGACGCACGGCTTCACGATGCTGGGCTGGCGCGGCAACCCCGCCGACGACGACCGCTGGACCCCGGCCCTGCTCGACCGCGCGGCCCGCATGGTGGAGCGGGACAAGAACCATCCGTCGGTGATCGTCTGGTCGCTCGGCAACGAGGCGGGCACGGGCAAGGGGCTGCGCGCGATGGCCGCCTGGATCCGGGAGCGGGACCCGGACCGGCTGCTGCACTACGAGGGCGACCCCTCGTGCCGGGACACCGACATGTACTCACGGATGTACGCCGGCCACGCCGAGGTCGAACGCATCGGCCGGGGCGAGGACGACGGGCCCGAGGAGCGGCGCCAACTGCCGTTCGTCCTCTGCGAGTACGGGCACGCGATGGGCAACGGGCCGGGCGGCCTCAGCGAGTACCAGGAGCTGTTCGAGCGGTACGAGCGGCTGCAGGGCGGGTTCATCTGGGAGTGGATCGACCACGGCCTGAGGCACCCTGCGTACGGCTTCGCCTACGGCGGTGACTTCGGCGAGGAGCTGCACGACGGGAACTTCGTCTGCGACGGCCTGTGCTTCCCCGACCGCACCCCGTCCCCCGGGCTCGTCGACTACAAGCGGGTGATCCAGCCGGTCCGGTTCGGCTACGACCCGGTGTCGGGCACGGTGTCGGTGACCAATCTGTACGACTTCGCGGACCTGTCGGAGCTGGCCTTCGAGTGGACGTACCTCATGGACGGCGAGGAACGTGACGCCTCGGGACCACTGGACGTACCGCCCGAACTCGGCCCCGGCGAGAGCGTCGAGCTGAAGCTGCCCGACCCGCCCGCGGCCGCGGGCGACGCCGAGACCCGGCTGCACCTGGCCGCCCTGGTCTGCGAGGAGACCAACTGGGCGGCGCTCGACCACGTGGTGGCGCGCGCCGACTTCGCCGTCACGCCGCGCCCGCCGGTGCCCGTCGCCACCGGCGAACGCCCGCGCCGCCGCGGCTACGACGTGGCCCTCGGCCCCGGCCGCTTCGACACCCGCACGGGCGAGTTGCGCGCCCTGGACACGCTCGCCCTGACCGCGCCGCCGCGCCTGGACGTGTGGCGCGCGCCCACCGACAACGACGACGGCGCGCCCTGGCAGCCCGACACCCGCTACGGCCCGCGATGGCGCGAGCTGGGCCTGGACCGCATGCAGCACCGCCTGGACGACGTCGAGTTGGGCGGGCCCGGCGCCGACGCGCTCACCGTCCGCACCCGGGTGGCGCCCGCGGCCCGCGACCTGGCGCTGCGCACCGTCTACCGCTGGACGTCCGACGGCACGGACCTGCGCCTCGCGGTGTCGGTGACGCCGGAGGGCGACTGGGAGCTGCCGCTGCCCCGGCTCGGCGTCCGGCTCGGGCTGCCCGCCGCGCTGGGGTACGCGCACTGGTTCGGCGGCGGGCCCGGCGAGGGCTACCCGGACACCAAGTCGGCGTCCACCGTGAGCCGTTGGTACACGCACGTGGACCGCATGCAGACGCCGTACGTCCGCCCGCAGGAGAACGGCGCCCGCGCCGACGTGCGCTGGGCCGAGCTGCGCACCGGCTTCGACGGCGAGGGGCTGCGGATCGTCGGCGACCCCGCGTTCTGGTTCACGGCCCGCCGCTGGAGCAGCGAGGAGCTGGACGCGGCCGCCCACCGCACGGACCTGACGCCGGGTGACACGGTGTGGGTGCACCTCGACCACGGGCAGCGCGGCATCGGCTCGCAGTCGTGCGGGCCCGGCGTGCTGCCGCAGCACGAACTCCGGGCGGCACCGGCCGAGTTCGCCTTCACCTTCTCGGTGGCCGCAGGGAGGCGGTGAGAGGAGGACGACGGGGCGGCGCGCCCCGCGGCCGCCGGGTTCCGGGAACCGTCCTGACCCGGAGAAACACGGTTACGGCCGCCTAGACTGGGAATCACGACGACCCACGCGCCGCCCTGGGGGGAGGGAACCACCTGTGTCACAGCAGCAGCTCGGCCGCCGCCCGGCCCGGCCGGATCCCGGGCCGCCTCCCCCGGGCGATTCGCGCCAGGGCCGGTTCGTGGGCTGGCTCGGCGGCTTCGGCTGCGCGGCCGCGGGGTACGCGGTGTTCCAGTCCCTGGTCGGCGTGTTGCCGCAGGAGATCTCCGGGGACGCGGCGCGGTACGGCATCGCGGCGGTCAGCGGCGTCGGCACGGGCCTGGCCGCCTGGCTGGCGGCGGCCCTGCTGCGGGCCGGGCCGGGCCCGGGCGA
>NZ_AOPZ01000018.1 GCF_000414115.1 Streptomyces aurantiacus JA 4570
CGCTGGCGCGGGATACGGACGGTGGTTGCCCCGACGGGCACCTTCATGGTGCGGGCCCGGGGCCGGGTACGGCTGGACACAGCGAAACTCCAGGAAGTTGAAGGGTCAGGCGGCGCGCTGTTCCTCAGCGGCGAGGCACAGGCCGCAGATTCCTTTGGAGCGTGGGATGCAGTAGCCGACATCGAGCCGGCAGCGCGGGCAGGTGCGGCGGGCGAGCATCGCCAGCGCGAGCGCACCCCACTTGCGCGAGGTCATCGGGCGGACCGGCTTGGCCCGGTCGATCCGGTACAGGTAGGCCACCAGGTGACCCCCGGCGCGCCGATTCGCGCGCATCACCTGCGCGGCTATCGGCTGACCCCCCGGCCGCAGCCCGCGAGCGCGAAGCTGGCGCCGGGTCGCCAGCCCGTCCGGCGCCAGGCGGAAGGGGTAGGACGGCACCCCGTAGCGGGCGCCGGACGGATCGAAGCAGTCGGCGTACGTAAGCGACATCCCGGGCCCCTATCCGGCGATTGCGGTGGGGAAAGCGGCCAGGTGCGGCTCACGCGCCTTGACTCGGCCACGCGCGGTGCGGGCGGTCGAATCCGACGCGCCCAGTCCCAACGCGGCCATGGCCTGCGTCATGCGGGCCGTACTCGGCTGCGTGAAGTCCGTCCCGTACAGGGCCCGTACCAGTTGATCCACGCGGTTCGGGTAGATCACCGGCAGGCACAGGTCGACGGCCGTCGACCGCGCTTCGTCGAGTGTCGACGCCACCGTGACGGGCGTCGGCGCAGGCGCGATACGCAGCGCTGCGCTCGGGAGATCCGGCGCGGGTTCAGCCGCCTGGACGGGCTCGGACGGAACGGCGGCGGGCGCAGCGTCGACGGGCGTCGACGGGGCGTTGACGCCCGACGGCGGCAGGGCGACGCCCGTCGACGTGCGGCGGGCAAGGTAGGCGTGGACTTGGCGCATCAGCGCGCCGAACGCCAACAGCGCGGCCACGGGAGGAACCGCGGCTACCACGTAGTTCAGGACGTTGGCGTCTTGCCCGACTCCCGCGACGTTCAGCGCGATGGAGGCGCCGTCGCCTGCGGTGACCAGACCGATCGCCCACCAGTCGACCCTGTGGGCGAGGGAGGCACGCAGGATCAACAGCTCACCGATCACGATGAATAGATCCACGGTCGCAGGCCAGGCCCACGAGCGGGCGACCGCGTCCGCCATCCCATGCTGCGCAGCGACCTCTTGTAAGTGCTCGTAGGAGAGCCAGAATGCCGCCGCGGTGAGCACCACCGTGAGCACCCCGGCAACGGCGGTGATGACGCCTTCCACGTTGACGGGCGTCGACACAGTATCGACGCCCGTCAACCCCGGATCCACACGGGCCGCAGCACTCATGACGCACCCCCGACTGTCGCCGGGACGACGATGTCCGCGAAGCCGGTCAGATTGACCACCGCGCCCGCGTACTCGGCTTGCGCCCGCAGAATGCGCGTCCGGTGAGTCTGTTCGCCGTAGGTCACCGCGTCCGGGGAGATTCCCAGCGCCGCCCGCCACGCCTCGAAGCCAGGCAGGTCGTCGTGGAACGTCAAGTCCAGCCGGTTCGGGTAGATGGTGGACACCTGCACCGACGGTGCCGCCAAGTGCCCGAACTCCGCGGCCAGTACGCGCAGGACGCGCAGCGGCACGGCCAGGTTATCCAGCGTCAGGTTCTCGCTCACGCCGCCACCGCCGCACCCTGCACAGCGCAGATGCCCGCGCGGCGGGCCGACGCCCGGCGAACGCGCCACGGACGCGACGCTCGCCTCGGCAGGTCACTCGCCCGCAGCAGCGCCCGGGCGTAGGCCGCGGCGAGGGGGTCGACCTCCCGCAGCTCCGCCAACGCCAACTCCACGAACTCCGCTGCCGTAACAGCAGCATGACCAGCAACGATGCACTTCATGGGTCGTGTCTCCTTAGCCAGCGGAACGGCCCGAACAGCACCCCCGGAGCTGCACCCCCGGAGCTGCAACTCCGGGGGTGCACGCCGTAGATGAGAAAGCCGCGCTCAGGCGGCGGGCCGCCAGACGGGCGGCGGCGCCCCGGGCCGGATTCGATCCGGCGCCCTCACGGCACGCTGCCGGGGCTGTGTGCGTCAGTGCTGTGCGGACTCGCGCTGCATCAACTTCCGCGCAAGAGCGAGCCCGGACGGGGTCAGAACCTCGCGGGAAACCAGGTCGGCCGCGTACAGGCGCATCACAGCGTCGGCGTTCTTCGACGCCACTCTGTGGTCGTCACGCTGAGCAGCGCGAACGAGGATGCGCTGATGCAGATACGGCATCTCAGACATGCGAACTCCCTTGGTGAGCTCCGGCTCCCCTCACCCCCGTCCGGCCGGGACCGCTCCGGAGAGCGCCCGGACGAACGAGAGGAAGCAACCGGCCGCAGCGGCTGACGCTGCGAGACCAGGAAGAGACGGACCGGGAACGTACGGGTGCCGTCGGCTGGTCCAAGCCGGCGGCGCCAAAGTATGTCGTCGGTTCACACCGACCCCCTCAGGGGCGAAGAGACACGGCTTCACCGGCACACCGCTTGCAACGGCGCACCGGCCCCGAGCCGGGGAAATCGGGCGCGTCATCGTCACTGCTCTGACGCCAGCAGGGCGGCGCGCACCAGGTGGCACCCCAGGGGCTGACCTCCAGAAATGAAGGGATGATCCCGAGCGGTGTTCTCCAGAGCTGGCACGCGGGGCAGGACAGGTTCACCCGCCACGAAGTGGCCGCCGGCGGCCGTCACCCGGGCCGTTGCGGGGACGGGGACTCTCACCCCGTCGACTTGGCACGCTGTTCAGTTCTCAAGCCCCAGTCGCTTCCATCGAGCCCGTTTTCACGGAGCCCTCCGGGCGTTTGTGCAGGTCAAACTGGTCGTACGAGCGCTCCGCCCTTCCGGGTGGTGCACTAAAACTGTTCTAGCACTACTGATACAACCAGCACAAGAGGGTGTGCTGTGTGTGCTGCTTGATCTAGTTCAGCGCGGGCTAGCATCGAGGCATGACGCAAACTGCTGATGACGCGCGACGGGTGAACGAGCAGATCGCCGAGACCCTGCGAGAGGAAATCAAGACCGGCAAGGTGAGGGCGGGCGACAAGCTGCCATCGGTGCGGGCGATCGCAGAGCGCTTCGGAGTCGCCGCGGGGACGGCAACGAAGGCCCTCCAACTCCTCACAAAATGGGGCTTGGTGACCCCGGACTCAACGCGCGGCTACTTCGTGAGCGCCCAAGCTCTGGATGCCCGAGAGAAGCCGACTCCCAGCCCAGAGTTCACCGCGATCATGAGGGAGATCGAATCGGTCCGTGAGCATCTGGAGCGTCTTGATGAACGTCTCCGCCGGGTGGAGGGGGCGGAGGGGAAGAGCTGAAGGTGTCCGCTAAGCGCCGTGCCCTCTCAGCGAGCGCGTCCACTTCCGCGGAGAGCTCAGCAAGAGCCACCATCACTTGGTGCCGTTCATCAGCCGTCAGAGACATAGCTGTGCCTCCTTGCCGCCGCCGTGGACGTCTCGGTCTCGACACCCACGACGCTATGACCAGGCACTGAAGCGACCCCGGAAAAACCTTCCGGGGTCCTCATCCGAACCGAGGTGACGCTGAAGTCATGCGAGGAATGACGCAGCAACTGACGATCGGCGAGCGTGTGGCTTGGTACCGCCACCGCCGCGGAATCTCCCAGGAAGTGCTGGCAGGGCTGGTCGTCCGTACGCCGGACTGGCTCGGCAAGGTCGAGAACAACCGCATCCAGCTAGACCGGCTCTCAGTGATCCGCTCGCTGGCTCACGCCCTGGACGTGTCCATTGGAGACCTCATCGGCGAGCCGACCCTGTTGGAGTGGTCAAACGAGAGTGGCCGGCGTACGGTCCCCGCGCTGCGCGAAGCGCTCATGGACTACCGCCAGTTGACGCCTCTCCTGAGCGCGCCCGCCGATGGCGAGCCGCCGACCCTGGCGAACCTGCGATCCGACGTGAGCGAGGTGTGGGACGCCTACCAGGGCTCGCGATTCGGTTTCGCCACGCGGCAGTTGCCGCTCATCCTGTCGGACGCTCTACTTGCGGTGCGTACGTGCACAGGCCAGGAGCGGGACGAAGCGAACGCGCTGCTTGCTCTGACGTACCAGGGTGCGGCCATGGTGCTCGGCAAGCTGGGGGAGAGCGAGCTTGCCTGGATGGCGGCGGACCGCGGGCTTGCCGCCGCACAGCAGAGCGGGAACAACGTCATCGTTGGGTCGCTCTTCCGGTCCGTGACGCACTGCTTGCTGTCCACCGGTCGATACGAGACTGCCGTCCAGCTCGTGAGCGATGCGGCAGGGTTCCTGGAGACTGGCCTTGGAGCGGCTTCGCCCTCGTACCTGTCCGTCTATGGGACCTTGTTCCTCACCGGGGCGATGGCGGCCGCTCGTGCGGAGGATCGCGCGACGGCGCAGACCTACCTTCGTGAGGCGGAGTCGGCAGCCACACGCCTGGGGGCGGACGCCAACCACATGTGGACCGCCTTCGGGCCCACCAATGTCGCGATCCACAAGGTGGCCACCGCTGGTGAGCTCGGAGACTTCCAGATCGCTTCGGAACTTGGGCCGCAGGTCGATACGAGCGGCCTTCCCACCGAACGCCGTGTGCGGCACGACCTCGAAGTAGCGCGAGCGCTCACGGCTCGGAACCGCACGGACGAAGCGCTCGCTGTCGTTCTCGAAGCTGAGCAGATGGCGCCTGAGCAGGTCAGGCACCACTACATGAGCCGTGAACTCGTACTCGGCTGGGTCCGCGGCACCCGTGGCCGGCCGAGCCGTTCCGTGGCCGATCTGGCCGAGAGGCTTCGCGTCGTGTGAGCTGGTTAGGCTCGGTCGTGTGAGCGAGACCGAGAACGAACACGAAGCGAAGATGGCGCGCCCGCGCATGGCTGCGGGCGCGCTGTTCTTCGATGACCAGGACCGCGTCATGCTCCTTGAGCCCACGTACAAGGACTACCGGGATATCCCGGGCGGGTACGTCGACGCCGGCGAATCCCCGCTACAGGCATGCGTGCGGGAGGTCCGCGAAGAGCTGGGCATCACGCCCGGGATCGGTCGCCTTCTCGCCGTCGATTGGGCCCCTAGCCCTACCGAAGGTGACAAGGTCCTGTACCTCTTCGATGGCGGGGCTCTCCCAACGCAGCTTCAGGGACAGATCCGGTTGCAGCGTACGGAGATCAAGGCATATGCCTTCCACAGCATCGAAGACGTCGATTCCTTGACCATTCCACGCCTCGCGCGACGGGTCCGCGCGGCCGTGCTCGCTCGCGCTGAGGGGCAAGTGGCCTACCTCGAGCACGGTCAATTTCCAGAGCAGTAGCGGACTAAGGATCGATGACTTGTCGGGCCGTACCGATGAAATTGAGGCGCGCATAGATTGCTGTTCTCGGGCCGTACGAACCGAGTTGTCAGCCAGTTCAACGTTGTTATCGAAGACCAATCTGAGTGTGGGGAACATCCGCGAGGGCAAGTCATTCAAGCGCTTCGCCTGCTCCCCGAACCGGATGCCGAGTTCTCCCAATCTGACCCACCAAACCGCCGCTGCTGGTGCTGGATCACCTGCGCCACCGGCGCCCATGGGCGATCGCTATCGGCGTCACCACCTCAGACCTCCGCGCTGGTCTGGCTGCGCACCCACGGACTGGACACCCTCCACGACCAGAGCGGCTATCTGCTCACGGTGACCGGCGATGAGCCAGGCCCGACCGTGCTGTACCCGTCAGCCGTCTATGGGTGGGCCGAATGGTGGCTGGAGCGGGAACAGAACCTCGCTCCCACCGGACAGGGCCCCGTCATGCAGGACCTCCCGCAACCGCCATCGGCCCTGGACGCGGTGGAAGCCTGGCGGCCCTACCGCCTTCACATGGAGCGCGCCGAACAGATCACCTGGCCCGCCGCCGACCCACCCATCATCAAGTGGCCCCGCGACGACGACCTCACCGAATAGCCCCCACCCAATCCCTCGAGTCGACGTCAAGGCGGAGCGCTTCAGTAGACCACCCGTCTTGGGTCAACTTCGGAAACGATCAAGTTGATTCCCCTGCTGACAAGCTTCCGAGCCGTTTCCCTACAGGCGAGATTCAGCCAAACGGGCGATGAATTCAAATCCGCAGGTAGCAGAAGCTCGCAGTCACTTACAGCTTCCGGCAGGCACTTGCAGATTTTTGCTGAAATCCGTTGAGTACCCGAGAGCTCCCGATCCCTAAGTACCAGTGACCAGCGAATACCTCATCGATGACGGAAGGGCGACGCTAGCTGCGACACCGAAGTCTAGTAAGGGATGGAGTCGGCTTGTTGCTCCCGCGTGGCCAAAACTCTACACTGCGTGACGAGCGTCACATGAACGCATTTTGGGCACGCCCATGCACGTTTTGGCTACACCCAAACACGTTATGACTACAGCCTGAGCCGCTTTGCGCTCCAAGTCTAGAAATCTAAGCCCCTCCACCTGTGGAACAGTTAGGGACTAGCAACCAACGCACAGTGCAGAAGGAGCCCTGTTTCGGAAACGGTTCCTACGCCACTATCCGAGGGCTCCCTTGCAGTCACCCATCTATCCACTCAGAGACACAGAGGAAGCACATGGAGAAGGCTAAGCCTTGCGACAACAGCACGTTCACGAAGCTTCGATCATTGATCGCACAGCTCCGCATGCGGGGCCTTCAAGATCTCGGCATGGAGGCGCTCCGGGGGGCCGCTTACAGGGCTGGTGCCGGGTTCGTCACGGTTCTGGTCTTCTGGACCCAGAGCCGAAGGTAGCCGCAGAGTGATCAGCGAACGGGCAGGTGCCGCCGGCCCGGCCCGTTCCCACCCCTCAATATCCGAAGGAGAGACCATCTCCGATCATCGACAAAATACTCCCGTGCAGCTCTCGTGAATTTGGCACGTGATTCGTTCAAATCATCTGCCAGGCCGCACGCCAGGTAATCCCAGTTGCATTTTTCAATCTCAACATCCATGCCGACTGGCATGAAATTACCTGCAACCAAAGGTTCGAGCGCTTCACGAACTCCGCTTTGCTCGATAATGGCATGCCGGAGGTTTTCCGCCACCTCCTCACCGAAGGTAAGGGTCACCGCGCCTGAAAGGCTAAATAGGCGGGATAGCCGAATAAAACCCCCGGCCAGTCGATAGATCGCTTGCAATTGCGGAGTCTCCAACATGCATTCTTCATCAACAACCCTCACGGCATCTAGTAGGTCATGCGCGAAGGGGATGACTGGCTCTGGCCCCTCTAGTTCCAGTCGATCCACCGCCGACCGGAGCTCCGCCCGTTCTGCCTTCAAGAAGTCTGGAGGGGTTTCGACAAAACCTTCTTCACTAACGACCTCTATCAGAGCTGGATAGATCCGTTCAGCGAGATCCTGCGAAGCTCGGATCACATCCAGACACGCTTGCCTCTGTGCCTGTAGTCGCATTGCGTCTAGAGCTCCGCGCGCTTGTGCACGACCTGCCGTGTATGCAGCCCATGACGCAATGGGTGTGCTGATTAATGCCGCAAGTACTTCAGGTTGCATCCGACCACAATCTCAGATTCGCACTTTGCTAGGGGAGATATCGCCGACGTAGCCGCTTCGCCACTGGCCGAGAGGGACATGACGCTCGTCGTGCGCGGCAACCCTCGGGCCACATAGGCATCCTTCCTGAGCCCATCACGTCTGGTCTGTCGCAGCGCCTAGCTGTGTCGCGGGAACGGGCAACAGCAGCGCGCCTGCGGCCAGAGCTTGGACGGCGGCTGGCTACTACCGCACGGTCTGTTGGCCTTCGCGGCCGGTGCAACGCAGCCACTCGAGGTAGCGCCATCTGAGGGCATCCGGATGTGGGAGACGCTCCAGCTCCAGCTTGGGATGCAAGATGCCGAGATCATGCAGGGTGGGCCCACCGGGGCGCGCCTCTGCGGTCATGGTGTCGGGGTTGATGGCGAAGAGGTGCGCGTCAAAGGCTCTGTGGAGTGCTGCGTTCATGGGCAAGCCGTTGCGAGCATCGGAAGTACCTCCGTCTGCATCTCCGCGGAGATGCGCAGCTTCCACCATCTGAGGTACCGCGATACCGGAGAGAGGGCAACGGGGACCGTACCGCTGGAACACTTCGAGTTTGAAACGTGCCTGGTCGGGTCGCGTGACGACGGTTCCGCTTCGCCGGCGCCGCCGGTTGCCTTCGAGTCGAAACGGCTGCTCATCCGATCGGTCGTGATCGATGACCTGTACGGGCGGCGTCTCCCCGAACTTGACCAGGAAGAGGCTGCTTTCATCCTCCCAGCCTTCCACCCAAGCAAGCTGTACGCCCCGAAGCTCCCCGTGCTCAGTAATCACGAAGACGGGCAGGCGCAGCGAGGCGGCCGCCTTCGTGGCGTCTACCTCCCCACGGTCACGCCCCCGCTGTCGCGTCACGGGGTAGTGGTAGAGCACTCCATGCTCGTCGAGGTCGTCAGGGTAGTGCTGTCCCGTGTGCTTCAGCCCGATCGTGACTCCGTGCGGGTGGACTCGCTCTGTGCGAGCTTTGTCGGTCCAAATGCCGCGAAAGTTGCCGTACGCACCCACCGAGCGGACGGCGTCCGCCGTTACGAGTCCAGCGCTGTCTCGCCGAGCAAGCAGGTTTCTCCACACGGCCAGACGCCATTCCAGCTCGGCACCGGCGGTCTCCGAGTGGCTGTCGAGCACGGCGAACCCCAGCGCACGAAGCACCGGGTTCGCCCCTGACTCGCCACCGGAGAACTCTTCTCTTGGCAGCGTCCCATGACTTGGGTGCTGATAGCCGTAAGCGACGCCGGCGATCGCCTTAGCGTCGTATAGCCGGTCACCGTGGCTAACGTAGTACTGAGTTGATGGTCCGAACCCGTACAGGCTTCGGAACGCCACCCCTCCCATGCTGTCGAACTCAGCGATGGCCGCTTCTACGGCCGTGCTGCTGCTCAGGTCCTGGATTCTCACGGCCCACCCCTAGGCGATCGTCTGATGACAAGAGCGTAATCAACAGCACTGACACTGGCTCCCGCTGGTGTCACGCTCACAAACCCAACGCCCCACCTGTGCGGGGCAGATCGTCATTTCAGGCGCAGCCCGGACGAATCGCGGCGGGTACCCTACATCGACTGATCGTCGGCCAAGGCCGGCACCAAAGGCCCCTCAACTCCGACCTGTGGTGGCAGACGACGCCTCCGGCGGGGGCCGACCGGCACCGTGATGGAGGGGGGCACCGCTCCCTGGCCGCGGGCACATCTTCACGAGCGTGGTGGGTGGCTCCCATCCCGTCCGCTATCGGCCTAGGCAGATCCGAGCAGACGCGACCTACGGCGACCAGGCCGTTCGTATAGTGGCGCGCTCCACCTGGACGTGGTGAAGCACGCCCGTTCCACAGACGTGTAGGGCGACGGCGGACGGTAGGGAGCCGGGGTAGATAGTGGTAACACGCTGCCCCGCGCCTCAGCAGAGAGCGGGGCAGCGTGTGCCGGCCGAAGCTACTCGAAGATGTTCGGCACAGGAATCTTGTTCACGCTCCGCCTCGCGTTCCAGGCGGAAGCAACCGCCAAGTGAGCCGCCTTAAGACGCCCCTTCGTACCGTCAGCCCGAGTGTTGTCGTTGGTCGCGATGGTAGACGAGGGGCCCACCCTGACGCCCGAGCCTCAGCGCCAACTCTTTGTGCTTGACCACATCAGGGTGCTTGGAGATCACTATGGCAATGCCGCCGATCGTGACAGAGTGCCAGGTGTCGGGTCCTCGACCCCAAGCTTCCTCAGCGATGGCAAGCGACTGATCCAGGACCTCGGGACCATGATCCTCGACAACACTCAGGATTCCCTTGATGCCCCTCACACCGTTAGCACTGCGGCTTCCAACCTTGAGCTGATGCTTTTCCAACACGACGTTGGTGTCCACAAAGAGCGGGTGCCCGGCCAATACACCGATCCTAAACTCGTCGTTCGCACCGACCTTCGAGGACTCCTTGTTCTTGATGATGAACAGGGACGCCTCGTTTGCCATCGACAGGCCGAGGTGGACCTCGCAGGAGATAGTCTCGATCGCGTCGCGGACCTGATCCGAGACCTTGACATCTCCTGCCCGAATGAGTTGGCAGGCGTATACGCGGTGCATGCCATCAACGGCGTACTGATACCCGTCCTCGCGTTGCGAGAGGATCGGCGTCCCGAGCGCGGTGGGGACCAGCTTCTCGGCTATAGCCCGAGCACGTGGCTTGTTGAGGTTGCGCTGAGCACGAGAATCGAACTTGATGGACTCCGGATCCACCCGGGTGTACTCGATCGGATGGTCCGGGATGGCATAGCTGTAGTCCTTGCCGGACATCGGCTTCTCCTGACGTGTCAGCACCCCACTGGGGGTGACGGCGACACATGTCAGCTCCCGTATGCGGGAGACGGCGACTTGGCGTCGATCAGACTAGCGGACAAATGGTGGCCGCCTGCCAGGAATTGTCGTTCCACCTGATGGAGCGACGACTGCCCACGCTGCAAAGGGAGCAGGACCCCTGCGCGAGGGAGCGCATGAAAGCGGCGCGTCCCGCAGATCAACCATCAGCGCGCATTGACGATGATCAGAACCAAGATCACGAATCCAACGACGAACCAGATGGGCGGGCCCGACATGCGCGCGTACCTGCCTTGTGCGTCTCGCGGTTGGGGCCGCCTACGCTTCGCCATCTCAGCCACCCTCCCAGCCCTGCACGCACGCCCGAGACCCCTCCGACGTCATCGATCGCGACGGTCGGGGGGTGCGGGAGCCAAACTGGGAGCCAGCCTAAGCGTCCTCCTGGGTACACATACGGACTTTCGCGAACGCAGTCACCCTGGACTCGCGCTTGACATGGAGAGATCCAAGCGCCCACGACGCGGGCCTAGTTAGCAATCCGATAAACGGATCGGTTTGTACCGGTGAGCGGTCCGGGGTAGTCCGGCTGCCGGAGGGGCCAAGGCGTGGTCTAGGCCAAGCCGTGCAGGGCTTCGTCCAGTACACGGCGGAGTTGGAGGGCGTCCGGGGCCAGGGCCGTGATCAGGATGCCGGGGCCGGCGAGGGGGGTGCGGGCTGCGTGTTCTCCGAGCATCGCTGCCGGTGGGGGCTCGGTCGTGAACTCGGGGTCTACGATGACGAGTTGGCCCACCGCCCGGTGTCCCGCCAGTACGGCGGGGCCGTCCCAGCCGGATGGGGCGCCAGGGCCGCACGACAGTTCCTGGTCGAGCAGGGTTCGGCCCGCGTAGCGGACCGTGAGCCGGCTGTGCAGCAGGCCCGGGCTCTCGCCGGTTCGGCCGAGGATCTGCTCCTCGCGCAGCACCAGGCGGCCGCCCGCCTCGACGTCGGCCCTCGTCGTGACGCGCAGTTCGCTTCCCCGCACCGAGATCAACTGCTCCGGCAGCCACCGCAGCTCGGCCCCGGTGGCGACGGTCAGGCGCACGTCGTAGTGGGCCGCCGTCCCGTCCTGGCCCGGCAGCGCGATCGTCGCCGCGGCCGAGCCGACGCTCAGGCGCGCCCCCGCGCCCACGTCCGCGTCGACGGCGAGACGGTCCCCGCCCAAGGGGCCGCTCATCGCCCCGACCAGCGTGACGTGGGCCGCGGGTCCCGTGGCACGGGTGCGACGCAGGGCCAGGGGGCCTTCGCCGTCCAGTACGGGCAGGACGGTGCGGCCGTGCGGGTCGGCGCGGGCTCCGATGCGGGCGTGGGCGTGCACGCCGGCGGGGCTTGGGAGCGGGTGAGCCGGGGTGGACGGCTCGTCTGGGGGCGAGGGCCGGCCGGGGGTGGAGGGGGTGAGGGTTTGTGGGGTCACTGGGCTGGTGCCGTCGCCCGCGTCGTCGAAACCGTCGTCCACGCCGCGTGCTGCTCACGTACCCACCGCGCGACCGCCGCGACGTGCTCCTCCGACCTCAGGGACTGGAACACCACCGGCAGTTCCGCGCGCTGAGCCTTCGCGTCGGCTGCCATGCGGGCCAGGTCCGAGCCCACGTACGGAGCCAGGTCGGTCTTGTTCACGACCAGCAGGTCAGCCGTGGTGACGCCGGGGCCGCCCTTGCGGGGGATGTCGTCGCCGCCCGCCACGTCGATGACGAAGATCTGCGCGTCCACCAAGCCGCGCGAGAACGTCGCCGTGAGGTTGTCGCCGCCGGACTCCACCAGGATGAGGTCGAGCGGGCCGACCTCATCCTCCAAGTCCTCCACCGCCTCCAGGTTCGCGGAGATGTCGTCGCGGATCGCGGTGTGCGGGCAGGCTCCCGTCTCCACCGCGGTGATGCGCTCCGGCGGCAGGACCGCCTCGCGGAGCAGGAACTCCGCGTCCTCGCGGGTGTAGATGTCGTTCGTCACCACGGCGAGGGAGAGTTCGTCGCGGAGTGCCCGGCAGAGGGCGGCCACCGTGGCCGTCTTGCCCGAGCCGACGGGGCCGCCCAGGCCGATGCGGAGGGCTCGGCGGGTGCCGTCGGGGCGGTGCGCGTCCGCGCTCACAGCTGTGGCTTCGTCGTGCGTGTGGTCGAGGTGCATGGGGTGGCTCCTTGTGTGGATGGGCGGGAGAAGGCCCGGCCGGCGATTGAGGACGAGGCCGTTCGGGCTGATCGGGAGGTATGGAGGGTGGGGCCCCGGCCTGCCTAGGACGCGAACAACCGCACCGCCCACCCCGCATGTCCCTCCGCCCCCACCTCCAGCAGCGGCGCCGACGCGGCGGGCAGTGCGTCCACCCCCTCGTCCACCGCCCGCCGGGCGGACCTCGCCGCTTCCCGGGCCACGTCGTCCAGGTCGGGTGCGAGGCGGGCCAGGACGGCCGTGGCGTCGAAGGGGTCCAGGCTCAGGAGGCGGACCACCGCGGTGGCAGGGCCGCTGACGCTCTCGTACGCCGAGCAGTACGCGGCATCCTCCCCGCCGAGCCCCGCCGCCCGCGCCGCCACGCCGAGCACGACCGGCTGGTGCGCCCCTTTGGGGAACTCCCTTGCCAGGGCGTCGAGTTCGGGCGAGGGCCACGCGACCCGCGCGGCTCGCAACAGCTGTCGCCCGAGCCTGCGGGCGGCGGCCCGCAGCGCGGCCGACGGCGTGCGCGCGTCCGCCGCCTCGTCGAGGGTGGCGGGGTCGACGCCGAGCGCGGCGGCCGCGGCCAGCGCGGCCGACACCGAACCGGTGGTGTGCAGGCGCCCCCGGCAGAAGTCCTCCAGGGACGCCGCCCCGGTGATCCGGCCCGCCTTCACGGCCGCCTCGGCGCCGCCCGAGTGCGCGTGACCCCCGGCCGGAAAGCGGCCGTCGGCCAGGACGAGCAGCGCGGCTCGCGACATGTGCGGTCACCGCCTCAGAACAGGAAGTACCGCTGGGCCAGCGGCAGTTCGGCGGCGGGTGCGGGCTCGACGAGCTCGCCGTCGATGCGTACGGCGAAGCTGTCGGGGGCGACCTCGACGCGCGGCAGGGCGTCGTTCTCGCGCATGTCGGCCTTCGTACGGCCACGAGTGGAAGCGATTGGAACGAACGCTCTATTTAGAGCAAGTCGTTCAGGCAGGCCGTCGTCCAGCGCCGAGCGCGTCACGAAGTTCAGCGAGTTGCGCGCCGGCGCCTTGCCGTGGCCGCCGAACATGGGGCGCGGCAGGACCGGCTGCGGTGTCGGGATGGAGGCGTTGGCGTCGCCCATCTGCGCGTACGCGATCTGCCCGCCCTTCAGCACCACCTGCGGTTTCACGCCGAAGAACGCGGGGTCCCAGAGGACCAGGTCGGCCAGCTTGCCGCTCTCGACCGAGCCCACCTCGCCCTCGATGCCCTGCGCGATGGCCGCGTTGATCGTGTACTTGGCGACGTACCGCCGCGCCCGGTGGTTGTCGGCCCGGGTGTCCCCCGGGAGCGACCCGCGGCGCCGCTTCATCACGTGCGCCGTCTGCCAGGTCCGCAGGATCACCTCGCCGACGCGCCCCATCGCCTGCGAGTCCGAGGACATGATGGAGATGGCGCCGAGGTCGTGCAGGATGTCCTCCGCGGCGATCGTCGTCGGGCGGATGCGGGACTCGGCGAAGGCGAGGTCCTCCGGGACGGCCGGGTTGAGGTGGTGACAGACCATCAGCATGTCGAGGTGCTCCTCGACGGTGTTGACGGTGTGCGGGCGGGTCGGGTTGGTCGAGCTGGGGAGCATGTTCGGCAGCGAGACCGCGGTGATCATGTCGGGGGCGTGGCCGCCGCCCGCGCCCTCCACGTGGAAGGCGTGCAACGTACGCCCGCCGACCGCCGCGAACGTCGCGTCCACGAAGCCCGCCTCGTTCAAGGTGTCGGTGTGGACGGCGAGTTGGGCGCCGGTCTCCTCGCACACGTCGAGGCAGGCGCCGATCACCGCGGGCGTCGCGCCCCAGTCCTCATGGATCTTGAAGCTGACGGCGCCGGCACGGAGCTGGGCGTGCATGGACGCGGCCGAGGTGGTGTTGCCCTTGCCCAGGAAGCCGATGTTGACCGGGGCGTCCTCCATGGCGGCGAACATCCGGGCCAGATGCCAGGCGCCGGGGGTGATGGTGGTGGCCTTGCTGCCTTCGGCGGGGCCGGTGCCGCCGCCGATGAGCGTGGTGACGCCGGAGGCCAGCGCCTCGTCGACGATGGTCGGCGAGATGAAGTGGATGTGCGTGTCGATGCCGCCCGCGGTGAGTATCTTGCCGTTGCCCGCGAGGACTTCGGTCTCAGGACCGATGACGAGGTCGGGGTGCACGCCGTCCATCGTGTCCGGGTTGCCGGCCTTGCCGATGCCGGTGATCCGGCCGTCGCGGATGCCGACGTCGGCCTTGATCACGCCCCAGTGGTCGATGATCACGGCGCCCGTGATGACGGTGTCGGGCGTTCCTTCGGCGCGGGTCGCCCGGGACTGGCCCATCGACTCGCGGATGACCTTGCCGCCGCCGAACACCGCCTCGTCGCCGGAGCGCCCGGGGCCGCCGGAGCGGTCCTCCTCGATCTCGACGAGCAGGACGGTGTCGGCGAGCCGGATGCGGTCGCCGGTCGTGGGGCCGAAGAGGTCCGCGTACGCGGCGCGGGACAGCTCAGGCATCGAGAGGGCCTCCCGTCTCGCCCCGCAGCCCCGGCACGACGCGCGCGCCGGCGAGGGGGACCAGCGTCACGTCGACGGGGATGCCGGGCTCGAAGCGCACGGCGGTGCCCGCGGCGATGTTCAGCCGCTTGCCGCGCGCGGCGGCGCGGTCGAACTCCAGGCCGGGGTTGGCCTCGGCGAAGTGGTAGTGGGAGCCGACCTGGACGGGGCGGTCGGCAGCGTTGAGGACGGTCAGGGCGGTGGCGGCGCGGCCCTCGTTGAAGGCGACGGGGCCGTCCGCGAAGAAGATCTCGCCCGGGACCATGCCGGGGCCGTCGAGGCGGAGCGGGCCCTCGGCGCTCGCACTGTTTGCGGATGGCATACGACTCGTACCCCCGTCAGACGATCGGCTCGTGGACGGTGACGAGCTTGGTGCCGTCGGGGAACGTCGCCTCGACCTGGACGTCGTGGATCATCTCGGGGATGCCCTCCATGACGTCGTCCCGCGTGAGCACGTTGCGGCCCGACGACATCAGGTCGGCGACGCTGCGGCCGTCGCGGGCCCCTTCGAGGATGTGCGACGTGATGAGCGCGATCGCCTCGGGGTGGTTGAGGCGCAGCCCGCGCGCACGGCGCTTCTCGGCCACGTCGGCGGCCACATGGATGAGCAGTCTCTCCTGCTCGTGCGGGGTCAGTCGCACGTCCCACCTCACAGTCCTCGCTCCGGACCGTGCGGGGTCCGGCTGCCGCGGCCACCGCGACGGGTATAGATGTAGCGGGCAGCGAATTACCTGCCGGTGTACACCTTGGCTTACGGAATCCCCAGGTGGCGTGGCAGGGCAGGCTAGTTGGACGGAGTTTCAGCGAGGTTAACCAGCCCTTGACCCCGCCATGACCGTCAGCGGGGCTCCCCCATACTCGGCACCCTGCTCAGCCGGGCTCCCCCATACTCATCAGGCCCCGCAGGCCGTCCCCCAGCGCGTCCACCGGCACGTCGTCGATCAGGGCGACCTGGGCCGCGAACCCCTGCGCCACGGCGATCATCGTCCGCGCGACCCGGTCCGCGGAGACATCGGCGCGCATCATGCCCGCCGCCTGATACCCCTCGACGATCCGCACCCAGGCCGCCCGCACCCCGTCGTATCCACCCTGGATGAGCGCGCGCAGTTCGTCGTTGCGCAGCGTCTCGGTCCATGCCTGCACGAGGAGCCGCGGGAAGTACGCCCGGCCGTCCTGGGCGAGTTCGGGCCTCAGGCCGAGCACCTGGCCGAACGCGTGGCCGACGAGGACGTCCGGCGGCGGGGGCGGCGTCTGCCGCGCGGCCTCCTCGAAGATCGCCCGGATCTCCCCTAGCACCTCGGAGACGATGGCGTGGATCAGCTCGTCCTTGCCGCTGAAGTAGCGATAGACCGCGCCGGCCGACAGGCCGACCTCCTTCAGCACGTCCTGCATCGACGTGGCGTGGAAGCCGTTGCGGGCGAAGCAGAGGGCGGCGCCGTCGAGGATCTGGCGGCGACGGGCGTCGAGGTGTTCCTGGGATACGCGAGCCATGCCACCCAATCTAAAACGAACATTCATTCTTGACAATCGACCACAGCCGGAACACAGTGGGGACAGAGAAAAACGAACGATCCTTCTCTTTAGCCGCTTCCCGCGGACCCTCCTGACTTCCTCCCTTCACTCTGGAGAACTCCATGCCCACGCCGTCCCCTGCCGCGCCCCCGCAGGCCCGCCGCATGCTGACGGTCGCGCTGCTGGTCCTGACCGTCGTGACCCTTGCCCTGTGGGCCTTCGCCTGGCCGGCCGCGCGGACCGCGCCGCGCGACCTGCCGGACCGCGCCGCGCGACCTGCCGCTCGGCGTGGCGGGCCCGGCCACCGCCGCCGCGCCTGTGCAGGAGCAACTGGAGCGACGCGAGGGCGCGTTCGACCTTCATCGGTACGCGGACGAGGCCGAGGCCCGCGCCGCCATCGAGGCCAGGACCGTGTACGGCGCGGTCGTCGTCACCGGCAAGGACCCCAAGGTCGCCGGCAACGAACCCAAGCTGCTGACGGCCACCGCCGCGAGCCCGGTCGTCGCCCAGCTCCTCCAGCAGGCGGTGACGGCGGGCGCCCCGGACGGCGCCCGGGTCACGACGGTCGACGTGGTGCCCGCGCCCGCCGCCGACCCGCGTGGCGCCGCCCTCGGGTCGAGCGTGCTGCCGATGGCCATCGGGGGCGTCGCGGCGGGCGCGCTGGTGACACTCCTGGGGCTGCGCGGCATCCGCGCCGTGGGAACGCTGGTCCTGGCGACGACGCTCGTGGGCCTGGCCGCCGCCGCGCTCGCCGACAGCTGGCTCGGCATCCTGACGGGTGACTGGTGGGCGGAAGCCGGAGTGCTGGCCCTGTCGTCGCTCGCCGTCGCGGCAACGGTGGCCGGGTTGGCGGCGCTGCTCGGCCCGGCGGGCATCGGCGCGGGCGCGCTCCTGATGGTGCTGCTCGGCAACCCGTTCTCGGGGGTGACCTCCGCGCCGGAGCTGCTGCCCGAACCCATCGGCGTCATCGGCCAGTTGCTGCCTCCGGGCGCGGGCGGTTCCCTGCTCCGCTCGACGGCGTTCTTCGACGGGGCGGCGGCGACGGGGCCCGCCGTCACCCTCGCCGTCTGGGCGGCGCTGGGCCTCGCGGCGGTACTCGCCGGGGGCCGGCGCGGGCGGAACGAGCCCGAGGCGTCGGCGCCGTCGACGGCGCGGCAGCCGGCACCGGTCGGCTGACCCGACGCGCCATCGGACGGACGCGCCATCGGACCGACGCGCCGTCGGAACCGGCGCACCGTCGGAACCGGCGCACCTCCGTCCACACCGGAACGGGCCCCCAGGCAGCGCCCCATCAGAACAGCAGCGCCCCATCAGAACAGCCGTGTGCCCCCGCTGTAGCGGACGGGGGCACACGGCCTTCGCGTTGGCCGGCCCCGCAGCACCCTTCAGTGCGCGTGAGTCCCGCGGCGCCCCTCAGCTCATGCGGGCCCGCGATGCTCGGCCGCGATACCGAAGCGCTGCCGTTCGCCCGCGCCGGACGACGTGGAGCCGATCCGCGAGACGGAGCTGATGACCTGCTCCTCCGCGGCAGCGGAGATCTCCTGGGCCGCTTCGATCTCTTCGAGCAACCGCAGGTCGTCGGCGGACACGAGGGCCACGAGCGGCTTGCCGTGGCGCGTGACGACCACACGCTCGTTGCCGTAGACAACGCGGTTGATCAGCTCGGCGAGCTCTGCGCGGGCTTGCGTCACCGGAATCTCGTAGGCCATACCCCCATCATAACGTCATGTACGTCCTGTACATTTTTTACAGAGGCCGTCGCCCGGGCGACGGCGCCCGTCGGCATGACCACGCGTCCGCACGCATGCCGCACACACCGGGAGGTACGCCATGCACACCGAGAAGGCCCTCGCCCGCCATGTCCTGCCGGAGTTCACCGAGCGCACCAGCTCGGGGCTCCGCACGCTGGATCCGTACTCCAAGCTCCTCGACGAGCGGATCGTCTTCCTCGGCACGCCGGTCGACGACGTCTCCGCGAACGACGTGATGGCACAGCTCCTGCACCTGGAGTACCTCGCGCCGGACCGGGACATCTCGCTGTACATCAACTCGCCCGGCGGCTCCTTCAGCGCGACCACGGCGATCTACGACACCTTGCGGTTCACGACCTGCGACGTGGAGACCGTCTGCCTCGGCCAGGCCGCTTCCGCCGCCGCGGTGCTGCTCGCCGCGGGCACACCGGGGAAGCGGTCGATCCTGCCCGGCGCCCGGGTGCTGCTCCAGCAGCCGGCGCTCCCGGAGGCGTTGCGGGGCCAGCCGACCGACCTCGCCATCCAGGCCGACGAACTGCGGCGCACCCGTGCGCTCCTGGAGGAGATGCTCGTACGGCACACCGGACGCGACCCCGAACAGGTCACGGCGGACATCGAGCGCGACACCGTCCTGGACGCCGCCGCCGCGGTGGAGTACGGCCTCGTGGACCAGATCGTGCCGAGCCGCAAGACCTCGCGCGCGGACGCCGGGTGAGGCCACGGTGCTGCCCGAACTGCCGCCCCTGCCCGTCCTGACGCGCGCCGAGGGCGAGGTGATCGACGCCTATCTGGCGGTGGTGGACCTCGTCGGCCGGATCAATCCGGCGCGCGCCGAGCAGACGTACGGCGGACTGCGCGCCGCACAGGCGCTCGTCAGCAGGGCGACCGAACTGCGGGACGCGCTGGCGCTGATGCACCGTCGGGGCGAAACGGAGGTCCACGCGGCGACGTTGGCGCGGGCCCTGCGGGTCCTGGACGGTGAGCGGCGCGCCGCGCGCGTGAGCGTGCCGCCGCCCGCCGTCGGCGAGGACGCGCCGCCGACGGCGGGTTGAGCCCGGCCTCGACCACGGGGGGGGGGACGGCCCGGCCGTGGCGGTGCCG